>NZ_AP024660.1:4036690-4364028 GCF_019977395.1 Arthrobacter sp. NicSoilC5 | reverse complement strand
TCCTCATAGAGGGACACTGCGAGGTAGACGCTGGCCACCGAGTGGTAGCCGTCAGGCCGCAGCGGCCCAACGGCGAGGGACACGTTGACCTTGCCGGGCGCCTTGACGCGCACCGTCCTGGCCGCGAACCGCCCCCTGGCCGCCCTCTCAAGTCCCGCGTTCACGGGCGGTTTTCCCTGGCTTCGGCGATCCTGGCGAATGCGGCGATGTCGATGACCTCGCCGCGTGCGGTGGGGTCGACGCCGGCTGCCAGCAGGCAACGCTCAGCTTCCGGCGCTCCCCCGGCCCAGCCTGCCAGGGCGGCCCGGAGCGTTTTGCGCCGCTGCGCAAACGCGGCGTCCACGACGGCAAACACCTGTTCGCGGGTGGCGGTGGTGGCGGGGGGTTCGCGGCGGGTGAAGGCCACAAGCCCGGAATGGATTTTGGGGGCCGGCCAAAAGACGTTCATGCCGATCACGCCGGCCTTGCGCATCTGGCTGTACCAGGCGGCCTTGACGGAGGGAACACCGTAGGTTTTGGATCCGGGTCCGGCTGCCAACCGGTCTGCCACCTCGTCCTGCACCATCACCAGGCCGTGCTGCAGGCTGGGGAAATGCTGCAGGAGGTGCAGCACCACGGGAACTGCCACGTTGTAGGGCAGGTTGGCTACGAGCGCCGTGGGTTGCACCGGCAGTTCGGTGACCTTCATGGCATCGGCGTGCACCAGGTGAAACGCGTTTGCAGCGGCCGGGCGCCATTCGTTCACGGTTTCGGGGAGCTTTGCGGCAAGGACCGGATCGATTTCGACGGCGACGACCGCCGCTGCCGCGTCGAGCAGCCCCAGCGTCAGGGAGCCCAGCCCCGGACCGACCTCGAGCACTGTTTCATCCGGCCCCACGCCTGCCGCGGCCACAATCCGGCGGATGGTATTGCCGTCAATGACAAAGTTTTGGCCCAGGGTCTTGGTGGGCCTGACCCCAATTTCCTCTGCCATCCGGCGTATGTCGGAGGCACCGAACAACGGTGCGGGAACGGCGGGGATCGGTTCAGTCACCTAGGTATCCTATCCCGCGCGGCACTTGGCCCTCCCCCGTTAACGGCTGTGGCCGGCCCCGGAGTACCCGGGGCCGGCCACAGCCGTTTTTTGCGCGTTGATGCCGGCCGATCAGCGGCTGGCGGCCCAGCCGCAGCCCCACGGTGACAGGCCACGCTGTGCGTAGACGCGGTTGGCGATGTCGATCTGCTGCGCCTTGGTGGCCAGGCTGGCGTTGGGCGCATAGGCGCCGCCGCCGGCGCCGATCCAGGTCTGGATGTCGAACTGCAGGCCGCCGTAGTAGCCGTTGCCGCTGTTGATGCTCCAGTTTCCGGTGGACTCACACTGGGCAATCTTGTCCCACATGGCTTCGTTCATCATGGCCGGTGCTGCTGCGCCGGTGTTGGCGGCCGCGGGGGCTGCGGCGGCCTGGGGTGCAGGCTTGGCTTTGGTGCCCACGGTGACCTTCTCGGTGACCGGCTGGACCGCTACGTTTTCCGAAACCAGGGTGCGGGAAGCCTCCCGGCCGTCCACGAGCACCAGCTTGAAGGTGCGCTCGATCTTTCCGGCGGCCCCGGCCTGGGTCACTTCCTTCTCACCCTTGAGCATGTCCGCGCTTTCGGCGGTGACGGTGTCAAAGGGAACGTCTTCGCTGGTGACGGCGGTCTGGCCGGTGTCAACCCGGGAAACCTTGATGACCATGTTGTTCACCACGTTGGCGTTGGCCGGCTGGGAGGTGCGGTCGTTGGCCCCGAGGGTTACGCCGGAGTCTTCGAGGACCTTGCCGACCGTGGGGGCGGTGGTGGTGGCGGTGTTCACCTTGCCGTCGGCCACGATGCTGACGGTCTTGGGCGTGGAGATGGAGACGTAGGAACCGGCCAGCGAAAGGGTGGCATCCTTGGGCGCCGAAACGGACGAGGCACTGGCCACACCGAGTTCAGTCACCAGGTCTTCGACGTCCTGCGCCGTGGTGTTGACCGTCTTTTCGGCCCCGTCAAGGCTGACCTTGACTTCTTTGGCCTGGTTGATGTTGATGACGGTGCCGTTCTGGACGGTGGCGTCAAGGGAGGGGGAAACGCGGTCGCCGGGCTTCAGGTCCAGGTTGGCGCTCTTGACCACCTGTTCCACTGTTCCACCAAAGGACTGCACGGACGACGCTTGGCCGTCCACGTTGAGCGTGATTGTTTTGTTATTGCCCACGAAGGCTACGAGGCCTGCGACCAGGCCGCAAAGCACCAGCAGCTGGGCGCCAACCTTTATAAAGCTGAACTTGCCGTCCGATGTGAAGAACTTGATCACGATTGCCCGTAACTCTCGGTCCATCCGGGCACGGGGAATGCGCAATAAAATGCCCGGAGCAACCTCAAAAAGGAGAGTCCGGGCACCAGTGCGCCGCCACACTCCGCGCAGCGGCGAGGCCTGATGTTGGACAGGCCGGCCCGGCTGCACGTGGAGTGAAATTACCCGTTGGCCTTCCCCGACCCCGGCTAATAGTTTCCCACTGTAACCGTAGCGTTATAAAGCAGCCAACATTTTTGCATACCAGGTATGCGATAGAGGGTGCCGCAGGAGGGTGGGATTAAGCCCAGGATCCGTATGCCCGCAGGGTATTTTCGCTGATGGAGGTGCAAAGTGCGGCGAGGTCGGAGCCTGTCAATTCTGCCATGGCCCGCACGGTGTACGGGACCATATAGCTCGCGTTCGGCCGCCCCCTGTGTGGGTGCGGCGTCAGGAAGGGAGCGTCCGTTTCCACCATGACCAGCTCCCGGTCCGCGACCGCGAGCGCGGCACGGAGGTTGGCGGCATTCCTGAACGTCAGGGTGCCGGCAAAAGACATCCACCAGCCCTGTTCGTTACACGTCCGTGCCAGGTCCTCGTCACCGGAGAAGCAGTGGAACACCACCCTTTGCGGTGCACCCTCCTCCCGGAGCACACGGACCACGTCACTGTGAGCGTCCCGGTCATGGATCTGCAGTGTGAGGCCGAGGCGCTTGGCGATGTCGATGTGCCGCCTGAAGGAGTACTCCTGGTGCCGCAGCCCCTCGCCCTCCGTGCGGTAGAAGTCCAGCCCGGTTTCGCCGATGGCCCGGATGCGGGGATGCGCGGCCAGCTGTTCGATCTCGGCAAGGGCCGCTTCCAGTGCGCCCCGGGCGGCGTAGTGCGGAGCATCGTTGGGATGCAGTGCCACAGCTCCCAGGAGCCGTTGGTCCTGGTCCACCGCCTCCACCGTGAACCGCGAGGACTCCAGGTCGCAGCCCACCTGCACCGCACCCTGCACGCCCACGGCCTCTGCCGCATCCAGTGCAGCCTTGATCCCGACGGGTCCCTTTCCTTCCGGGAAGTCCAGGTGGGTGTGGTTGTCCATGACCGGTACTGGCAGGGGCTCCGGCGCAGGCGGGAAATCCTTCCGGCGCCCGGCGTCCGCTTCCGGTTCCGCGTCTGCGGCGGGTACCCGGTAGGCGGCGGGAATCGACGAATTGCACATCCAACCAGCCTAGCGGCCCAAGGCTCCCCTATATTTGCCGGAACTCTCTGTCAGGCACGGCAGTTGTGTTAGTAGTCTGGAACGAAGACACGCGCACGCCCACCGAGGGGCGAAGGCAGGCTTGCTGTCACGTCCAGGTGAAACCCGGGCTGAAAGGTTGCCGATGGAACCCCACCGACGCACTGCCAACAACGCAGGCGCACCGAACCTGAACCTGGCCGGCGTCGCCGATTCCGTCAGCCACCTGAACGGCCACCGGCCTGCAGCCATGGATTCCGGTGCCTTCCACGCAGCAGCGCAACGCATCCTGACCACGGTCAATACCGTCATCGACGGCAAGTCCGATGCCGCCAAGCTGGCGCTCACCGTCCTCCTCGCCCAGGGCCACCTGTTGGTGGAGGACGTGCCCGGCGTCGGAAAGACCTTGCTGGCAAAAACCCTCGCGCGGACCATTGACTGCACCGTCAACCGCATCCAGTTCACCCCCGATCTCCTCCCTTCCGACGTGACCGGGGTGTCCATCTACAACCAGGCCTCCAGGCTCTTCGAATTCCGGCCGGGCGCGGTGTTCGCCAACATCGTCATCGGCGACGAAATCAACCGCGCGTCCGCCAAGACCCAGTCGGCCCTCCTGGAATGCATGGAGGAGCACCAGGTCACGGTGGACGGTACGTCCTACAAACTCGATGAGCCGTTCATGGTGGTGGCCACCCAGAACCCCATCGAAATGGAAGGGACATATCCGCTGCCGGAGGCGCAGCGGGACAGGTTCATGGCCCGGATTTCCATGGGCTACCCGGACAAGGACGCAGAGATCGAGATGCTGGAGACGCACCAGGCAGTCTCGCCGCTGGCCACCGTCACCCCCGTGGTCACAGCTTCCGATGTTGCCGCCATGATCGCCACCGTCCAGCAGGTCTACGTCTCGGATCCCGTGAAGGAATACACGGTCTCGATAGGGAGGGCCACGAGGGAAAGCCCGCTGCTGCGGCTGGGCGCGAGCCCCCGGTCCATGCTGCAGCTGCTGCGCGCCGCCAAGGCCACCGCCGCCTTGGACGGGCGCGATTTTGTGCTTCCGGACGACGTCGGTGATGTGGCCGAAGCCGTCCTGGCGCACCGGATCATCCTTGACCGGAAAGCTGCCGGCGCAGGCGAGACCCCGCACAGCATCCTGCGCAGCATCCTGTCCCGGCTGCCCGTGCCCCAGGCGGCCCCGGGGCAGCCCAACCGGGCAGCGGCGGCCGCCGGCAGCAGGAACCGCTAGGCGCACACCATGGCCTTCCTGCACAAGCTCCCGAAGCACCTGTTCACCAGGCGCGGATGGGGCATGCTGGCGGCCGGTGCCTTCACGCTGGCTGCGGCCCAGGTCATGGGCCGCCGCGACCTCCTGACGCTGGCCCTGCTGCTGCTGGTGCTTCCGCTCGTCTCCCTCGCAGGCGTCCGCCTGGTGAAACCCCGCTTCCGGGTCTACCGGGAATTCAACCCCTCCCCGGTGGAAACGTCGGCACCGGCCACGGTCAACCTTGCGGTGGCCAGGACCGGCCCGGGCAGCGGGCGGGTGGTCATGGAGGAGCGGCTGCCGGGACAGTTTGGCCAGGCACCCGCGTTCCGGTTCCCGTCCCGTTCCGCCACCGGCGGCACCAGCCGTTACGAATACCACCTGACGTCCAGGTATCGCGGGCAGTTCAGGATTGGGCCGGTAACGGCAGAGTTCACCGACCCCTTCGGCCTCTCTCTGCACCGGCGGCCCATTGACGACGGCGACGTCCTCACCGTGACGCCGGCCGCCGTCGCTCTGCCTGCCACCGGACTGGGCGGAGCGCGGGGCAACGACGGCGTCACCGCCACCCGCGTGCGCGCGAATCCCAGCGACGACGATGTCATGACCCGCGAATACCGCCATGGGGACCCAATGCGGAGGGTCCATTGGGCGGCGACGGCCAGGCACGGGGCCCTGATGGTCCGGCAGGAGGAATCGGTCACCACGCCGGAAGCGACCATCATCCTTGACCACCGTTCCAGCGCGTTCGCCGGCGGCCTTGGAACATCCATGCCGGGGCTTCCCGGCCACGATGGGCATGCGCCCGCCACCAGCGACACCTTCGAGTGGTCCGTGGTTGCCGCCATGTCCGCCGGCGCCCACCTGGCTGAACGCAATTACAGCCTTCGGCTGCTGGATGCCGCCGGCGACCCGGCATTCCTGCACTCGCCCTCCTCTCCGGAGCCTGGGGCGGAGGAGTACAGCGGCGCATCCGGCCTGCAGTCGATCGCCGAGAGCCTGGCGGCCATCCATCTCTCCGGCACGCTCCACCCGCGGCGGGACGGAGCGCACCCGGAGCTGCCCGGCAGGAACATAGAGCGGCGGGCTGCTGCCGGGGCGCGGACGCACGTGGGCAGCGACCAGGGGCCGCCGGCATTTGATGACCGCTTGATGGACAAGCTGTCCGCGCACCGCATGCGGGGGCCGCTGATCGCAGTGTTGGGCCGGATTACCAAGGAGGAGGCAGCAGCCCTGGCGCCGGCTGCCGCGTACGGGACCGATGCGTTCGCACTCCTCGCCGTGGAACGGCCCGCGGAGTTTCAGGATGTCCTCGATGTGCTGCGGCAGGGCGGCTGGCGGGCCGTAGCCGCGGCGCCGAAGACCCGGCTTGCTGCTGCCTGGGGCCAGTTTGCCCAGGACCCCGCCCTGCCCGTCGCGCCCGCAGCGGAGGTCCGCCGGGGAGCGGGGGTGGCGAAATGACCATCGCACCGGCCCGGACGAGGAGCTCCGGAGACCAGGCCCGGGACAATCGGCGGGTTCCTGCGGGGCGCACCGGTGCGGGCGCCTATCCCTGGGCCATGGCGGCTGCAATCTCCTTGGCGGTCTGCGGGGCGGCCCTGTCCCTGAACGGTGTCCTTCGCGGCTGGAACTGGTACTGGCCCGCCATGACCACCGTGCTGGCGGTGGCCCTCACGCTTGCCGCGCTCCGTTCCGTCCGCGCCCAGCCGCTGCTGGTCACCGCCGGAGGGTTCGTGGCGCTGGGCGGCGTCCTGACCATGACCTTCTTCCGCGGTTCCAGCTTCCTGTGGGTGGTCCCCACCGGTGCCACGCTGCCGGAGCTGGACCGGCTGATCCAGCGCGCCAGCGAAACCGTGCTGGCGGAGACAGCGCCCGTGGCGCCCAACGCCGGAATTGTCATGGTGGTCTGTGCCGTGCTCGGCCTGGCGGTCATTCTGGTCGATGCCCTCGCGGTGCCTCTGGGGATGCCGGCCGCCTCCGGCACCGGCCTGCTGGCCCTGCTGGTGGTCCCGGCCATGATCAAACCCCAAAGCGTGGGAGTGGGGAGTTTCCTTGCCACCGCGGCGGGATACCTGCTGATCCTTGCCGTCAGCCAGTGGTTCGCCCCGGACGGCAGGCTGCAGGGCGGACCGGCACGCAGTCCCGGACTGCTGCGCCGCGCCGCGCTGACCGGGGCCGTGGCCCTGGCCGCCACCCTGGTGCTGCCACTGGCCATTCCGGGCTTCGACCGCGGCACCTTCCCCCAGGGGTCCAGGCTGAATCCGTGGGGCGCTTCCACCGGCCTCAACCCGATGATCACGCTGGGCAACAGCCTGCGCACGCCCGACGGAAGCGGCAGGATCACGTACGCCACCAATTCACCGACGCCCCTCTACCTGCGCTCGGTGACCGTGGACAATTTCGACGGCGACTCCTGGGGCCCCGACGACCGCAACGTATCCCGGGTCCCCCTTGACGGCCGGATCGACCCCGGCTATCAAGTCCTCACCGACGAGCAGGTGCGCCTGGTCACCGCCGTCGACGCCGGTTCCTTCACCAGCCCCTACCTGCCGGTCCCCTATGCCCCTGAAACCGTCCGTGGCCTGGGCGGCCAGTGGACCTGGGATCCGGCCACGCTGAGCATCAAGGGCACGGACACCACCACCCGGCGGCAGGAATACCTGGTGACCTCTGCCGTGCCCAAGCTCTCCGCAGCCCTGCTGGCCCAGTCCTCGGCCCCGGCGCGCGGCATCCCCGACGTCTTCACCAGCATTCCGGGCAATGTGCCGGACATCGTCAAAACCACTGCACAGACTGTGGCCGGATCCGCCGGGACGCCGTACCAGAAAGCCATGGCCATCCAGAAGTACCTGCGCTCGTCCGAGTTCACCTACTCGCTGCAGTCACCGGTGCAGGGCGGCTACGACGGCAACGGGCTCTCCGTCCTGGCAGATTTCCTGCAGCAGAAGAGCGGCTACTGCATCCACTACGCCTCGGCGATGGCCGTGATGGCCAGGCTGGAGGGCATTCCGAGCAGGATTGCCGTGGGTTACGCCCCCGGCAGGCTGACAGGGGCCACCATAACGGTGGCCGGCCAGGGGTCCCTCCCTGAGTACGAGGCCGATGCCCGCGACGCCCACGCGTGGCCGGAACTGTACTTCCAGGGCCTGGGCTGGGTGCCCTTCGAACCGACCCCTTCGCGGGGAGTGGTCCCTGACTACGCCACGGAGACCTCAGCACCATCAGTGGCGGAATCGCTGGGCAACAACGACGGACTCATTCCCGACACCGTCCCGGTACCAGCACCGTCCCCCAGCGCAACGGCACAGGCCCTCCCGGGCGCAGGCGGAAGCGGCTCCGGCGACGGCGTGCCCCTGATGCCTTGGCTCCTTGGGACGGCCGGGGCGGTGGGCCTGGTACTCCTGGCCGCCGCGCCGCACCTGGTGCGCGCCGGCGCCCGGTCCCGGCGGCTGCACCCGAAGCGCCCTGACCTGGCCGTCCCGCTGGCGTGGAGCGAGCTCCGGGACCTCGGCACCGACTACGGGCTCCCCGCGGGGAACAGCGAGACGCCGCGGGCCTACGCGGCCCGGTTCCGCAGCACCCTGCTGGGCGAGCCCGGCGGTATGGACCAGGACGCCCACGGGGCGGTGGCCTCCCTCACTTCAGCCTTTGAGCACCACAGGTATGGACGTCCGGGCGCCGCCAGTTCCGCCGATGCAGCAGTCCAGGACCTTGCAGCCGGCATTGCCGCCGTGGAGGCGTCACTGCGCGCCAATGCCCCGCTGCCAAGGCGTTGGGCTGCTTCGTGGGTCCCGCCGTCGGTCACCCTGCGGCTGGGCCGGCTGCTCAGGATGCCGTTCAGCGCTGCCGGCCGTGCCATCCGCCGGGTGCCGCACGCCCGGGCACGCTTCAGGTCAGCGCCGGACGACGGCGGCGGCAGGGCAGGCGGGGGCTGAACACACAGGTACCGGCCGGGGAAGTCCCGGCCGGCACGTGTGGTCTTGCGGACTGCCGGGGCTAGCCGGCGTAGGGGTCGGCGATGCCGATGTACTGCGTGTAGAGGTACTCCTCGATGCCTTCCAGGCCGCCTTCGCGGCCCAGGCCCGACTGCTTCACGCCACCGAAAGGTGCCGCAGCGTTGGAGATGACCCCGGCGTTCAGGCCCAGCATGCCGGTTTCCAGCCGCTCACCCATCCGGATACCGCGGTTGATGTCCTTGGTGAAGACGTACGCCACCAGGCCGTATTCGGTGTTGTTGGCCAGCCGGACGGCCTCGTCCTCGCTGCTGAAGGTGATGATCGGGGCAACCGGGCCGAAGATTTCCTCGGACAGGATCCGGGTCCCCTCGGAAACGCCGGACAGGATGGTGGGCTGGTAGAAGTAGCCCGGCCCCTCCACGGGAGCGCCGCCCAGGACTGCCTTGGCACCGGAGGCCAGGGCGTCGGAGACCAGCTCGTGCACCTTGTCCCGGCTCTTGCCGTCGATCAGCGGGCCCACCTTGGATTCGGGTTCGGTGCCCCGGGCGGTGGTCATTTCCTTCATCTTCGCGGCGAACTTCTCGGCGAATTCGGCCGCCACCGACTCATGGACGATGAACCGGTTGGCAGCGGTGCAGGCCTCGCCCATGTTGCGGAGCTTTGCGGCCATCGCGCCGGTGACGGCAGCATCCAGGTCGGCGTCCTCGAAGACCAGGAACGGGGCATTGCCGCCCAGCTCCATGGAAGTGCGCAGCACGTTTTCGGAGGCGTCGGCCAGCAGGCGGCGGCCCACCTCGGTGGAGCCGGTGAAGGACAGCTTGCGGAGGCGGGAATCCTTGATCAGCGGTCCCGTGGTGGCCCCGGCCGTGGAGGTGGGGATGACGTTGAGGACACCGGCGGGCAGGCCGGCCTCCTGCATGACGGCGGCGAACAGCTGGGACGTCAGCGGCGTGAGGTTCGCGGACTTCAGCACCATGGTGCAGCCGGCAGCGACGGCGGGCGCGATCTTGCGGGTGGCCATGGCCAGCGGGAAGTTCCACGGGGTGATCAGCAGGCAGGGGCCTACCGGCTTCTTGGCCACCAGGAGGCGGGATTTGCCGTCCGGAGACACCGAGTAACGCCCGAAGGCACGTACTGCTTCCTCAGAGAACCAGCGCAGGAACTCCGCCCCGTACGTCACTTCGCCGCGGGCTTCGGCCAGCGGCTTTCCCATTTCCAGGGTCATCAGGAGGGCGAAGTCTTCAGCCCGTTCCGTCACCAGGTCGAAGGCCCGGCGGAGGATTTCCCCCCGTTCGCGGGGCGGTACCTTCGCCCAGGACTCCTGGGCTGCCGCGGCAGCGTCCAGGGCCGCCGCACCATCTTCGGGGCCGGCGTCGGCAATGCTCAGCAGCACCTTCCCGGTGGCGGGATCCTCGACGTCGAACGTCTTGCCGGACGCGGCGTCGCGCCACTCACCGTTGATGAGCAGCCCAGTGGGAACGGAGGCCAAAAGCCGGGTTTCGCGCTCGGCGGTAACGGCCGGCTGTGCAGTGACAGTCACGATGACTCCCTCGTCGGTAGGGTTGTGGCAGCCCGTCGCCGCGGCCGGAGTGACCGGGATCATGGGGCTGATTAACTGCCAGACTACTGCGGGCCACCCCCATGGTCTACGCCGTTGCGCACTGCGGAATCGCCGCCGTGCTGTGCAGCTGCACAGCACGGGCGCAGCGCGTCACGAACGGCTTCGCTGCCCGCTACCGTGCGGCCAGGACCGCCGAGTAGAGCTCCCGCTTGCTGACCCGGGCATCTTCGGCGACGGCGGCTACGGCCTCCTTCAGCCGGATGCCCTGGGCCACCAGTTCATTGACGGCCGCAACGTGGTCCTCCGGGGTGCCGGCTGCCTGTTCGGGGGCGCCGCCAAGCACCACGGCAATCTCGCCGCGGACCTCGTTGTCCTCAGCCCACTGCAGGAGCTCGCCCACGGTGCCGCGGATGACTTCCTCATACGTCTTGGTCAGTTCCCGGCACACTGCGATGGGCCGGTCCGGGCCGAACCTCTCCCGCAGGGCCCGCAGCATGGCTTCAAGCCGGTGCGGTGCCTCGAAGAACACCATGGTGCGCCGCTCCCCTGCAAGGTCCGCGAGGCGCGAGGCCCTCTCACCGGCCTTGCGGGGCAGGAATCCTTCAAAGCAGAACCGGTCAGTGGGCAGGCCGGACAATGCCAGCGCCGTGAGGACCGCGGACGGCCCGGGGACAGCGGTCACGGGAAGTCCCGCGGCGATGGCCCCCTCCACCAGGCGGAAACCGGGGTCGGACACCGCGGGCATCCCGGCGTCCGTAACCATGAGAAGGGTGCTGCCTGCACGGACCTGGTCCAGGAGCTCGGCCGTCCGGGTGGCCTCATTGTGTTCGTGGTAGCTGATGACGCGGCCCGCAACGGCGACACCTAGGCTTTGGACCAGGCGGTGCAGCCGCCGGGTGTCCTCTGCCGCCACGATGTCCGCGGTGCCCAGCAGTTCCACCAGCCGGGCGGAGGCATCGCCGGTGTTCCCGATCGGAGTGGCGGCAAGGACGATCCGTCCCGCCGTCGAAGGGGCGGGCTCGGGAAGGGGGCTGGGGTTCGGGTCCACCCACCAAGCCTACTGCTGCCGGGTCTTCCAGCCGCAAAAGGTAGCATGGGGCTCGTGACGCAGACCTCGACGCGGCCCGCCGGGGCCGGGAAACCCAGCCCGGCGGCATCCCCAGCCGGCACCGGCGCCACTGCAGGGGAACCCGGCGGGAAAGCAGTCCGGCCCTGGATCAGCCGGCCGGACGAAGCGTTCACCGCCGAGGCGCTGACGACCAGGCTGATCGGTACCGGACTATCCTGGCGCGACTATCCGCCGTCGCTGCGGCTCTGGTACATCCTGGTCCCGGTGCTCACGGCGGTGGCCGGCGGCCTCCTCCGGTTCATCCGCCTCGAAGTGCCGCACAAGCTGGTGTTCGACGAGACGTACTACGTCAAGGATGCCTACTCCTACCTGATCAGCGGCTACGAACGCAGCTGGCCGGACAAAGCCAATGATTCCTTCAACGCCGGGAACCCCGATGTCCTGCTGAACACTCCGGAATATGTGGTCCATCCGCCGGTCGGCAAATGGATGATTGCGGCGGGCATGTGGCTGTTCGGGCCGGAGAACCCCTTTGGCTGGCGCTTCGCGGCAGCACTTACGGGCACCCTCACCGTGCTGCTGGTCTCCCTGATCGCCCTGAAACTGTTCCGCTCGCTTCCCCTGGCGGGCGCGGCGGGGCTGCTCCTCGCCGTCGACGGCCACCACCTGGTGATGTCCCGGACATCGCTGCTGGACATCTTCCTCACGTTCTGGATCCTTGCCGCCTTCGGCGCCCTGCTGATGGACCGCGACGACGGGCGCCGCCGCCTGGCCGCACGGCTGGCACGCGCCGCTGCCGCGAACGGCGGACAGCCACCGGCCGGCACGTTGCTGACCGGCCCATGGCTGGGCGTGCGCTGGTGGCGGGTTGCCGCCGGGGTCTGCATGGGCCTGGCGGTGGGCACCAAATGGTCGGGCCTGTTCTTCCTGGCCGGTTTTGGCCTCCTCACCCTGCTCTGGGACCTCAACGCCCGGCGGGTGGCGGGCATCCGGGGCTGGATCAGCGGCGGAGCCATCCGGGACGGCATCCCGGCGTTCATCGGCATGGTCCCCGTGGCAGGGATCGTCTACTCGGCGACCTGGACAGGCTGGTTCCTGTCGGACAACGCCTACTTCCGCCATTGGGCGGAAAGCAACCCGTCGGCGGAATGGGGGTGGCTCCCCGACTCAGTCAGGTCCCTGGTCCACTACCACCTGGAGGCGTACAACTTCCATCAGGGCCTGAGTTCGGAGCACCCCTACCAGGCCAGCGCCTGGAGCTGGCTGGTGATGGGGCGGCCCACGTCGTTCTTCTATGAATCCCCGCCCCAGGGCACCCCGGGCTGTGACGTGGAGAAGTGCACCTCCGCCATCCTGTCGGTCGGGAACCCGCTGATCTGGTGGCCGGCGGCCATCGCGCTGGTGGTCCTGCTGTTCTGGTGGGCGGGACGCCGGGACTGGCGCGCCGGGGCCGTGCTGGCCGGCGTGGCTGCGGGCTACCTGCCGTGGTTCATGTATCCGGAGCGGACCATGTTCTACTTCTACGCGGTCTCCTTTGAACCGTTCCTGGTCCTGGCCCTGGTGTACTGCCTGGGGCTGGTGCTGGGAAGGTCCTCGGATCCGCCGTGGCGCCGTCGCTCCGGACTGTACCTGGTGGTCCTGTTCCTTGCCGCGGTATTGCTGCTGTCGGCTTTCTTCTACCCGATCTGGACGGCCGAAGTGATCCCGTACGTCGACTGGAAAGTCCGGATGTGGATGCCATCCTGGATCTAGGGCAGGATGGCAACAGAGACCTGATGGAGCCGCTGCCGCGGCGTGGCAGCGGAAACGGAGACCTGCTGTGAGAGAAGCGAGTACCGAACTGCTGGTTGAGCTTGACGCCGACAGCAACGTAACGGACCTGCTGCTGGAGCAGCACGCCGTCAACCCGGCCCACGCCCTGTACCGGCGGAAGGGTGCCAACGGCTGGGTGGATGTCACCGCGCAGAAGTTCCTGCAGGACGTCAGCGCCCTGGCCAAAGGCCTGATCGCCGGCGGCCTGGAGCCCGGCGACACCGTGGCCGTCATGTCCCGCACCTCCTATGAGTGGACGCTGGTGGACTTTGCCATCTGGTTCGCCGGCGGCGTCACGGTACCCATCTACGAGACGTCCTCCGCAAGCCAGGTGCAGTGGATCATCCAGGACGCCGGAGTCCGCCGCGTCTTCGCCGGCGACCGCGCCACGGTGCAGCTGGTCACCGGCGTGGTGGCAGGTTCCGCCGAGCTCAGCGACCGCCTGGTCAACGTGGTGCGGATGGATTACGACGGCGAGGCCCCGGACCTTGCCAGCCTCGCCGCTGCAGGCACCGGAGTCAGCGACGCCGAGCTGGAGCGGCAGCGCAGCCGCGCGGGGCTGGCCGACCTCGCCTCGCTGGTGTACACCTCGGGCACCACGGGAAAGCCCAAGGGCTGCGAGATCACGCACGGGAACTTCGCCCTGGTGGCCAGAAACATCGTTGCGTTCCTGCCCGAAATCCTGCAAAAGGACCAGGCCCGCACCTTGATGTTCCTGCCGCTGGCCCACGTGCTGGCCCGGGCGGTCCAGGTGGTCTGCCTGGCCGCAGGGGCAACCCTGGGACACACTCCGGGCGCGGCGCAGCTCCTGGAAGACCTCGGCACGTTCCGGCCCACCTTCCTGCTGGTGGTGCCGCGCATCTTCGAAAAGGTCCGGGCAACGGCGGCGCACAAGGCCGCCGTGGCAGGCAAGGGGAGACTGTTCGATGCCGCGGCAGCAGCCGCGATCGCGTACTCCCGGGAACTGGACCGGCAGAGCCGGGGCGACGGTCCGGGCCCCGGGCTGCTGGTCCGGGCCCGGCATGCGGTGTATGACCGCCTGGTCTATCCGCGGCTGCGCCAGGCGCTGGGCGGAGAGGTGGGATACACCGTTTCGGGGGCCAGCCCGCTGGCGTCCGAGGATGCACACTTTTTCCGTGGCGTGGGCATTCCCGTCCTGGAGGGTTACGGGCTGACCGAGACCACGGCGCCCTGCACCGCCAACACCCCGTCCCGCACCAAGGTGGGAACTGTGGGGATCCCCATTCCGGGCACCACCATTCGCGTTGCTGAAGACGGCGAAATCCTGGTGAAAGGAATCGGCGTCTTCAGGGGCTACCACGGCAACCCGGCGGCGAACGCCGAAGCGTTCGTGGACGGCTTCTTCCGCACCGGGGACCTTGGCGTCCTGGACAAGGACGGCTTCCTCACCGTCACGGGCCGGAAGAAGGACCTGCTGGTCACTGCAGGCGGCAAGAACGTGGCGCCGGGGCCGCTGGAGGAAAAGATCCGCGCCCACCAGCTGGTGGGCCATGCGGTGGTGGTGGGCGACGGCAAGCCCTTCGTCTCGGCCCTGCTGACGCTGGACCCGGAAGGCGTTGCCGACTGGCGGTCCGAGCGTGGCCTGCCTCCGCTCCCCCTCAGTGAAGCTGCCGGCGACCCCCAGGTCCTGGCCGCCCTTCAGGAGGCAGTGGACCTTGCCAACCAGATGGTGTCCAAAGCCGAGTCGGTACGGACGTTCAGGCTCCTGGACGCCGAATTCAGCGTGGAGTCCGGGCACCTGACGCCGTCACTGAAACTGAAGCGGGCCGCCGTCGTCAAGGAGTTCCAGGCGGAGATCGCCAAGATCTACGGCTGATCCACCTTTTCCTGCTCCCCGTCCACGCGCTTTTCCTGCGGCGCAACACCGCGGCGGCGGCGGGTGGGCCACGTGAGCACCAGCGTCACGATGGACGCCAGGAGCACCAGGGCACCGATGCCGATGCCCGCGTCGATCCAGAACTGGCTGGGGAACAGCCTGATCAGGGTGTCGTCCAGGCTGAACGTCCAGGACCCGTCAGCGAAGAAGATCCGGTGGAACTCGGTGAAGAACTGCTGCCAGCCCAGTGCCGCCAGTGCTCCCAGGCCCAGGATGAGGACCAGCGTGATGATGGAGCCGGCGAAGAGGCCCCGCCGGACTCCGCCGGTGCTGCGCCTGCGCAGGTACAGGATTGCGATCAGCGCCAGGAGGAGCAGCAGCGCACCGGCGCCGAAGGTGGACAGGATGACCGTTTTGACGTCGGCCATGTGGCTGACTTCGCCGTCCTTGAAGAGTTTATCGCCGCCGCGCTGCACCAGATCGCCCAGGTACCTGGGGCCGGACCAGTTGAGGAGGTAGTCCACGGCGTAGGAGCCGTAGGTCATCCTGTCGTCGGTGCTGAAGCCGTAGCCATCGCCCGGGAAACCGGGACGGTTGTACTCCACCCAGAGGAAGAGCGGGGTGGTCACCGCCCGGACGGCAAGGATCAGGAGGATGAACGGGTAAATGATGGCCAGCAGGACCTGCATGACGCGGGGCGCCACAGGCTTGGCGTTCGCGGCGCTTTCACGCTGGGCGTTGCGGCGCTCCACTTCCTCCTCAGGGGGACGGACGTGCAGGGCGGAGGTGGGAAGGGGCTCCTTGAAAACCGGCGAGGCACTGCTGCCGGCATGCCCGTCCGTGGAGGCGGTGGCGGTTGACGGGCCGGAGCCGGGCCTGCCGGCGGCAGACGGGCCGGCACCGGCATTCCCCGTGGCGGAGGATTCGACGGCGGCTTCCGCAGCCCTGCGGTGGGCACGGCTTTCGGGCTGGGCGGCGTTGCCTTCTGCCGTGGACTCCTGCCGCGCAGGCCCGGCCCCGAGCGGTTCTGCCCCGTCAGTCTTGTCGCCGCCGGGTTTCTCTCCGCCGGACGTGTCGCCGTCGGTGTTGTCGCCGTCGGACTTGCCGCCATCAGTGGGCGTCAGCCAGGAGAACGCGGGCTCGTCGGAATCCCTGGACGTATCCAGCAAAGGTTCCGGCTGCGGCGCAGCGCTTTTGGCGCGGACCGGTGTTTCGTCATTCACAGCAGCGTCACTTCCGTTGGGTTCCGCACCGGCCCCATGCCGCCGGTGCGATTGATTCTGCTGTCGAGCCTACCGTCAGGGACTTCCGCTGGGCGAGGAACCACCCCGGCAGGATTACAACGATTCAGGCAGCGATTTCCGTGTAGCCCGCGTCTTCCCGGCGGAGGTCCCCGCGTTCCCCGGCGAGGAATGCGCGCCTGCCCCACACCAGGACGTAGATCCAGTACGCGGCGAGGACTGCCGCGCCGATGCCGATCCTGGCCCAGGCAGGCAGCGGGCTGGGCGTGACAAAGCCTTCCACCAGCCCCGAGACGAACAGTACGAGGACCAGCCCCAGGGCCACCGTGACCAACGACCGGCCTTCTTCCGCGACCGCCCGCCCCCTGGTCCGCGGCCCGGGCGAGACCATGGCCCAGAAAATCCGCAGGCCCGCGGCCGAGGCCACAAAGACGGCGGTCAGCTCCATCAGCCCATGCGGCAGGATGTAGCTGAAGAAAACATCCGATTTCCCGGCGGACGCGAAGATTCCGGCGGCAATGCCCACTCCCTGGGCATTGCCGAACAGGATCATCGGCACCCAGACTCCGGTAATCCCCAGGGCCACGGCCTGCGCACTGATCCACGCGTTGTTGGTCCATACGGCTCCGGCGAAGGACGCTGCAGGGTTCT
This sequence comes from Arthrobacter sp. NicSoilC5, assembly GCF_019977395.1. NCBI lineage: Bacteria > Bacillati > Actinomycetota > Actinomycetes > Micrococcales > Micrococcaceae > Arthrobacter > Arthrobacter sp. NicSoilC5. The sequence goes on along the minus strand of NZ_AP024660.1, from coordinate 4,347,125 downwards.
CCGAGTAGTAGTTGATGAAGTCCTGCTCCACATAGTGGGCGGCGGCGGTCTCCGAGGCTACGGCCCTGAGTGCCTCCGGTGACGTCCCGATCCATGCCGCATACGCCGCGGCGATGAGGACGAAGGCTGCTCCACACGCCAGCGTCAGCCAGGTCAGTCGGTACAGCGCAGCCGGCAGTGCCACCACGAAGAACCTGGCAAGGTCAGCCATGGCATTGGACCGTGCCCCGGTAAAACGGGTCCTGGCCTGGGCCAGCGTGGCTGAGAGGGATGCCGACAGCCCGCTTTCCGGGGCCACGGAACGGACCAGCGACAGGTGGCCGGACGTCGACTGGTACAGCGCCAGCAGCTCGTCAGACTCGGCGCCGGTGAGCCGGCCTTTTCCCGCGAGCTCCTGCAGCCGCGCCCATTTGTCCGCGTTGACGGCGGCGAAGGCATCCATGTCCACGGCTACAGCCTAGCGCCCGGCATTAGACTTTGACCGTCCGCACCATCGGACGGTCCATACCAGCAGCTGCGAAGGGCGGGGACGCAGTGTGAGCCAGATAATCACCGGCGAGGCAGTAGTACTCGAGCTGCGGCCAGCGAGCTTCGCGGCCCGGGCCCTTGGCCTGGTCATCGACGTCGTCGTCCATGTGGTCCTGCTCGTGCTGATCATGATTGGCCTGTCCGCCGCCGGCGCTGACCTGGACGATGCTGCCGCGCGCGCCCTAGGCCTGGCCGCCGTCGTGTTTTGCCTGGTGGTGGTGCCGGTGGGGGTGGAAACACTCAGCCGGGGCCGGTCGCTCGGCAAACTGGCCACCGGCCTGCGGGTGGTGCGGGAGGACGGGGGCGCCATCCGGTTCCGGCACGCCGTGATCCGCGGGCTGACCGGATTCCTTGAGATTTACCTGACGTTTGGCGGCCTTGCCCTCGCCGTGGCGCTCTTCAACGACAAATCCCGGCGGCTCGGCGACCTGCTCGCCGGCACGTACGCTGTGCGCAGCCGGGTTCCAGCGGACGCGGCCGTCCGGGTTTTCGTGCCGCCGTACCTGCAGTCCTGGGCTGCCGCGGCGGACATTGGGCGCATCCCCGACGCCACGGCGCGCAGGGCCGCCCAGTTTATCCGCCAGGCCGGGCGGATGGCTCCGCTTTCCAGGACAGGCATGGCCCAGGCGATCGCCGAGGAACTGTCGGCCCATGTGGCACCCGCCCCGCCGGCCGGGACCGGTCCCGATGACTACCTGGCCGCCGTCGTCGCTGAACGCCGGAACAGGGAGTACACCAGGTTGACGCAGTCACGCCGGCGGAACACGGAGACCGGCCAGCGGCTGCAGCGCCTGCCCTTCGCCGAGTGACTTAGTTGTCGTACTCGCTCCAGGGAATGTTCCAGTCGCCATACCCGTCGGTGTTCGCCGCGTAGTCACCCTCTGTGTTGATGATCTGGACGACGTCGCCGGTTCCCATGTTGTCGAACACCCAGGCTGCCCCGTCCGGAAGGAACCCGATGCAGCCGTGGGACACATTGGTGTTCCCGATATACGGATAGGCAGACTCGAGTGCCTGGTGGATGTAGGCGCCGCTCAGCGTGAGGCGGATGGTGTATTCGACGTCGGCCTCACCGTAGTAGGCGGGGTCATCCGGTTTCAGGCCGATGCTGGCAGCCCTGAAGTGGTCGAACCGGTTCTTCTCCATCAGCACCGCGTATCCCTTGGCGGACGGGAAGCGCTTGTCCCCCATGCTGACGGGGAGCGTCTTGACGGGCTGGTCGTTGACGCTCAGCGTGAACGTGTGGGCTGTGGCGTCCGCGATGGCCACCTTCTTGTCCCCAATGTTGACGTTCACCTTCTTATTGAAGTTCCCGATCTGCCCGTTTCCAAGGTCGACGCCGAAGAGCTGCATGTCCATGGTGATGGTGGAGTTCGCCGCCCAGAAGTTTTCGGGCCGGTACCGGACCATGGTGTCGCTGTACCAGTGGAATGCCCCGGCCTGTCCTGCCGTGGTGGTGACCTTGATGGCCTTTTCGACGGCGGCACGGTTGGTCACGGGCTCACTGAAGATGATCTGCAGGGGCTGGCCGACGCCAACCTTCATGCCGTTCAGCGGATAGATGGCGGCGTCCGCCTCATGCGAGCTGGAGACGGTATTGAAGGACTGGGTGGTGCTGGTTTCGCGCCCTGCAGAGTCCTTGACCACGTACGTGTAGCTGTACTCGGTGTTGAACTCCAAGGGAGCCGTGGCGGACCACGACGTCCCACTGGCGTCAATGCTGCCGTCAATGGTCTTCCCGCCGGTGCTGGCGAGGGTGACGCGCTGGATGATCCCGTTGCCTACCTTCAGCGACACTGGGGCGGCGGGATTGACCTGCTTGGCACCGTTGGCCGGGGCCGCGTCAAGCTTGACCGGCGGCACAACGGGCGATGCAATGCCCGGCGATGTCCGCAGTGCGGAGCCTGCCTCGGATTCCAGGGGTCCGCCCGCAAGGCCTGGAGCGACGGCTGCGAAAACCCCGCCAACGGCAGCCAGGACACACACGGCGGCCACGGCAAGGACTTTCTTGGCGCTCCCCCTGCGGCGGGGCTTTACATCAGGCTCCATGTTTTCGATCCTACGTGCAGAAAATAACGGCCCGGGCGCTTGAACGCGCCCGGGCCCTTACGTCTCAGTAACGATAGTGCTCCGGCTTGTAAGGGCCGGCCACATCGATGTCCAGGTACTCCGCCTGGTCCTTGCTCAGCTCGGTGAGCTCCACGCCCAGGGCGTCCAGGTGCAGCCGCGCCACCTTTTCATCCAGGACCTTGGGCAGGACGTAGACCTTGTTCTCATACTCGTGCTGGTCCCGTTTGGTCCACAGCTCGATCTGGGCAATGGTCTGGTTGGCGAAGGAGTTGCTCATGACGAAGGACGGGTGGCCCGTGGCGTTGCCGAGGTTGAGCAGGCGGCCTTCGGACAGGACAATGATGGACCGTTCGGTGGCACTGCCTTCGTCGAAGACCCACTCGTGGACCTGCGGCTTGATTTCGACCTTTTTGACGCCCGGGATGCGGCCCAGCCCGGCAATGTCGATTTCGTTGTCGAAGTGGCCGATGTTGCCCACGATGGCCTTGTTCTTCATGCCGGCCATGTGCTCGGCCAGGATGACGTCCTTGTTGCCCGTGGTGGTGATGAAGATGTCGCCCTGCGCCAGGACGGATTCCAGCTTGGCCACCTGGTAGCCGTCCATGGCTGCCTGCAGCGCGCAGATGGGGTCGATCTCGGTGACGATCACGCGCGAACCCTGGCCGCGGAGGGCCTCGGCGGCGCCCTTGCCCACGTCGCCATAGCCGCATACGACGGCTACCTTGCCGCCCATGAGCACATCCGTGGCCCGGTTGATGCCGTCGGGCAGGGAGTGGCGGATGCCGTACTTGTTGTCGAACTTGCTCTTGGTCACGGAGTCGTTGACGTTGATGGCGGGGAAGAGCAGCTTGCCCTGGTCAGCCAGCTGGTAAAGGCGGTGGACGCCGGTGGTGGTTTCCTCGCTGACGCCCCTGATCGTGGCAGCGGTCCGGGTCCACTTCTTCGCGTCCGCGGCCAGGGAACGGCGCAGCACGTCGAGGAAGATGCCGTATTCCTCCGAATCCTCGGGATCCGCGGAGGGAACGTTGCCAACGGCTTCGAACTCGACACCCTTGTGCACCAGCATGGTGGCGTCGCCGCCGTCGTCCAGGATCATGTTGGGACCGAGCTCGGGGTTGGTCTCAGCTCCGGGCCAGGTGAGGATCTGCTCGGCCGTCCACCAGTATTCCTCAAGGGTTTCGCCCTTCCAGGCGAACACCGGCACGCCCTGCGGATCCTCAACGGTGCCCTTGCCTACCACCACAGCCGCGGCGGCTTCGTCCTGGGTGGAGAAGATGTTGCAGGAGGCCCAGCGGACCTCGGCGCCCAGTGCCGTGAGGGTTTCGATCAGCACGGCGGTCTGCACCGTCATGTGCAGGGAACCGGCAATGCGGGCGCCCTTGAGCGGCTGGGTGGGGCCGAACTCCTCGCGGAGGGACATCAGGCCGGGCATTTCGTGCTCGGCCAGGCGGATCTGGTGCCGCCCGGCTTCCGCCAGGGAGATGTCGGCAACTTTGTAGTCAAAAGTCATGGGTGGTCCTTTGCTTGGTCCGGGTCCTGGTCCAGTCCCCGTGCTGCTGTTTCTGTGCGTGCGGAGGCAGGTGAACTAGTGCCCTGCCGCAGCGGGATCGTGCTGGTCGGAACCTGCCGAGGCTGCTGCAGCCAGCAGCTCCGGAGGCAGCAGCAAAGGGATCCCGTCCTCGATGGCGTACCGGTTCCTGACGCCCGTATCCCCGGCGGCGGTGGCCACCAGCTCCTCCCCCTCCTGGACCAGGGGCGAGCCGGTCACGGGGCAACGCAGGACGGACAACAGCTCGGGACTGATCTTTGGCATTTGTTCATGCTCCCTGGCGGGCGCGCTCGCGCCGGTAGCGGAAAAGATGTGCAGCTTCCAGCCTACCGCCAGATGGGGCTCAGGAAGGTTCCCGGAGGACCCGCAGGTGCCCCCGACGTGCGCCTTCGGTGCCGGCCGGAGCTTCCAGGGCGGAATGGTGTGCCCGCTGGGCAGGCGCCTGGGACTCCGGAGGGAGGGCTGCGGCGTCGCGAACAGCGTTGGCCAGCGCCAGCAGGTCATCGGGTCCAGGCTGCTGCGGGGTGGACGGCATGGCAAGGCGCAGCACCTCCCAGCCGCGGGGCACCGTCAAAGAATCAGCGTGCTGCTCGCAGAGGTCGTAGCAGTGCGGTTCGGCATAGGTGGCGAGCGGACCCAGGACGGCGGTGGAGTCCGCGTACACGTACGTCAGGGTGGCTACCGCCGACTGGCGGCAGGCAGACCTTGAACATTGACGGATAGCTCCCACGACATCACAGACTACCCCTTCGGCACCCAAAACCCGTGCATTGCGGGCAGGGCCCGACGCGCCCCCGGAGCAGAGGGGATGTATCGCGTAAATGCTCCCCCGGGTTTACAGTCGATGTATGCAGTCATCGAACCATGAATCAGGTTTTTCGGTCCGGTTGGCTGACCCGGATGCCCCCGCGGCATCGGGCGTGGAAACCGCCGGCAGGAGCTTCTCCAGGCGGCGCCGGAACCGGCACGGCCGCGGCCTCCGCGGCGAGGTGATGCTGCCCACCCATCCCGGATACCGCACGCGCGCCGACCGCTTCGACGACATGGTGCTGGACTCAGCCCAGCGGCTGCACGACATCTGGGGCAAGACCCTGGACGGCGTACGGTTTGGCGTGGATGAAATCCCGCCGGACCTCGAGCAGCTGGCGGCGAATGCCTCCACGCCACCCATGGGCTCCTACACCCCCGCCGCAGGCGAGGACGGACCCATGATTACGGTGTACCGGCGCGTGGTGGAACAGGCGTGCTCCAGCGTCGAAGAGCTCCAGGACCTGGTCCACGACGTGGTGGTGGAACACACGGCGGAAATGCTTGGCGTGGCACCGGAGACCCTGGATCCCGTGTACCGCCGCCGCTACTGAACCGGCCACACGCAGAACCCGGACCTCTGCCCCGGCCTTAGTAGCCGGACCTCTGCCCCGGCCTTAGGAGCCGGGGCCGCCTTAGTAACCCAGTGTGACCGGCACCGTTTCCTGGCCGGCAGCAGCAGCCAGGAAGGCCAGGGAGGAAACATCGTTGCGGCCATCCTGCCCCACGAGCACCGCCCCATAGGCGGCGTCACCGGAGGCGGAGACCACATAGCCAACGACGTCCGCGCCCTCGGCCTGGGCAGGAATGCTGATGGAGGCCGTGGTGCCGCCCGCTATGTCTGCCGAGGCCGCGGCACGCACCTTTCCGTCAGCCGTGATGGGGGCATAGGTAATGGTGGCCCTGGTATCCAGGACCCCGAACACCAGCTGGCGCTGGCCGCCCTTGGGGACGGGAACCACGTGCTGGCTGCCGAGCCGCACTGCCGATGCCGCCCACGCCACATCCGAGGCTTGTCCCGCCTGGAGCCCGCGGCTCATCCGTGCGCCGGCGAGGAAGGAGACGTCGGATGAGGCGGCTACCGTGTACTGCCCGGCGGGAACCCCGGCCAGCGACACCTCGGTGGTTGAACCGGCTTTTGCGGTGATGACCCCGCCGGAGGGAAGCGCGTGCTGGCCGTCCCGTCCGTACAGCTTGATTTCCACCACAGCATCGGAGGCGCCGGGAACGGTCAGTTCGAGGGCCGGCCCGGCGTCACGGTAGCCGGGCTGTGCCGTCAGGGCAGCGAGTCCGGCGGGGTCCTGGATGTCCACTCCTGTCATCACCTGGCGGACCGCGGGGGCAGTCCCGGGGCTGATGTAGTCCACCCCGCCCGGGGTAAGGCCGCGCAGGAAGCTTTGCTGGATGGAGGCTGCAACCGGTCCACCGGCGCTGCGGACGTGCACGCTGAGCTGGGACTCGTTGGGTGCGAGGCCGGCGAGGACTACGCTGCGTGTGGTGCCGGGTGCCACCAGCAGGCCCCGGCTGCCGGGCGCCTGGATTTGGCCGCCCGAACCGAACAGTTCAAGGCTCACCGTGGCTGGTGTGCTGGAGGCATTGGTCAGCGCCAGGATGGAGGTGCGGCCAACCGTGGTGCTGGCACCCGCCAGCCATTGGTCGTTCGAGGGTTGCACGCAGGTAGCCGCAGCACTGCCCTGCAGGTCGCCGTCGGTGGCCGTGTATTTCATGGCGCCGGCGGCGGACGCATTCTGGTTTGCCACGGCGTTGGCGCTCAGGACGTTCACCTGGTCCACGGTGCGGTCCGCCACCACTGCGGCACGGAGCTCCTGGGGGGCTCCGGGGGTGGGCGCCGGACCCGGGTCCTTGGCGATGTCGACGGCGGCTGTCCCATCCAGGTGCGCCAGCCGGCTCCCCGGCAGCACACCTCCGGCGCTGAGCACTGCCGCACTCACCCGGGTTGCCGCAGTGGCCGACTCGGGCCGGAACTGGGCATCGGTGCCGGCCTCGGTGCCCTCCAGCAGCCGTGCAGGGCCCGGACACACGCCGAGGCTGGCCCCCGCGGGAACAGCGGCTTCGGCCGCCGGTACCGTCCGGCTGGAGGCGGGCTCGGGCATCAGCGATCCGGCGGCCACTACAGCTCCGCCGCCGGCAAGAATCAGGACGCCTGCCGCCACTCCGGCGACGGAAGCGGCACGGCCCTTCCCGCCCGGCATGCGCGTGGAGCCGCGGCCGGACGGTTTCCGGCCCTGCCCGGCTCCGGTTTCCGCTACGGCAGGCTCAACGGCGGAAGCGGGTTTCCCTGCCGGTGCCGGCTGTTCAGCGGGCAGCGACGGTTCGGCAGCATCCGGTGCGCCGGCGCCTGCCCCCGCCTTGGCAGCCGGTGGGGTGTGCTCATGCATGTTGGTGTTCCTTACGCAGGGAGCCCTCGTCCCGTGAGAGGCCGGTCCGCGGCCGCCGGGCGGGCATGGGGATTGCGAGGATGACGGTGAGCCCTATCACCACGATTTGGCCGGCAGCAGCCCAGAACGACCACGGGTTCTCGTAGCGGACCGTCAACTGGCCGGCGGTTGCGGGAAGGGTGAAGGCCTGCGCCCAGCCGGAGGTGGTGGAGGTCAGCTTGCGCCCGTCGAGCCAGGCGCTCCACCCGGGATCCGCCCGCTCGGCAAGCACTGCCAGGCGGCCTTCGGGCCCCGCGGGGACAGCTGCATCGACGTCGTCGGTGCCGGAAGCGACCAGCGCTGTGGCCGAACCGCCGGCGTCAACAATACGGACACGGTGGGCCACGTCGGCAGCCTGGAGGTTCCGCTGGTTCAGCGGGCTGATCCGCCACAGCCAGCCGACGTCGGTCTGCCCCACGGCCACCAGGCCGGGGACTGCGTCCATCCGGCTTGCGGTCAACTGGGCTGCGGTATCCGCGGAGCGGAGCACCACGAAGCCAACGCCGAGCTGTTCGAGGTCGGAACGGGGATCCACGCCCTGCCCCGCAACCATGGTGGCGACAACGCGTCGGACGGCTGCGGTGACATCGTCGTCGTCGCGCACTTTTTCAGCACCGGGGGCACCGATGATGTTTCGGGCTGAGGCGATGGCGGAGAGGCTGTCCAGCGTGGTGCCGGACCCGCGCATCAGCGATGCGCTGAAGGTGCCGTCGTCTCCGGTGCTGAGCAGGAGGGTGCGCGTCTGTTCCGGACCGGTTCCGCGGTCGATGGCGGTGGCGGGAAGGGAGCGTCCGGTCGCGGCCTCCACCAGTCGCGCAGCACCCAGCGCTCCCCCGTCCCGGGACGCCGCCGCGGATGGAGCGGGTGGGCCTGCCTGGGCTGCGGGTGCGGCAGTGGTGGCCGGACGCAGCAGGTTCTGCGCGGACCAGGCGGCCATGCCTGCCAGCGGCCCGGCCAGCAGTACCACCAGGCCGAGCGCCAGGACGGTGCGGGCTGCCGTCGCGGTCTTCGCGCCTTCGCCGGAGGCCCGGTCGGCCGCGGACAGCAGTTGTTCGGCACCGAGGAGGGCGGCTGCCAGGAGGGCAAAGGATGCGGCGGACACTGCTGGTCCGGGGAATGGCGTCACCATGACATCAGCGCTCAGCCCGGTGGCAACGTGGACTGCCAGCCATCCACCGGCCAGGGCGACGATGGAGCCGGTCCAGAACCATCTGGCTGTCCGGGCGCGGCGTCCGGCGCTGAAGAGTCCCACAATGGCAAGGATCACCACCGGCCCTGCAATGAGCACGGCCAGCAGCAGGGCCCAGGGCACGGTCCCGCCCGTGAAGACCGCCAGTCCCTGGAGGCCGCCGGCGGGGTCGAATGACAGGGGCTGGCCCAGGATCTGCTGCCACAGCGGAGCGGCGTCGAATCCCAGTGGGAGTCCCGGATCGGCCAGGAGTGCACGCGGCCTGTCGAGTGTGGACAGTGCAAAGGGGACAAACAGGGCTGCGCTGGGCAGCAGCGCCCACCACACTGTCCGTCCGCGCCGTCCCAGCAGGAGGCCGCACAGCACAATGACCACGGCGGCGGGGATGAGTAGGGAGGGGGCCGACGCGGTGGTGACCGCCAGCGCCAGGCCGGCAGCTGCGGCCGCTGTCCACGACGGCACTCCGTTGATGCCCGCCTTGGCCGGGAGTTGCTCGCCGGCCGGATAGATGGACGCCGCGGTGGCGCTGAACCGTCCGTGTCCAACGGCCGATCCCGTGGCGCGCAGCAGGCCCAGGACCACCAGCGGCAGCATGATGTGCGCGATCAACGCCCCTGCCCGGCCCTGGTTCAGCGCGGCCTGGAGCGCCGGTGCGGCAGCCCAGAAGATCGCGGCCGCGAAACGAAGCCGGCGCCGTTCGGTCACCCCGCCCGCGGCGAACCACGCGGTGAGTCCGGACAGCGGGGCACCGAGCAGAAGCAGCCAGGCCATGGCGGCGTTGGCATCGCCTCCGCCGGCGAGGCCGATGACCCACAGGACATAGTCGAAGGGATCGCCGCGGCCGGGAAGGCCCGCACCCAGGCTGATCCACCAGCTGTTGGCGTTGTGCCAGATGTCCCCCAGCCCCGCAGACACGGGGATCAGGGCGCCGCCGGTGACAGCCTGGGCCCGGAACAGTCCTGCCAGCGCCAGCAGCGAGGCCACTGATGCGATGATGACGGCGGCCAGGGCACCGTTGCCCACCCAGCCGCGCTTGCTGGTGGCGAGGGCGGCGAAGTCGTCCGCGGCGTCGCCGGTGGGCTGGTGCGCGAGCGGATCCTGCACGAGGTGGTCGGCGCCCGACCCGTCGGATCCCAGCGCCTCCATCAAGGACCGGCGGTGGCTCCACACCTCACGGCGCGGAGTCTGGAGTTTGCGGATGACGGAGCGGCGGATGCGCCGCGTACGTTTGGCTGCCCGCCGGGCCTTGGCCACGGCCCTGGGCCGGCCCAGGGCGGCGGACGTGGCAAGAAGCTGGGAGATGCCGTGGCCGGGGTCTTTGACCACGATGCTCAGGACCAGCTTAAAGAGGCTGCCGAGCAATGCGCCGAGGCCATGGATGGGAACCATCCACAGCGGACTGTGCTTCAGGCGCAGGTGGACCTGCGCCTTGCGGGCTGCGGACGGGTTGCCCAGGGCGTGCGGCCGGTGCGCCACATGGAACATTCTTGCGGCAGGCACCACCACCACGCGGTGTCCTGCCAGGCGGTTCCGCCAGCAGAAGTCGACGTCGTCGCCGCTGCCCGGGAGGGCGGGATCGAAACCGCCCAGGTGTTCCCAGACGTCGCGGCGGACCAGCATGCCGGCGGAATTCACGGCGAAGGTGTCGGTGCGTCCGTCGTACTGGCCCTGGTCCATCTCATCGGCGTCGATGAGGGTAAGCCGCTCGGCCCACCTGCTGGTGGAAAGGCCCACGTCCATGAGTTTCCGCGGGGAATGCCAGTCCAGTTGCTTGCAGCCGGCAACAGTCACCGAGGGTGCGCGCTCCACCGCGCCCAGAAGTTCCGCGAGGGCTTCGGGCGCGGGCGCGGCGTCGTCGTGCAGCAGCCAGATCCACTCCGTGCGGCCACCGTCAGCGTTTCCGTCGAAGGGCACCAGCGCTGAAAGCGCGGCGGAGACGGCGGCACCCATGCCGCCTTTGCCCCGGGGTTGGCTGACAACGGCGGCGTCGCCCAGGGCCTCCCTGAGGAGGCTGCAGGAATCGTCGCCGGAGCCGGCGTCGACGCCAACGGCACGGTCAGCCGGGCGGGTTTGGGCCGCCAGGGCTGAAAGGGTTCTGGGCAGATAGGCACTGCCGTTGTGGGCAACCACAACGGCAGTGACATGGACATCCTGAAGAATTAGATTGCTCGCTTCCTTAGCCGCCGGCGCTCACGCTCGGAAAGGCCTCCCCAGATACCGAACCGTTCGTCATTGGCCAACGCGTACTCAAGGCACTGGGACCTCACGTTGCAGGCGCCGCAAACCTTCTTGGCATCGCGGGTGGAGCCGCCCTTTTCGGGGAAGAAGGCTTCCGGATCCGTCTGTGCGCACAGAGCGTCCGTCTGCCAGCCCAGTTCGCCTTCGTCGTCGAAGTCCTGTTGGAGCGGCAGCCCGATCCAGACCGGCTGGGCCGTCCCGGCGGCAGCAATTTCCATGGGCGGATCGAGGTCGTCTTCCGGCTCCGCGCCGCCGTCCAGGAGGGCTTCATGCGCTGCAAGGAACGCCGTAGCCTGGTCTTCGAGGACGCTGGTGGAATTCCTGTTGTACCGCTCCGCAGCATCAGGATCGGCGGGATCCACGTACCAATCGCTGGGCACCCCCCGCGCACGGTACTTTGCCGTTGCCTGACCGGCCACGACGGCATCTTCCTGGATACGCTCTGCTTGCCCCACGGCGACCCTCCTGATGTTTCAGCCACTGCCTGGATACGTGGACACTCGGTTGTGTGCCGGTATTTACGCAATTGCTTTAGTTACCTAATTACACGTGTGTAACTAGGGCTAGTCAAGCCGTTGCCGGGATAATAGACAGTCCCGCTTCAGAAGCTTGCGCACGCCACGCCCGGGATTTTTCCCGGCCCCGGCGTGGCGTGGACGGCAGCCCGGCCTCCAGGGCCCAAAACCCCTCAAAAACACAAGGCTGGCGGGGAAAATACCCGGTCTTCGCGGAAATAGCAAGCACGCTTAGCAACCATGGTGATTAACATCACTTATGGCTGCGTGCGAAGAAAAGGCAGCTGCCGCCGGATGACCGGGGCAAACCGGAGTGGCAGGATGAACCCATGACGACAACCCCCGCAATCGACCTGATGGGCACCCTTCGCTCGGGCAACTCCACGGCCCCACGCCTCACGTGGTACGGCCCAGACTCGGAGCGGGTGGAATTGTCCGGACGGGTCCTGGACAACTGGGTGGCAAAGACCAGCAACCTGCTGCAGGACGAACTGGATGCGGAGCCGGGCATGCGGCTGCGGCTTGCCCTTCCGGCGCACTGGAAAGCCATGGTGTGGGCGCTGGCCGGCTGGCAGCTTGGCCTGGAAACAGTATTCGACGGCGGCCCGGCCGACTTCCTCGCCACAGACGATCCCGCTGCGGCCACCGGGCAGCATGACGCTGTCATCGCCGTGGCGCTCCCCGCCCTCGCCATGCGGTGGGCCGGCGGTCTTCCCGCGGGTTGGATCGACTACGCGGCCGAAGTGCGTTCCCACGGGGACGTGTTCATGCCGCACACCGATCCGGATCCGGCAGGCTGCGCCCTCCGGACCGCCGACGGGAATGCCATCCCCCACCGGGACTTGTTGACCGGTTTTGCCCTGCAGCATGAGGAGGGCGCCAGGGTTCATATCCCCGCAGACCGGGGACTCGAATCAGCGTTGTCCAGTGCGCTGGGTGCCTGGCTGCGGGACGGGTCGGTGGTGCTGACCCATCCCGAGGTGGCCCTCACTGACAAACTGCGCGCGGACGAACGCATCCACGGCAGCTAGCAGTGCTGAACGCTAGGCCTGCGGGCCGCCGTCGGCGGAAGTGGGCGCCGGACGCTCCGCCGCGCGTGCGGGCTCGCGGTGCGGGTGGGCTTCGATGATTTCGTGGTCGTGGGAGAATTCCGGCTCCTGGTCCAGTTCCTGGTTGAAGACCAGGAACCGGTACGCGAAGAAGCGGACAACCGTGGCCACCAGGATGCCGGCCACGCCCGCCAGGAACAGCAGGTTCTTGTCGTCGATTCCCATCCAGTACTTGGCCAGTGCCGTAAATCCGGTGGAGATGCCGATGCCAATGCCGTTGATGATGACGAACATGATGAACTCGCGGAGCACGTTGGCCTGCCGGCGGTGCCGGAAGGTCCAGAAGCGGTTTGCCACCCACGAGAAGACCGTGGCAACGGTCGCGCCCACGAATCGCGCCTTCGCCTCGCTGTCCGACATGGGGCCGTGCATCAGGTAATAGGTCAGGCCGTTGTCAATGACGAACGCCACACCGCCCACCGCACCGAACTTGGCCACCTCGCGCCAGAAGAGTGAGGCGAGCCCCCGGATACGATCTGCAAGTGCACTAAACATGACCCTCCATGGCCGCGACGAACTGTGGGCCACTCGGCCAAAGGTCCATTTTAGCCCCCAAAGCTTTGAGCCGCCCCGCAGAAGCAGGTGACCTATGTCCCGCCCGTGGAAAATACCGTTCACCCGCCGGGCCGTAAAAGCGGGATCGGGCCCGTCTTCGGTAGGCTGGCAGATGTGACTTTTCCAGTGATAGGCGTGGTTGGCGGCGGCCAGCTCGCGCGAATGATGGCCCCTGCCGCTACAGCACTCGGCTTTGAACTGCGTGTCCTCGCCGAAGGCGAGGACGTTTCGGCAGTGTCGGCCGTCCCCGCCACACCGGTGGGCGATTACAAGGACCTGCAGACACTCCTGGACTTCGCAGAAGGCCTGGATGTCATGACGTTCGACCACGAGCACGTGCCGACGGACCACCTCCGCGCCCTGCAGGATGCCGGAGTCAACGTCCAGCCCGGACCGGATGCCCTGGTCCATGCCCAGGACAAGCTGGTCATGCGGGCCGCCATCGACCGGCTGGAACTGCCCAATCCCGCGTGGGCGTCCGTGGCGGACGTTGACGCGCTGGTCCGCTTCGGCGACGAAACAGGCTGGCCCGTAGTGCTGAAAACCCCCCGCGGCGGCTACGACGGCAAGGGTGTGCGGATCGTCGCCTCAGCGGAAGAGGCCGCGGAAGCCGCCGACTGGTTTGCCGCCATGAGTCCCCTGCTGGCCGAGGCGAAGGTCGAGTTCACCCGCGAACTCTCCGCCCTCGTGGCCCGCACCCCCGATGGCGAGGCCCGCGCCTGGCCCGTGGTCCACACCATCCAGGTGGACGGCGTCTGCGACGAGGTGATCGCACCCGCGCTGGACATCCCGCTGGAGGTTGCTGCCGCAGCTGAGGACGCAGCATTGCGCATCGCCGCCGAGCTTGACGTCACCGGCGTCCTTGCCGTGGAACTGTTCGAAACCCCGGGCACGGGGGCCGGCTTCCTGATCAACGAACTGGCCATGCGCCCACACAACACCGGCCACTGGACCCAGGACGGTTCCATCACCAGCCAGTTCGAACAGCACCTCCGCGCAGTCCTGAACCTGCCGTTGGGTGCCACCGACGCGCTGGCACCCGTAACCGTGATGAAGAACTTCCTGGGCGGAGACAACCAGGATCTGTACTCCGCCTACCCCATGGCGCTGGCCACCGAACCCGCTGCCAAGGTGCACTGCTACGGCAAGTCGGTGCGGCCCGGGCGCAAGATCGGCCACGTCAACCTGATGGGCAGTTCGACGACGGAAGTGGACTCCGTCCGCCGCCGGGCCACGGCCGTGGCGGGCATCATCCGCGACGGGCGGGTTACCACCGAAGAACCTTCCGCAATTTTCGAGGAGAACGCATGAGCGCCGAAGCCACCCCCGCCGCCGGTTCCGCCGCTGGCCCCCTGGTGGGCCTGGTCATGGGCTCCGACTCTGACTGGCCGGTCATGGAGGCTGCGGCGGACGCCCTGGCCGAATTCGGCATCCCCTTTGAAGCGGACGTCGTCTCCGCCCACCGGATGCCCACCGAGATGATCCGGTACGGCCAAACCGCGCACGAGCGCGGGCTGCGCGTCATCATCGCCGGTGCCGGCGGCGCGGCCCACCTGCCGGGCATGCTTGCCAGCGTCACGCCCCTGCCGGTGATCGGGGTTCCCGTTCCCCTGAAGACCCTCGACGGGATGGACTCCCTGCTCTCCATCGTCCAGATGCCGGCAGGCGTGCCGGTGGCCACGGTCTCCATCGCCGGTGCCCGCAACGCAGGGCTCCTGGCCGTGCGGATGCTGGCGTCCGGCACCGATGAACTTGCCGCGTCCCTGCGCTCCGATCTCCTCGACTTCGCCGCGGACCTGAACGCCGTCGCCACCCGCAAGGGCGCGAACCTGCGGCAGAAAGTCAGCGAAGTCTTCCCCGGCGGCTCCAGCGCTCTTCGGGGCAGCCGTTAGGGCGCCGGGCATGGCCAGCAGCAGCGTTCTCAATACCGGCACCGGTCCGTCACTGACGGACCCGGTCCGCTATCCGGTCAGTGCTTCTCCCGCGGTCAGGACCAAGCGTGCCTTCGTCCTGGTCCTGCTGACCCTCCTGGTACCGGGCAGCGCCCAACTCGTGGCAGGCGACAGGAAGCTGGGACGGACTGCCCTGCGGGTAACGCTCTGCGTGTGGGCACTCCTGCTGCTGGCAGTGGTTCTCTTGCTGGTCAACCGGAGCCTGGTCATCAGCATCGCCACCAACCCGGTCACCTCGCTGCTGCTGGTGGTCGTGATGTCGGCGCTGGCCCTCGGCTGGGCCCTCCTGTTCCTGAATACCCTGCGCCTCATCCGCCCTGTCCTGCTGGCGCCGCGGGCCCGCCCCGCCGTCGGCATAGCCCTGGTGGTGGCCCTGGTCCTGGGCAGTGGCTCCATGGGGTATGCCGCCTACCTGCTGAACGTAGGCCGCAACGCCATCGGCAACATCTTTTCGTCCGGTCCCGCCATCGAGCCGGTGGACGGGCGCTACAACTTCCTCATGATGGGCGGCGACGCCGGCGATGACCGCACGGGCCGCCGGCCGGACAGCCTGTCCATCCTGAGCGTGGACGCCCAAACGGGCCAGACCGCCATTATTTCCGTCCCCAGGAACTTCCAGAACGCGCAGTTCAGCGAAGACTCCCCCATGCGGGCCATCTATCCCGACGGCTACGACTGCGGCGACGAGTGCCTGATCAACGCCATCAACACCGAGGTCACCAACGAGCACGCGGACCTCTATCCCGGTGTGGCGGACCCCGGAGCGCAGGCAACCATGGAGGCCGTTTCCGGAACGCTGGGCATGAAAATCCAGGCTTACGTGCTCGTTGACATGGAGGGGTTCTCCACCCTGATCGACGCCATGGGCGGCATCCGGATCAAGGCCGGCGGCTGGGTTCCCATGAGCGGCTACTTCGACGAGGCCACCAAGACCCACGGGATGCCCCTCGGGTGGATTCCGGCCGGAGACCAGACGCTCAACGGCGCCCAGGCCCTCTGGTACGGACGCTCGCGCGAGTACGTGGACGACTACTCCCGCATCCAGCGCCAGCAGTGCGTGCAGCAGGCAATGCTGAAACAGCTTGACCCCGCCACCCTGCTGTCCAAGTTCGAGGACATCGCCGGCGCGGGAACCAAGGTGGTGGAATCAAACATCTCTTCCGCCCAGCTGGGCAGTTTCCTGGACCTCGCGATCAAGGCGCGAGGCAAGGACGTCAAACGGCTGACCATCGGCCCTCCGGACTTCGATGCGTCGTTCTCCACGAACCCCGACTTCGACCAGATCCACGAACGGGTGGACCAGCTGCTGGCATCCGCATCCGCCAAGGGTGCACAGTCGGCAGGAATTCCCGACGACGGCACGGCAGTTCCGCAGGCAGGCGCCGGACACGTCCAGGCGGCCGGGGCTGTCCCCGCCACCCTGCCCGCCGCGGGCAGCGCTGCCCGGCAGCCCTCGCCGTCGGACTTCACGCCGGTGACCACCACACCCGACGGCGAGCCGATCACCGAAGAGATGCTGACCCAACTCAAGCTGGAGGGCAACGAGGAGGCCATCCGCCAACTCGTGGCCACCAACGGTCAGTGCGCCCCGCTCTAGGGCCCACCCATCAGCTCCCACCCATCAAGGAACGGAACGGTTTTGTACGAGATTGACAACGTCCTGCGGGACTACGCCTGGGGTTCGACGACGGCGATCGCGTCGCTGCTGGGCCGTCCCGAGTCGGGGCGCCCGGAGGCTGAACTGTGGATCGGCGCGCACCCTGACTCGCCGTCCGTGGCGCACCTGCCGGAGGACGGGACCCGGAGCCCACTGGATTTCCTGATCTCCTCCGACCCCGAACATTTCCTGGGCGCGGAATCTGTGGCGGCCTTTGGCCCCCGGCTGCCGTTCCTGGCCAAGATCCTTGCGGCCGCGCAGCCGCTCTCCCTGCAGGTCCACCCGAGCCTGGACCAGGCCCGGGAAGGATTCGCCCGGGAAAACGCAGCCGGGCTGGATGCCCATGCTCCCAACCGGAACTACAAGGATGACAACCACAAGCCCGAGATGATCTTCGCGCTCACGCCGTTCGAGGCATTGTGCGGATTCCGGCCGGCGGCCGAGACCCGGAAGATCCTGCATCACGTTGCGGCTGCCTTCCCCGCGGGCGGCCAGTCCCCGGAGCTGGTCCAGGCCCTGATCGAGGATCTTGCCGCCCCGGATGAAAGCGCAGGACTGCGCCGGGCTTTTGAACGGCTGATCGCCGGCGGCCAGGGCGTGGCAGAGGACACCGCCCTGGTGGTGGCAGCCCTCCTGTCCGGGGCACCGCTTGAGCCCTACCAGGCCGAGCTGGGCACTGTCATCAGCCTCAACGAAAAGTATCCCGGTGATCCCGGCGTGCTGATCTCACTGCTGCTGAACCGGATCTCCCTGAAGCCCGGTGAGGCGGTCTACCTTCCCGCCGGAAACGTGCACGCCTACCTGCACGGGCTGGGCGTGGAGGTCATGGCGTCATCCGACAACGTCCTGCGCGGCGGCCTGACGCCCAAATTCGTGGACGTCCCGGAACTCCTGAACACCATCGATTTCCATCCTGTAGCTGTTCCGATGCTCGGCGCGGAAAGGACGGTGATGGACCAGGAACTGTTCCGTCCCCCGTTCGGGGAGTTCCAGCTGCAGCGCATCGAACTGGGGCCGGACGCCGCTCCGGTCCCGCTGGCGCAGGCAGGCGCGGCAGTGGTCATTGTGGTGGCCGGCGCCGTCTACCTCGACTCCCCCAAGGGCGACCTGGAACTCGCACAGGGCGGCAGCGCGTTCATCGCCGCGGCCGAGGCACCGGTCAACGTCCACCGGGTTGCCGGCAGCACCGGGCCTGCGCTGGCCTTCGCCGTGACCACTGGTCTCTAGCACTTCCGGCAGCCCGCAACAGCAAAAGGGCGGCTGCGGCACTTTCGTAGGTGCCGCGGCCGCCTTTTTTGGCCTTGCCCGGGTTAGGCCCTGCGGCTAGCTGCCCGGACGCAGTTTCCGGACCAACGGGCGGACCTGCCCGGCGGCGCCTTTCAGCAGCCGGCGCGCCTGCTGGAGGCCCTTGCGGGCGAGCGGCATGGCCTTCGAGTAGGCGGGGTAGAACGGCGACAGCGGCCTTTCCCACGTTCCCATGAGCATGTTCTCGTGCTTGGCGAACTGCTTCTTGAAATCGGAAATGCCGTCGTTCAGGAGGCCGTTGAAGTCGTAGCGGCTGCAACCGTCTTCCCGCATGGCCTGCAGCGCGGCCCACTTCACGCCGTAGTTCACCCGCTGTTTCTGGCCTTCGGCGGAGACGCCGCCGTAGAGCTCGAAGGCGGTGGCGCCGCTGCGCGAAAGCCAGGTGAAGGCACGCATCTGCTCGCCATCGAACGCGGCGATGATCGGTGAGGAGTCGCCGAGGTTCCGGAAGATGTCCCGGTAGTACTGGTCCTCGTGGATGCCGAAGCCTGCCCGCTCGGCAGTCTGGTGGTAGATGGCCAGCACCTGGTCCAGCTCGGAATCGTTTTTGACCTTGCGGAATTCAACGTCGCTGCGCATGGCCTTGCGGATGTTGGCCCGCGTGGACTTGGACATCTCGGCCATCAGCTCGTCGTCGGAGCGGCTGAGGTCCAGGATGAGCGTGCGCGGAATGAGGACGGTGTTGGTCGATTCGCGGAAGCCCGCGGCGGCCACGGCACCGGTGAATGCGGAATCCCGGTCCCAGTCCGGTTCGATGCTGAGGGCCACGCCCCGGTGACGGAGGGCGGCGTGCTCGGCCAGCCGGTTCAGGACCACCTGCGCGTTCTCCACTGAGCACATGGGTCCCCGGGGAATGTAGACCAGGGCACGGAAGGGGACGGGCAGCCGGCGGACCAGGAGCTGGGCACAGCCGATGGTTTCGTCCCCGGCCTTGACCAGGACCCGGTCAACGGCCCAGCCGTGGGCGGCCTTGGTCTCGCCCCAGCCCCACAGCTGTTGCGGATGCCCCTGGAACCGGTCAACGTGCTCGTCCCAGAGGGCGCGGTCAGTACAGGGCACAACAGCAGGAATCATGGCTTAAACCCTATACCAAGGCCTTAACGCCAAAGCCCCCGGCGCGTGTGTGGCGCACCGGGGGCTTTGCAGTCAGCAGGACCTGGCGGTCAATTCTTGCGGGCGTAGCCTTCCCACTTGCTGGCCTGGTGCTCGCCCTCCACGAAACGGATGGTTCCGGACTTGGAACGCATCACGATGGACTGGGTGAGGACCTTGTCCTTGGAGTAGCGCACGCCCTTGAGCAGGTCGCCGTCCGTGATGCCGGTGGCGGCGAAGTAGCAGTTGTCGCTGGAAACGAGGTCGTTGGTGGAAAGCACCCGTTCGAGATCGTGCCCGGCGTCGATGGCCTTCTGCTTCTCTTCGTCGCTGGTGGGCCACAGGCGGCCCTGGATGACGCCGCCCAGGGACTTGATGGCACAGGCTGCCACGATGCCCTCAGGGGTGCCGCCGATGCCCATGAGCGCGTCCACGCCGGTGCCGGAGCGGGCCGCGGCAATGGCGCCGGCGACGTCGCCGTCCATGATGAATTTGGTGCGGGCACCGGCTTCGCGGATCTCCTCCACCAGCGGGCGGTGGCGGTCGCGGTCGAGGATCATGACGTTGAGCTGGTTGACTTTCACGCCCTTGGCCTTGGCGATCAGGTGCAGGTTCTGCTTGACCGGCAGGCGCAGGTCCACCATGTCTGCGGCCTCGGGGCCGGTGACGAGCTTTTCCATGTAGAACACGGCGGAGGGATCGAACATGGAGCCACGCTCGGCAACAGCCAGGACGGCCAGCGCGTTGTTGATGCCCAGGGCGGTCAGGCGGGTTCCGTCGATCGGGTCGACGGCGACGTCCACCTCGGGGCCGGTGCCGTCGCCAACGCGCTCACCGTTGAACAGCATGGGTGCTTCGTCCTTCTCGCCCTCGCCGATGACCACGACGCCGTTGAAGTGGACGGTCTGCAGGAAGGAACGCATGGCGTCGACGGCGGCGCCGTCGGCGGTGTTCTTGTCACCGAAGCCAACCCAGTGGCCGCCGGCGATGGCCGCGGCTTCGGTGACGCGGACAAGTTCAAGGGCAAGGTTGCGGTCCGGCTCGTCGTGGCCCACCGCAAGGGACGGCGAAATCGTGGAGTACTTCTGGGTCATGGACGCTGGTGACACGTGAACCTCTTCTTCGAGTGGCGATCATTGAACCCGCCCGCCGGTGCAGCAGAACGGTGATTCCTCTGTTATCGATCATAGTCGTGGCGCCGCGCTGGGGGTGGCCCGTGACGCAACCCCGAAATGTGCCTGGCCGCCGGCCGGGGCACGCGGACCAGCCCGAATGGAACTCCGGCTCCGGGATGGGCGACTATAGAGGGGTGAATGACATGCAGGAAGCCACCAGTCCCAGCTCCGGCCCGGCACAGCCCGATGGCCGTCCCGGCGCCGCGGGCAACAGTGCCGGCACCCCGGTGAAGCCCGTCATTCCGGCGGCCGCGGCCAAGCGCGCCAATGCTTCGGTGATCGGCATGATCATTGCCCTGGTGCTCAGCATCGCGGCGTTCCTGCCCGTTGTCCTCATGAATCCGCAGCCCAAGAGCGAGGGGTACCGCCCGGACATCGATGTGGCGTCGGTGGCCCGGAACGCCGCAGATGTGGCGGGATTCACACCTGTGGCACCGGACACCGGCAACGCCTTCCGGGCAAATTACGCCCGGTGGGAAGCGGGGACGGGCAGCGGGGTGCCTACCTGGGAGGTCGGCTACGTGACTCCCAAGACATCCTTCATCGCTTTGGTGCAGACCACGCAGGCCAACCCCACCTGGCTGCTCCAGCAGACCAAGAACGCTCCCGTTACCGGCTCGCGTAATGCCGGTGGCCGGGATTGGGAACTGCGGGACACCGGCAAGGGCGAAAAGTCTATGGTCCTGAACTACCGCGGCAGCACCGTTGTCCTCTCCGGCGCAGCGCAGCTGGAGGAATTCTCAACCCTCGCGGCCGCCGTCGTCACTTCTCTTGACGCCAACCCCGCCGTCACAGTTTCCCCTTCCGCCACTGCCGCGCCTTAACGTAGTAAGCATGGCTACTAACCTGACCCCTGCACTGGCCTGGCGCCGCCTGCGCGAAGGCAACGAACGTTTCGTAAACGGCGAATCCTCCCATCCCAACCAGAACGCTTCACGGCGCTCGGAACTGGTCGAGACGCAAAATCCCTTCGCCGTTATCTTCGGCTGCTCCGACTCCCGGCTCGCTGCCGAAATTATCTTCGACGTCGGCCTGGGCGACGTCTTCGTGGTCCGCACCGCCGGACAGGTGATTGACGACGCCGTCCTGGGCTCCCTGGAATACAGCGTCGCGGTGCTGGGGGTGCCGCTGATCGTGGTCCTTGGGCACGACAGCTGCGGCGCCGTAACCGCCACCAGGGATGCCGTGGAGACCGGTGAAATGCCCGCAGGCTTCATCCGCGACCTCGTGGAACGCATTACGCCTTCCGTCCTGACGTCCCTGCGGAACAACCAGCCCGAGGTCAACGACATGGTGGTGGAGAACGTCAAGCAGATGTCCCATCGCCTTGCGGACAGCTCGCGTGTGATTTCCACCGCAATCGAGGAGGGCCGGACCGCGGTCATCGGCCTGTCGTACCGTCTGGCAGAGGGCCGCGCCGACCTTGTTTCCGGAATCGGCGAGCTCTAGGAACCCTGCGCCGGCGGCCCAGCGGGCCGCCGGCGATGCTCCCTTAACGGTTTTCGATGGGGCACCCGGGAGCCATAAGCTAGCCCCATGACTTCCACTGAAGAGTTCCGCATTGAACATGACACGATGGGCGAAGTCCGCGTCCCCGTGAACGCACTGTACCGCGCGCAGACGCAGCGGGCAGTAGAGAATTTCCCCATCTCCGGCAAGACCCTGGAGCGCACCCACATCGAGGCGCTGGCACGGGTCAAGAAGGCTGCCGCCCAGGCCAACGCAGAACTGGGCGTGCTCGACGGCGAGCTGGCCAAGGCGATTGCCGACGCTGCCGATGAGGTGGCTGCCGGCAAGTACGACGGCGACTTCCCCATCGACGTTTTCCAGACCGGCTCCGGCACCTCCTCGAACATGAACACCAACGAGGTCCTGGCAGAGCTGGCCACGCGTGCGCTGAAGGCCGCAGGCAGCGACAAGGTGGTCCACCCCAACGACCACGTCAACGCCTCGCAGTCCTCCAACGACGTGTTCCCCACGTCCGTGCACGTTGCCGCCACGTCCGCGCTGATCAACGACCTCATTCCCGCCCTGGGCTACCTGGCAGAGTCGCTGGAGCGCAAGGCCGTTGAGTTCAAGGACGTCGTCAAGTCCGGGCGCACCCACCTCATGGACGCCACCCCGGTCACCCTGGGCCAGGAGTTCGGCGGCTACGCGGCGCAGGTCCGCTACGGCATCGAGCGCATCAACGCCTCGCTCCCCCGCGTGGCTGAGGTGCCCCTGGGCGGCACCGCCGTGGGCACCGGCATCAACACCCCCGCCGGCTTCCCCGAGCGCGTCATCGAGCTGCTCGCCACGGACACCGGCCTGCCGCTGACCGAGGCCCGCGACCACTTTGAGGCCCAGGCCAACCGCGACGGCCTGATTGAAGCGTCCAGCCAGCTGCGCAACATCGCCATCTCGTTCATGAAGATCAACAACGACCTTCGCTGGATGGGTTCGGGCCCCAACACGGGCCTCGGCGAAATCGCCATTCCGGACCTGCAGCCCGGCTCCTCGATCATGCCCGGCAAGGTGAACCCGGTCATCTGTGAGGCCTCCATCATGGTGGCCGCCCAGGTCATCGGCAACGACACCGCCATCGCCTGGTCCGGCACCAACGGCGCCTTCGAACTCAACGTGGGCATCCCGGTCATGGCCGCCAACCTGCTGGAGTCCATTCGCCTGCTGGCCAACACCAGCCGCGTCATGGCGGACAAGATGATCGACGGCATCACCGCGAACGTGGAGCGCGCTCGCTTCCTGGCTGAGGCTTCCCCGTCCATCGTCACCCCGCTGAACAAGTACATCGGCTACGAGAACGCCGCCAAGATCGCCAAGACCGCCGTCAAGGAGGGCCTGACCATCCGCCAGGCCACCGAGAAGCTCGGCTTCGTCGGCGAGGGCGACGGCAAGGTCTCCGAAGCCGATCTCGACAAAGCCCTGGACGTTACCACCATGACGGCCCCGGCCCACAAGGCCTGACAAGCCAAACAAGGCCCAACAGGCCAAAACCTCCAACGGCGGCCGGCACCTTTCGCACGAAAGGCGCCGGCCGCCGTCGTACTTTAAGGCAACTGCAGGTCGGCAACTGAAGTTTGCACTCCAGATGTTTTAGTGCAAAAATTTACTTTGTGACTGATAGTGCACCTTCTGACGGCCTGCGTGAGCGCAAGCGCGCGGCCACCCGCAGCGCCATCACCTCGGCTGCCCGGACCCTGACGGCTGAACGCGGACTCAACGGATATACCGTGGAGGAAGTGTG
This sequence comes from Arthrobacter sp. NicSoilC5, assembly GCF_019977395.1. Lineage (NCBI taxonomy): Bacteria > Bacillati > Actinomycetota > Actinomycetes > Micrococcales > Micrococcaceae > Arthrobacter > Arthrobacter sp. NicSoilC5. Next base: position 4,323,702 of record NZ_AP024660.1, on the reverse strand, counting down.
CGAGGCCGCGGGCATCTCCCGCCGGACCTTCTTCAACTACTTCCCCACCAAGGAAGACGCCATCATCGGCCACGCGGACGACGACATCCCGTCCGACGTCATCGAGGAGTTCGTTGCCGGCGGAGCCGGATCACCGGCAGGACAGATCTCCCCCACCCTCTTCCGGGACCTGGTGACACTCTCCCTGCGCCTGGCCGAAGACATGTCGGCCTCGGAGGAAGACACCCGGCAGCTCATCGGGGTGGTCCGCAAGGAACCGCAGCTCATCCTCAGGATCATCGGCGTCACGGAGCAGCGCGAGGCCCAGTTCGCCCGGGACGTTGCCCGGCGCGAAGGAGTAGCCGCCGACCACCCGGTGGTGCAGATGGCCGTGGTCCTGCTCAGCACCATCGCCCGCAAAAGCAGCATGGCCTACTTCTCCGACGGCAACACCCGCAGCTACCCGGACCTGCTGCTGGAGAACATTTCCGCCGCCAGCATCCTGTTTTCACAACCGTTCAACACCACTGACACCACCGCAGCAGAAGGACAATCATGAGTACCGCCACCACCAAGGCGCCGGCAGGGCCCCTGCTGTTGACGCAAAAACGCATCTGGATCATCTTCTCGGCGCTGATCGCCGGAATGCTGCTGTCCAGCCTGGACCAGACCATTGTCTCCACGGCCATGCCCACCATCGTGGGCAAGCTTGGCGGGGTGGAGCACCAGGCCTGGATCACCACCGCCTACCTGCTGGCCACCACCATCGTGATGCCGATCTACGGCAAGTTCGGCGACATCCTGGGCCGCCGCAACCTCTTCCTGGTGGCCATCGCGCTCTTCACGCTCGCGTCGGTGGGCTGCGCCCTGGCCACCGATTTCTGGGGATTCGTCATCTTCCGCGCCATCCAGGGCCTGGGCGGCGGCGGGCTCATGATCCTCTCCCAGGCCATCATCGCCGACATCGTTCCCGCCAAGGAGCGCGGCAAGTACATGGGTCCGCTCGGTGCCATCTTCGGCCTCTCGGCCGTGGCCGGCCCGCTGCTGGGCGGCTTCTTCGTGGACCACCTCACCTGGGAATGGGCCTTCTACATCAACATCCCGGTTGGCCTGGCCGCCTTCGCCATCGCCTGGTTCGCCCTGACCCTGCCCAACAAGAAGGCGGAAAAGCGGATCGACGTCCTGGGCGTTGTCCTGCTGTCCGCCGCCACCACGTGCCTGATCTTCTTCACCGACTTTGGCGGCAAGAAGGACCAGGGCTGGGATTCGCCCCTCACCTGGGCCTTTGGAGTGGGCCTGCTCGTGTCCGCGGCCGCCTTCATCCTGGTTGAGCGGCGCGCCGAGGACCCCATCATCCCGCTGAGCCTGTTCCGGAACCGGATCTTCATCAACGCCACGGCCATCGGCTTCACCCTGGGCCTGGGCATGTTCTCCGCCATCGCATTCGTCCCCACGTTCCTGCAGATGTCCTCCGGCACGTCCGCCGCAGAATCCGGGCTCCTCATGCTCCCCATGATGGCCGGCCTCATGGGCACCTCCATCTACTCCGGCATCCGGATCTCCAAAACAGGCAAGTACAGGATGTTCCCCATCCTGGGCGCCGTCTTCACCATGGCAGCCATGCTCTGGATGACCACCCTTGCCGCCAGCACCCCCATCTGGGTCATCTGCCTGCAGCTGTTCGTCTTCGGCGCCGGCCTGGGCCTGATCATGCAAGTGGTGGTCCTGGTGGTCCAGAACTCCGTACCGGCAGACCAGATCGGCACCGCCACCAGCACCAACAACTACTTCCGCGAAGTGGGAGCCGCCATGGGCGTGGCCGTGTTCGGCTCGATCTTCACCACCCGGTTGTCCGAGGCCCTCACCAGCGCCTTCACCGGCGCCGGCGCCTCCGCCGAGCAGGCCGGGCAGTCCACCCGGACCCTGGATCCGCAGGCACTGAACCAACTCCCGGAACAGCTGCGCGACGCCATCGTGAACGCCTACGCCGACTCCCTGGCGCCCGTGTTCTGGTACCTGCTCCCCTTCATCGCCGTCGCGCTGCTGCTGGCCCTCACGCTGAAGCAGATCCCGTTGTCCGACACCGCCGGTATGGTGGCCCGCGGTGAGGCTGTGGGCGGCGAGGAGGCAGAACGGCTCGCCGCCGGGCTTCCCGCCGCCACTGCCGGGGACGCAGAAGCCGGACGTGGCGTGGCCAGTGTGAAGGACGACGACGGCGAGCTGGTTTCCCAAGGCCGCTGACGGCCGTCGCGGCAGCCTCTAGGGCTCGAAGTGGACGGCTGCGGAGGGCGCCAGCGCCTGGCGGATGCTGGTGAGGTGCCCGGGCATCAGGTCGGGAAGGTCATCAAAGGTAAACCAGCCGACAGCCAGGGATTCATCGTCATTGACCCTGGCTTCGCCGGAGACGTAGCGGCACAGGAACACGACGTCCAGGAATTCGCAGACGTCCCCGTTGGGATACGTGACCGGCCCCACAGCGCCAACCGACACCACGCGCTCTGCCTCGGCCACCACAGCCGTTTCCTCGAAGATCTCACGGATCAGCCCGCGGGCCGGCTGCTCGCCGGGGTCCAGCATGCCGCTGACCAGCGCCCATTGGCCGTTGTCAGCCCGCTGGGCCAGCAGGATCCGGCCGGCGTCATCCACCACCACGCCCCGCACACCGGGAACCCAGATGGGATCGTTGCCGATCTTCTTGCGGAGCTTCAGGACGTATTCGGGTGCAGGCATAGCGCCAGCCTATCCAATCACCAAGCGGACGCCCCGCCGCTCAGGCGGGAAGCAGCATGGCGGCTGCGGCCCCGGCGAGCATGAACGGCCCGAACGGGATGGAGGATTTCAAAGTCCCCCGCCGGGCTGCAAGAAGGGCTACGGACCACAGGCCGCCCAGCAGGAAGGCCAGGAAGGTCCCAGCGAACAGGTGTCCCCAGCTGAGATAGCCAAGGTACATGCCCAGCACTCCTGCGAGTTTGACGTCGCCGAACCCCATGCCCGGCGGGTACACAAACCGGAGGACGAAGTAGAACAGCCACAGGATCCCGGCCCCGGCCACCACGCGGAGGGCAGGGGCCGACAGGATCCCAGTGGTGTCACCGGCGGCCGAAAGTGGGCTGGCCCAGGCAACGGCGGCTGCCGCCAGAAGAAGCACGCCGGCCACCGCATAGGACGGAAAGACGATCCGGTTGGGCAAAAGGTGGTGCCGGACGTCGATGATGGTCAGCCGCACCGCCATCACCGCAAAGTAGAGGCAGGCCGCCAGCACCAGCCAGAAGGCAAGCGGGGTGTGCTGCCAAAGTTCACCGAGTCGTCCGATCACCCCTCGGATGCTACTGGATCCACCCATTCCCGCCGTAGCGCCCCCGCGTAAAATGTGTATATGTCGACCTGGGACTCCCGGCGCAGCCCGGTTCCGGAATCACCTGCCTCCCCGGCGGACCTGGCCGCCGTGTTCCGGAACCTCTGCCGCTCCTCCCCTTGGAAGTGGCAGTCAATGCGGTTTGAGTACTGGGACCAGGCCTTTGCGTCGGCCCCCGCCCCGGGCGCCCCGTTCGTCCGCGCCTGGCTGCGCCGTCCGGGGGCGCTCCGGCTAGAGAGCCCCGAGCGCCTGGTCCTGCACAGCACTACGGGGATCAACGATTCCCGGGACGTCTTCTATGTGAGCGCCACGCGCAAGTCCTGGCTCCTCCCCCCGCACCTGGTCACCCCCGTCTATGACGACGCCGGACTGGTACGCCGCCGCCCCGAGGCCGCCTACGGCGAGCCCGGATTCGGCAACGGCCGCTTCTCGGCGGCGCTGGACCCCGTGGAGCTCGCGGGCAATGCACCCGTGCCCATCGAGTTTCCCGGCAGCAACGCGCTGGACATCCGGAAGGTGGGGTATTCCGACCACGAGGGCCGGACAGTCCTTGAAGCCGTGGTGGTCCCCAACGCCGCCTACCGCCCCGCCGATCCTGCCGCTCCCCTGTGCCTGCCCGGCCGGTCCCTGCTGCGCGTAGACGTGAACACCGGCGTCTGTGTGTCCAGCCAGTCGCTGGAACCGGAAACGGAAGGGTATGGCCACTGGATCCGGATCATCGCCGTGGACGAGTACATGCTGGATGACCTGTTCCTGGCCCAGTCCATGAACCTCACCGACGTCCGCCGGCACATCAGCTGGGACATTCCGGCCTGAGCGTGACAGGTCCTCCCGGTCCCGGTCGGCTAGGCTTCGCGGATGACGACGATGAGCTCCATCTGGCCCCTGTTCGACCTCAGGCTCACCACGCCCCGGCTGGAGCTCCGGCCCATCACCGACCAGGACATCCCGGCGGCTGTCGACGCCGCCCGCAGCGGAATTCACGAGCCCACCAGGAACCCGTTCAGCACGCCGTGGACCGAGCTGCCCGGCGACGAGCTGGGCCCCAACATGGCCCGCTGGTACTGGCGCTGCCGCGGGGAGTTCACGCCGGAGCACTGGACGCTGCTCCTGGGGATCTGGCATGAAGGGCAGTTCATCGGGTGCCAGGACGTTGGTGCCAAGGACTTCGCGGTGCTGAAGACTGTCACCACCGGCTCCTGGCTCAAAAAGTCAGTTCAGGGCCGGGGACTGGGCAGGGAGATGCGGGCCGCCGTCGTCCTGTGGGCCTTCGACTGGCTGGGCGCCGAAGTGGCCGAATCCGAAGCCGCGGCCTGGAACAGCGCCTCCCTGGGCGTCTCCAGTTCCCTCGGCTACGAACTGAACGGCACCAGCCGCAAAGCCTGGGGCACCAAGGTCGAAACACTCCAGCACGTCCGCCTCACCCCGGACACGTTCAAACGCCCCGAGTGGTCCCTGCAGGTCGAGGGCCACGAGGCGGTGGCAAAGTTACTTAAGGTCGCTTGACTGCACAAGGCCGGCCCAAGTCCTTCGCGTAGGAGCGCATCGCCGACCAGAGCGTTGCGCAGGTCGCCCAGCGACCGAAGCAGCGCGCCGGGAGGTGTCTAAGCGACGGCGAAGGGCTTGGGGCGGACGTACCCAGCCACCGAAACGCACGAAGGGCCGTGGCCCGGCGAACCCGGCCACGGCCCTTGCTTAGGTGAGGTCAGCCCTCCAGGAGTTCCGTCACCAGGGCCGCGATAGGTGAACGTTCCGAGCGGGTCAGGGTGATGTGGCCGAAGAGCGGGTGTCCTTTCAGGGTTTCGACGACGGCGGCGATTCCGTCGTGGCGCCCCACGCGGAGGTTGTCACGCTGGGCGACGTCGTGGGTGAGCACGATCTTGGAGTTCTGGCCCATGCGGCTCATAACGGTGAGGAGGACGTTCTTTTCGAGGGACTGGGCCTCGTCGACGATCACGAAGGCATCGTGGAGGGAACGTCCGCGGATGTGGGTGAGGGGCATGACCTCGAGCATGCCCCGGTCCATGACCTCTTCCACTACTTCCTGGCTGACCAGGGCGCCCAGGGTGTCAAAGACTGCCTGCGCCCACGGATTCATCTTCTCGGACTCCGAACCCGGCAGGTAGCCGAGTTCCTGGCCGCCCACCGCGAAGAGGGGCCGGAAGACGATCACTTTGCGGTGTTCGCGGCGTTCCAGCACAGCCTCAAGGCCCGCGCAGAGGGCCAGTGCCGACTTGCCGGTGCCGGCGCGGCCACCGATGGATACGATGCCCACGCCCGGGTCCATCAGCATGTCGATGGCCAGCCGCTGTTCGGCGGAACGGCCGTGGAGGCCGAACACGTCACGGTCGCCCTTGACCAGGCGGACCTGCTTGTCGGCGCCCACCCGGCCCAGTGCGGAACCACGGTTGGAGAGCAGCACCAGCCCGGTGTTGACGGGCAGTTCGGCGGCGGCGGGGATGAAGACCGGTTCGTGGCCGTAGAGGGTGGCGATGTCCTGTTCGTCCGCCTCGACTTCGGCAACACCGGTCCAGCCGGAGTCCTTGACCAGTTCGTTGCGGTACTCGTCGGCGGTAAGCCCCATGGCGGAGGCTTTGACGCGCATGGGCAGGTCCTTGGAGACCACCGTGACGTTGCGCCCCTCGTTGGCCAGGTTCTTGGCGACGGCGAGGATGCGGCTGTCATTGTCCCCGCTGCGGAAGCCCAGCGGGAGCACCTCTGCGGAGATGTGGTTCAGTTCCACCATGAGGGTGCCGCCCTCATCCCCGATGGGAATGGGCTGGTTCAGGCCGCCATGCTTGACCCGGAGGTCGTCAAGGAGCCGCAGGGCATTCCGGGCGAAATAACCCAGTTCCGGATCGTGCCGTTTGGCTTCGAGTTCGGTGATGACCACGACGGGGACCACCACCTCATGTTCGGCGAACCGCAGGAGTGCCCGCGGGTCGGAGAGCAGGACGGAGGTGTCGATGACGAAGGTGTGGATGTCGGCTTCCCTTCCGGAGACAGCAAAACCGGCCGCAGCATCAGTTGCTGCGCCGGTCACAGAGGTGGCTCGCTCGGCGCGAGAGGTAGCTTTTCCGCCTTGTCCAACCAGGACCTCGGGCAGTTGTTCAGAAGTAGCCACATCGACTCCAGCCCCGGGCGCCAGCCCGGAATTGTTAGTGGTGAGGCGGCTCGGCCACGAGGCCGGATCCGGCCTCCCATACACCCGGTGCGATGTTTCGCTCCATGTACTGGCCTCCCCGATCAGCCGGCGGTTTTGCCTGCTGATGGATATAACGTAAATCCACTCCGGGTGATTTCCGCAACTATTTAGCGGCGATTTCTCCGGCGGATGTATGAACTCGTGATGAACCGCGGGTTTCAGGTGCCGAAGCGCCGCTGCCGCCCGGCGTAGTCCCGCAGGGCGCGGAGGAAGTCGACCTTCCGGAAGGCGGGCCACAGGGCCTCGCAAAAGTAGAACTCACTATAGGCGCTCTGCCACATCAGGAAGCCGGAGAGGCGCTGCTCCCCCGACGTCCTGATCACCAGGTCCGGATCCGGCTGGCCCCGCGTGTACAGGTACCGGGAGATGTCGTCGACGCACAGGTCATCGGCAAGCTTGGAAATATCCATGCCCTTGGCGACGGCGTCATGCAGGAGTTCACGGACGGCGTCGACAATCTCCCTGCGGCCCCCGTACCCCACCGCCACATTGACGTGGATCTTTTCCCGCACAGGAGTCCTGGCCGTGAGTTTGTTCAGCCGCTCAGCCAGGTAGTCCGGAAGCACTTCAGGGGCACCCATGGCATGCACGGAGATGTTCGCGTCTTCATCCAGCCGGTCCAGGGTGTTGGCGATGATCCCCATCAGGAGGTCCAGTTCCTCGCTGGAGCGGTTCATGTTGTCGGTGGAGAGCATGTACAGCGTCACCACCTTGACGCCGAGCTCCTGGCACCAGCCCAGGAATTCGTGGATCTTGTCCGCTCCCGCCTGGTGGCCCTGGGCAGTGGGGGCATTGAACTGCTTGGCCCAGCGCCGGTTTCCGTCCACCATGACACCAATGTGCCGGGGAATGCGGTCGCGCGGGAGGTCCTTGAGCAGCCGGCGCTCGTAATAGCCATAGAGGAACCCGGGCAACTCCACGCGTCCACTCACCTGACTTTCCTGCCGTACGTACATCCACATCCTAGGCTACCGCCCGGGACGCCCCGGGACGGGCAGGACCTCAGGACCGGACCCAAAGGGATGTTACTGAGCGGTAACTTACCGGCCCGTAAGTTATTCTGGTGCCATGAACAGCGACTCCCCGCAGGCCTCCCCGGCACCCCGGCCCGAGGACCGAAACCCCGGCCCGGATCCGGAGCCCAGCGCGGTGGATGATGCCGCGGTCCGCCTGGCGGAACTACTGATGATCAAGCCCAAGTGGCGCGGCTGGATCCACACCGTCACGGCCCCGCTGGCCCTTGCCGCAGGGATCATCCTGGTTGTCCTCGCACCCACGCTTGACCGCCGGGTCACCTCTGCCATCTACGCTGCCACCGGCGTTCTGCTGTTCGGTGTCAGCGCCGTCTACCATCGCGGCAACTGGTCCCCGCGGGTCAAGCTCGTCCTGAAGCGGCTGGACCATACGAACATCATGCTGGTGATCGCCGGCACGTACACACCGCTGGCATGGACCCTGTTGGAACGACAGCAGGCAGTGGTGCTCCTGTGGGTCATCTGGGCCGGGGCCATCCTCGGAGTGCTGTTCCGGCTGCTCTGGACTGATGCGCCGCGCTGGCTCTACGTGCCGATCTACATCGCGCTGGGCTGCGGCGCGCTGTTCTACCTGCCGCAGTTCTTCCAGGCCAGCATTCCGGCAGCTGTGCTGATCTGCGTGGGTGGCGTCCTCTACATCACGGGCGCTGTCTTCTACGCCCTCAAGAAGCCCAACTTCAGCTACCACCACTTCGGTTTCCACGAACTGTTCCACGCGTTCACCGTGTTTGCCTTCGCGGCCCACTTCGTGGCGATCGCGCTGGCGGTCCTTGCCTAAAGCCGCCCCGGCGGCGGGACCCTCTTATTCGCGGGGCCGCGGAAGCCCGTCTGCCGGGCCGTTTCCGTTGGCGTCCGGCGCTGCCTGGCGGGTGCCGTCGTCGAGCCCGTCCTGGGCGTCTGCGGCGTCCACGTCTGCCGCGGCAGCGGCGGCCAGGCGTTCCTCCTCCACCTGGGCGCGGTAGCGGACCCTGCGGATCCGCCGCACCATGTCCACAATGAGCAGGGCGGTGGCCACAACGAAGAAGGCCGTCATGATGAACCCCAGAAGGCCCGGCGTTACCTGGTCCTCGGATATTCCGTCCCGGAGCGTCGGAGTGGGCAGCGGGCTCGGCGTGGTGGCGAGGCTGAGGAGCAGAGAATGCACGGTTAATACCTTCTGGTGGAACGGATGCAGCAGGATGCGGACGGAACGGCCCGTCGCCGCACCTGTCTTCTACGCAAGATAGAAATGGCCTGCCTGTCTATCTTAGCCCGGCGAACAGGTCCTTCTCGGGGAGTTCGGACGGCACCCGGGAGTGGATCAGGGAGTAGTCCTCCCAGGGCCAGACCCGGCGCTGCATGTCCGGGGAAACCGCGAAGAAGAACCCCAGCGGGTCCACCTGCGTGCGGTGGGCGCGCAGTGCGTCGTCGCGCATTTCGAAGAAGTCGCCGCAGTCCACCTGGGTGGTGGTGGGATGCGCGGCAGGAGGTGGCGTGTGCCCCTCCGCATCGGACTCCAGCCACGCGGCCAGGCGCTCGGCATACGGGGACTGCAGACCCGCCTCTTCGAGCGCAAAGTGCAGTGCCCGGAACCTCTCCGGGCTGAAGGCACGGTCGTAATAGAGCTTGCTGGGCTCCCAGGCGTCCCCCGCGTCCGGGTAACGTTCCGGATCCCCCGCTGCCTCGAACGCTTCCACGGCTACCCGATGGGCCATGATGTGGTCCGGGTGGGGGTAGCCGCCGTTCTCGTCATAACTGAGGATGACGTGCGGTTTAAAGGACCGGACCAGCCGGACCAGGGGCGCGGCCGCCTGCTGCAGGGGCAGTGTGGCGAAGGAGCCGGCCGGAAGGGGCGGGAGCGGGTCGCCCTCGGGGAGGCCGGAGTCAACAAAGCCCAGCCAGCGCTGGCGGATGCCCAGGATGGCGGCGGCCCGCTGCATCTCCAGCCTTCGCGCGCCGGCCATGTCCCGCTTGGGATGCGGCTCACCTTCAACTGCCGGGTTCTGGATGTCGCCGCGGGAGCCGTCCGTGCAGGTTGCCACCAGGACGTCCACGCCGGTGGATGCATACATGGCCATGGTCGCAGCACCCTTGCTGGATTCGTCATCCGGGTGGGCGTGGACCGCGAGCAGCCGGAGCGGCACCTGGGATTTGCTGGGCGCTGTCATGGAGGGGACGGCTCCTTAATTTTGTCTATCGCCGCTCTGGGGCAGCATACGGGTGGTGCGGCGGGCGCAGCGCCTTGCCGGCAGCTGTTGCCACCGCGAAAGCGCCGGCGGAAAGGGCACTAAACTGGTCTGGTGACTTCCCCGGACCAGCCGGCCCAATCCGCGCCCGCAGACACTAGCCTAGCCAATCGGTATGGTGCTAAAAAGCGCCGGCTCTCCCCCAGGGCCGCCCGGCTGGCCATCGGCGTCGCGCTGGCCGTGGGGATCGGGTTCCTGGCCTGGGTGACCACGTCCAATTCGCTCTCCGGGGTGACGTTCAAGGACGTGGGTTACAGCACCACCGATGCCACCCTCGCCGAGGTCGATTTCCAGGTGACCCGGGAACCGGCCAAGCCCGTCAAGTGCGCCGTGAAGGCGCTGGACGCCAAGTTTGCCGTGGTGGGCTGGAAGGTGGTGGACATCCCGCCGTCGGCGGCGGACTCAACGCCCGACGGCGGCAGGACAGTTGCCCAGCGCGTCACGTTGCGCACGGAGTCGGCGTCCGTGTCCGGAGTGGTGGACAGCTGCTGGATTCCCGGCGGGGAGTCCTAAGGGATGTGATGCGCGACGCTTGATTGTTGGGTTATCTCCAAGGGATTGACTACAATGGAGAGATACCTTTACCCCGCTGAGCTGGTTACTGTTCCACAAGTGGCCACCGTGGCGGGGTCTTTTGCATGTAAGACCACTAGAGGAGAAGTCCGTGTCTACCACCAACAGCGCATCTGCAGCCTGGCTTACCCAGGAAGCTTTTGACCGCCTGAAGGCAGAGCTGGACCACCTTTCCGGCGCAGGCCGGGCGGAGATCGTCCAGAAGATTGAAGCAGCGCGGCAAGAGGGGGACCTCAAGGAAAACGGGGGCTACCACGCGGCCAAGGAGGAGCAGGGCAAGATTGAAGCCCGCATCCGCCAGCTGACCGTCCTGCTGCGGGACGCCCATGTGGGTGAAGCGCCTGCCGATGACGGCATCGTTGAGCCCGGCATGCTCGTGGTTGCCAGGATCGCCGGGGATGAGGAGACCTTCCTGCTGGGATCGCGCGAAATCGCCGGCGACTCGGACCTGGATGTCTTCAGCGAGAAGTCGCCCCTGGGTGCGGCCATCCTGGGGCACAAGGAGGGCGAGACCCTCAGCTACGTTGCGCCGAACGGCAAGGACATCAAGGTGGAGATCCTCTCCGCCAAGCCCTACGCCGGGTAACGCCAGGACAAGCAGCAGGCCGGTCCGGCCAAAGCGGCGGCCGTCCCCACGGGGACGGCCGCCGCTTTTCTGTCTGCGCCGCAAGGACTGCCCGGGCGCGCCGCCGGGGAGGACCGGCGGTCAGGACTGGCGCGGGAGCGCAGGGAGGCGCGGACGAAGCAGCAGGGCCGCCACTACCCCGCCCGCGGCGCCGCCCAGGTGCGCCTGCCAGCTGACGTAGCCTGCCACGAAGGGCAAGGCACCGAGCAGGATGCTCCCGTACCCCATGAAGAGGACCACCGCGAGCAGGATCTGCCGCCAGCTGCGGTTGAAGAAGCCACGCACCAGAAGGAACGCGAAGAGCCCGAAGACCAGGCCGGACGCGCCCACCGTGACGCCGTTGCCGATAAGCCAGACGGTGACCCCGCTGCCGAGCCAACTGAAGGCCAGCGCAGTGAGGAACACGCGGAGCCCCGAGAGGAACACGAGGAAGCCGAAGATGACCAGGGGCAGGCTGTTGGACAGCAGATGGTTCAGGTTGGCATGCAGGAGCGGGAAGGTGAAGATGTCCAGCAGCCCGTCAGCGCTCCTGGGCCGCAGGCCGAAGGTCCGCGTGAGGGCGCCCATCATCAGCGTGTTGACCACCTCGATGGCGAACAGCAGGGCCACGAAGCCGCCCAGAACCACCAGGCCGCCCTTGGCGCGCGCGGCGATGGTTTGCCGCGCCGGGCCGCCTCCGTTACCCGTCAGTCCGCTGCCCAGTCCGGCCATGGCCGCTCCTAGTGCACAACGATGGGCTGGAAGCCCTCGGCACGGAGGGCACTGAGGACCTGCTCACCGTGCTGGTGGCCCTTGGTCTCCAGGTTCACGGTGATCGAGACATCGCCCATGCTGATGGATCCACCCACCCGGGTGTGGTCCAGGCCGGTGACGTTGGCATCATTTTCGGCGATGATGCGGGCAATGGTTGCCAGGGAGCCGGGGCGGTCATCAAGCATCATCCGAACGGTCATGTAGCGCCCTGCGGCGGAGAGGCCGCGCTGGATGACCTTGAGCATCAGCATGGGGTCGATGTTTCCGCCGGAGAGGACCACCACCGTGGAGCCCGGGTTCTCGATCTTGCCGTCCATGAGGGCGGCCACGCCCACTGCGCCGGCGGGTTCCACCACCATCTTGGCCCGCTCGAGCAGGAAGATCAGCGCGCGGGCCAGAGAGTCCTCGCTGACGGTGACCACGTCATCCACCAGCTCGCGGATGATGCTGAAAGGCAGCTGTCCCGGGCGTCCCACGGCAATGCCGTCCGCCATGGTGGAGACCCGCTTCAGCGGTACCAGGGCGTCAGCGGCAAGCGAGGGCGGGTACGCGGCGGCGTTCTCCGCCTGGACACCGATGATGCGGATCTCCCGGCCGAGTTCCCGTGCGCGGGCCTTGATGGCGACGGCGACTCCCGCCAGGAGCCCGCCGCCGCCCACGCCCATGAGGACGGTGTCGACGTTGGGGACCTGCTCAAGGATTTCCAGGCCTACGGTCCCCTGGCCCGCCACAACGTCCACATTGTCGAACGGATGGACGAAGACCATGCCGGTTTCATCGCTGTAGCGCTGGGCTTCAGCGAGCGCCTCGTCCACGTTGTGCCCGTGCAGGATGACTTCGGCACCATGGCTGCGGGTGGCGGCAAGCTTGGGCAGTGCTACGCCCAGCGGCATGTAGATCCGGGCCTTGATGCCAAGGCTTTTGGCGGCAACGGCAACGCCCTGTGCGTGGTTGCCGGCCGACGCCGCCACCACGCCCCGCTTTTTCTCTTCCGGCGAGAGCCGGGCCATCCGTACGTAGGCACCGCGGACCTTGAACGAGCCGGCGCGCTGCAGGTTTTCGCATTTGAAATGGACGTCGCCGCCCACCATGCCCCCCAGCGCCCGGGACGATTCCACGGGCGTGCGCGCAATGATCCCGTCAAGCAGCTTCTGCGCCTCAAGGACATCGTCCAGTGTGACGGGAAGGGTTTCAAGGATCTTCACGGACTACTCTCCTTTGGGTTCTGCCCCGCCGCCCTCCGGAGAGGCGGTGCGGGCATCACGGTGTTCGGATGAAGTGCCTGCCGCCCGGCCGTTCCCGGCGTCGGATGCAGACGGCGGCTCAACGTCCTCGATGGTGTTGTCCCCGCCCGCTCCGGCTGTGATGGGCCTTCCGGCAATAACCGGCACCTGTTCATGTTCCCACGTTCTGGCCGCAATGTAGCGAACGGCCGAGTTTGCTACGGCCAGGATGGGTACCGAGAACAGCGCCCCGGGGATGCCGGCGAGGTAGGAACCGGCCGCGACGCTGAGGATTACTGCCACCGGGTGGAGCGAGACTGCCTTGCCCATGACCAGGGGCTGCAGGATGTGGCCCTCGAGCTGCTGGACCAGCAGGACGATGCCCAGCATGATCAGGGCGTTCACGGGACCGTTGGCCACCAGTGCCAGCAGGACGGCAACGACGCCGGTCACCAGGGCGCCCACCACCGGGATGAAGGAGCCGAGGAAGACCAGCACGCCCAGGGGAAGCGCGAGCGGTACCCCAATGATGGCCGCGCCGACGCCGATGCCCAGCGCATCGACAGCGGCGACGAACATCTGGATGCGCGCGTAGCTGACCATCGATGCCCAGCCTTTGTGGCCGGCGCCGAACGTGGCGGCCCGGGCTTTGCGGGGAAGCATCCTGACCAGGAAAGCCCAGATCCGGTCTCCCTCCAGGAGGAAGAAGATGAGGATGAACAGCGAGAGGAGCATCCCGGCTGCGAAGTGTCCGGCGGTGCTCCCGAAGGACAGGGCGCCGCTGAGGATGCTGCTGCTGTTGTTCTGGAGGGCGTCGGTGGCTTCCTTGACGTACTGGTCAATCTGGGTGGCGGTCAGGTGCAGGGGCCCGGCGGACAGCCAGTCCTGGACCTGCCGGACGCCCTCAAGCGCCTGGGAATACAGTTCGCCGAAACCGACCACCAGTTGCCTGCCCACCAGGGCCAGTGCACCGGCGATGACGCCGATGAAGCCAAGGACTGTCACTGCGACGGCCAGTCCCGCGGGAAGCCCCCGCCTCTTCAGCCATGCCGTGACCGGGCTGAGCAGTCCGGCGAGGAGCGCGGCCACCATGATCGGAATGATCAGGAGGGTGATGTGGCTAAGCAGCCACACCAGCGTTCCCGCCATCAGGAGGATCAGGCCGAGCCGCCATGACCAGGAAGCCGCAATGCGGATGCCGTACGGGATGTCCTTGTCCAGCTCACGGTCCGTCAGGACCCTCAGGGGTGCGGCCGCGGCCGCTGCCGGCGCGGGAGCCGGTTGGACCGGTGCTGGGTGGGCAAGGGTAACGTCGTCCTCTTTTGGCGTCATATCCCCATACTTCCCCAGCGGTGGCCCAATGCAAACTACCGTGCCGCGCCGGGTGCGTAGTCGATCCCCCATTCCATGCTGAAGGACTCCCCTGCAGGCAGCCACCGGAGGCCGTCACCGGAGTTGAACGCATTGGCCGGCCCCGTCATTGGCTCCACCGCCACGGCCCGGGTCCGGCCCGGATACACGGTGCTCACGAAGATGTGGACGTACCGGCACGATTCGTCCTGCCAGAGCGACACCGCGCTGCCGTCACCGGCCGCAAGGGTGTGCCGGGCCACGCCGCCCTCAAACCGGAGGTCCGTCAGGGCCACGTCCACTGCCAGGTCCGCGACATGCCGGCCGGAACGGAAGTCAACGTCCCCCTCGACAGGGGCCGAACCGCGCGGAATCAAGCGCTCATCGGTCACCAGACGGGTGTCGGCGGCAACGGTCAGCTTCAGTTCCTCGACCGGAGTGTCACCGACCCGCAGGTAGGGGTGCGCGCCGAGGACGAAAGGCGCTGCCGCCGTACCGTCATTGGTGAGGGTCTGCCGGACGCGCAGCCCGAGGTCCTCGGAAAGCTGGTAGTCCACCCGGTGCCGCACCAGAAAGGGATAGCCGTGCTGCGGGAAGACGACCGCTTCCAGCGCCACGGCGTGCGGGGACTCCCCCACCAGGGCATAGCCGGCGTTTCGAAGCAGGCCGTGGCTGGCGTTGTTGCGGGACACTTCGGTGATGTCCAGCTGCTGTTTCCTGCCGTCGAGGAACCATTGCCCGTCCTCCACCCTGTTGGCCCAGGGGGCCAGCGTGATGCCGGCGCCGCCCGGGGAGATCTCGTCGTCCCCATAAGTCTCGGTCAGCAGGACCCCGCCACGGCTGAACGAGCGCAGCCCCGCGGCGAGCTCGGTGACTACGGCCACGGCATCGCCCCGGCGCAGTTCGTATTGCCGGCCGGTGGCGCAGGTCCGGGTGGATGCAACGGAGGTTTCCTGTGGGGAAGAGGCAGTCATGGGGATTACCGTACAACGGGCGGTGCCTCACCTCCATCCCGAACTTTGTTACTTTTTGTTGTTAACTATTCTTTTCTGATCGCTTGTGCCAAACTTTTTGCATGACAGGGATTACCAGCACCAGACTCTCCGACGGCCGGGAGCTGATGTATTTCGACGACGCCGGCACCAGCACCTCCCGCGCCGGGCACCTCACCACCGATCATCGCGGCCTGCCGCCGCGGGGCGAACCGGGCGAGGTCCGCTTCGATGCGCTGACGGATGAATGGGTGGCCGTTGCCGCGCACCGCCAGGCCCGTACCCACCTTCCGCCGGCAGACCAGTGCCCCATCTGTCCCACCACTCCCGGGAATGCTTCGGAGATTCCTGCCGCGGACTATGACGTGGTGGTCTTCGAGAACCGGTTCCCCTCCCTGGGACCGGCGCTCGGGCCGGTCCCCGAGCATGCCGGATGGGGAACGAAGGGCCCCGCATACGGCCGCTGCGAGGTGGTGTCGTTCACCCCGGACCACACCGAATCCTTCAGCGGGCTGAGCCAGGAGCGGTCCCGGACCGTGATCGAAGCCTGGTCGCACCGCACGGCTGCCCTCAGTGCCATGACGGGGATCAAGCAGGTCTTCCCGTTCGAAAACCGCGGCGCCGACATCGGCGTCACGCTGCACCACCCGCACGGCCAGATCTACGCCTACCCATACGTCACGCCCCGCGCCGGCGTCCTGGGTGCGGCGGCCCGGAAGTATTACGACGCAACGGACGGCAGGGAAACCCTGACCGGTTCGCTGCTGCGGGCCGAGCGGGAGGACGGCAGCAGGATGGTGTTGGAAGGAACGCACTTCAGCGCCTACGTGCCCTTCGCAGCCCGGTGGCCCCTGGAAATCCACCTGGTGCCGCACCGCCAGGTCGCCGACCTCGCGGCCTTG
The DNA here is from genome assembly GCF_019977395.1 of Arthrobacter sp. NicSoilC5. Taxonomy (NCBI): domain Bacteria; kingdom Bacillati; phylum Actinomycetota; class Actinomycetes; order Micrococcales; family Micrococcaceae; genus Arthrobacter; species Arthrobacter sp. NicSoilC5. The sequence goes on along the minus strand of NZ_AP024660.1, from coordinate 4,307,486 downwards.
GACGGGGAGGAGAAGGATGAGTTGGCGCATGTCTACCTGGACCTGCTCAAGCGGGTTGACGCCCTGTACCCCACGCCCACTCCCTACATCTCCGCGTGGCACCAGGCCCCGCTGGATGACGTCCTGCGGCCGGCGGGATACCTCCACCTGCAGCTGACCTCCCCGCGCAGGGCAGCCGACAAGCTGAAGTACCTGGCAGGGTCGGAGGCAGCCATGGGCGCTTTCATCAATGACACCACTCCCGAAAGCGTGGCGGAACGGCTCCGCAATGTTGCCGTCCCACCGTCGTCCACGCCTGCTGCCGCCCTCGCGGCCACCCCGGAAGGAGCCTCCGCGTGAGCACCCGGAACCAGGACAACAGCCAGGCCGCAGGTGCCACACCGCAGGACCTTGGCGCCCGCTTTGAGCAGGAATTCGGCCGCGCTCCCGACGGCGTGTGGCAGGCGCCCGGGCGGGTCAACCTCATCGGCGAACACACGGACTACAACGAAGGCTTCGTTCTGCCCTTCGCCATCGACCGCACCGCGCGGGTGGCCGTCGCCGTGCGCCAGGACGCCACCATGCGGCTGCTGTCCACGTATGGCGACCAGGGGGTGGTCAGCACCAATCTCGAGACCCTGCAGCCGGGAACGGCAAAGGGCTGGACCAAGTACCCCCTGGGCGTCGTGTGGGCGCTGCGGCAACAGGGCATCGACGTCCCCGGACTGGACCTGCTCCTGGACTCAAACGTTCCGCTCGGCGCCGGCCTGTCGTCGTCGCACGCCATTGAATGTGCCGTCATCACCGCACTGAACGACCTCACGGGCGCCGGACTGGAGGCCGAGGACATGGTGCTGGCCACCCAGCGGGCCGAAAATGACTTCGTCGGGGCACCCACCGGCATCATGGACCAGTCCGCGTCCCTGCGCGGTTCACAAGGCCACGCAGTGTTCCTGGACTGCCGGGACCAGACGGCGCGCCTGGTCCCGTTTGAGACCGGGCCCGCCGGCCTGGTGCTCCTGGTGATCGACACCAAGGTGTCGCACTCCCACGCCGACGGGGGCTACGCCTCGCGGCGCGCATCCTGCGAGCTGGGCGCGGAGGTCATGGGGGTGCAGGCCTTGCGGGACCTGAAGGTGGCGGACCTTGAGGAAGCCAGCGGGCTGCTGGACGAGGTCACATTCCGTCGCGTCCGGCACGTCGTCACCGAGAACGACCGGGTGCTCCAGACCGTGGATCTGCTGGGCGGCCCGGGCCCCGCCGCCATCGGCCCCCTGCTGGACGCCAGCCACGCCTCCATGCGCGACGACTTCGAAATCTCGTGCCCGGAACTGGACCTTGCCGTGGACACCTCCCGTGCCAATGGGGCAATCGGCGCACGCATGACGGGGGGCGGCTTCGGCGGGGCGGCTATTGCGCTGACGCCGCTGGACGCCGAACAGAAGGTGCGTGACGCCGTCGTCAAGGCTTTCGCAGACGCCGGCTTCGCGGCGCCGGACATCTTCACCGTCTCCCCTGCCGCCGGCGCCATGCGGATCGCCTAGGCAGGCGCGGTCCGTCTGGAGCGCTTTAACGGCTGTGGGCCCCACCAGTTTGGTGGGGCCCACAGTTGGTTAACGTACGACGGCGGGAGGTTGCCGGAGTGCCTAGTCGTCGCCGCGCAGGATGGCCAGCAGGCGGATGATCTCCACGTACAGCCAGACCAGCGTGACGGTCAGGCCGAAGGCCGCCGTCCAGGAGAAGCGCTGCGGGGCACCGTTGCGGACGCCCTCTTCGATGCTGGTGAAGTCCATGATCAGCGAGAAGGCTGCGAGGCCGATGGCGAGCAGTCCGATGAAGACGCCCAGCGGGATGCCGAAGATCTCAATGCTGCGCATGCCGAAGGGTTGCTGCAGGACGCCTGTCCACATCATCACCATGTTGACCAGGGAGAACACGGCATAGCCGATGATGGCGATCATAAAGAACCGCATGGCCTTCGGGGTGGCGCGGACCTTCCCGCTCTTGAACAGCAGCAGGGTCACGGCGAACACCGAAAGCGTGCCGACAACTGCCTGCAGCCCGACGCCGGGGAACATGCCATCCAGGATCCGGGTCAGGCCGCCGAGGAAGAGACCTTCCAATGCGGCGTAGGCCAGGATCAGCGCCGGCGACGGCTGCTTCTTGAAGGTGTTCACCAATGCCAGGACGAAGCCGCCCAGGGCGCCGACGATCATCAGCATGGAAGCCAGGCCCTGCGCCACCACCAAGGTGACTGCTGCGCCGGCAATCACCGCGGCGAGGCAGGCAGCGGTCTTCATGATGACGTCGTCGAACGTCATCCGGCCAGTATCCGCGGGGCCCGCCGAGGGCTGGCTGTACATCTGCCGCAGCTGTTCGTCGGTCATGCTCTGGGGCTGCGTGCCCCAGCCCTGCTGACCGTACGGTTGCTGGCCGTAGGGCTGCTGGCCGTAAGGCTGCTGGCCGTAAGGCTGCTGACCGTACGACGCCTGGCCGTAGGGAGCGCCGTAGGGAGCCTGCGGGACAGGCGGTGCCTGGGTGGCTCCACGGAAATTCTTTCCGTTGAAGATCGGGTTGCCGCCAAGTGCCATTGCGGGATTCCTCCATGTGGGTGTGGGTGATGAGCTTGTGGTTACGCTACCAATTCCCACGTGGGGGCCGCCGCGAAAGTTCCCAAGGGGCCCGGTTGCAACCGAACCGTGACCGTTGCCGCCGGTCCGGCACCGGGCCCCATCAGGCGAATTAGCCCACGCCCAGGTAGGCCTCCTTGATCGAGGGATCTTCCAGCAGCTGCTTGCCGGTGCCGCTGTGGGTGATCGCCCCCGTCTCCAGAACGAAGGCGCGGTGCGCTCCGGCCAGGGCCTGGTTGGCGTTCTGCTCCACCACCAGGACCGTGGTGCCCTGGTTGTTGATTTCCTTGATGATCTTGAAAATCTGGCGGATGAACTGTGGGGCGAGGCCCATGGAGGGCTCGTCGAGCAGCAGCAGTCTCGGATTGGACATCAGCGCACGTCCGATCGCCAGCATCTGCTGCTCACCGCCGGACATGGTTCCCCCAAACTGCTTTTCCCGCTCCTTCAACCGGGGAAACAAGTCAAAGACGCGGTCCAGGTCCTTGCCCACACCGCTTCTGTCCTTGCGCCCGAACGTTCCCATGTCGAGGTTCTCCATCACGGTCATGCCAGGGAAGATGCCGCGCCCTTCGGGGGCCTGGGAGATTCCGTGCACCACGCGGATGTGGGCCTTCATCTTGGTGATGTCCTGGCCCTCGAAGGTAATCCTGCCCTCGGAGCAGTTCAGCAGGCCGGAGATGGTCCGCATGGTGGTGGTCTTGCCGGCACCGTTGGCCCCGATCAGCGCCACCACTTCGCCTTCGTCCACGGTAAAGGAGATGTCCCGCAGGGCCTGGATTCGGCCGTAGTGGACGGACACTCCCTCAAGTTCAAGCAACGTCATCTTCAGGCTCCCCTAGGTAAGCAGCAATAACACGCGGGTCTTCGCGGATCTCCCGCGGCAGTCCGTCCGCGATCTTCTTACCGAATTCCAGTACGACAATCCGGTCTGTCACACCCATGACCAGCTTCATGTCGTGCTCGATCAGCAGCACGGTGTAGCCCTCATCCCTGATGGTGCGGATCAGCGCCATCAGTTCCTCCTTTTCGGCCGGGTTGAAGCCGGCTGCCGGTTCGTCCAGGCAGAGGACCTTTGGATCAGTGGCCAAGGCGCGCGCTATCTCGAGCCGGCGCTGGTAGCCGTACGGCAGCTGCCGGGACAGGACATGGGCATGGCTGCCGATCCCCACGAAGTCCAGCAGGGCCATGCCGCGCTCGATGGCCGACTTTTCCTCCTTGATATGGGTGGGCAGGCGCAGCAGCGCCCCGCCGACGCTGGTCCGGTGCCGCGCGTCCAGGCCCACCACCACGTTCTCCAGGGCGGTCATCTCACCGAACAGGCGGATGTTCTGGAACGTGCGGGACAGGCCCAGCCGGGTGATCTTGTGCTGCTTGATGCCGTTCAGAACCTGCCCCTCCAGCACCACTTTTCCGCTGGTGGGCTTGTACACGCCGGTCATCGCATTGAAGCACGTGGTCTTCCCGGCGCCGTTGGGCCCGATGAGGCCAAGGATCTCGCCGCGCTTGATGTTGAAGCTGATGTTGTCCAGTGCCACCAGGCCGCCGAACTTAATGGTCAGGTTTTGCACCTCGACAATGTTGTCGCCCACCTTGACCGCAATATCGCGGTCCGGGGCCACCTTCTCGGCCAGTTCCTGGTCCACTCCAGCTTCAGCGAGGGCCTCCATGTCCAGCTCCGGCGCGACGGGAGCCGCCGAGCCGTCCTGGACCGTGCTGTCCTGGGCAGTGCTGTCCTGGGCCGGCTGCTCCTCCACACTGCTGGAGCCCGCGTGCCTTTCCTCGGAGCTCATGCCTCCGCTCCTCTCTGTCCGGCCGCATGCGTCCCGGGGCCGGCTGGTGGATTGTTCGAGTCTTTCGGCTCCGTGCCATCGCGGCTGGTGACCTTGTTGAGTGCCGTCCTGCCGTACGCCAGCAGCCGCTGCCGTGCGGGCAGGAGTCCCTGGGAACGGAAGATCATGATCAGCACCAGCGCAATCCCGAAGATCAGGTACTTGTATTCGGCGATGGCCGTGAATCTCAACGGGATGTAGCTGACCAGGGCCCCACCCAGGATGGCACCCACTTTGTTGCCGGCACCTCCCAGCACCACTGCGGCGAGGAACAGGATGGATGTGGTGACGTCGAACTTCTGGTTGTTGACGAACCCCACCTGCCCGGCGAAGAGTGCACCGGAAAGCCCGCCGACGGCAGCGCCGATGGCGAAGGCCCACACCTTGTACTTGAAGGTGGGAACACCCATGATTTCCGCGGCATCCTCATCTTCGCGGATGGCAATCCAGGCACGGCCCACCCGGCTGCGTTCCAGGTTGCCCACCAGGAGGGTGACGATGATGATGATGGTCAGGGTCAGCCAGTACCAGGGCACCCCGTTTGAGTTGGAGAAGATCGGCGTCCCGTCAGCCCCGTCACCCGGCGGGTGGCCGACGTTCTGGAAGCCCACCTGGCCCTTCATGGCAGGAATGATGGTGGCCAGGATACGGATGATCTCGCCGAAGCCGAGCGTCACGATGGCGAGATAGTCGCCCCGGAGCCGGAGTGTGGGCACGCCCAGCATGACGCCGAAGAACATGGTGACTGCCATGGCCACCGGAAGCGTCCACAGGTAAGGGATGTGCAGGTAGGGCGAATCCGGGCTGGTCAGCATGGCGGCCACGTACGAACCCACCGCAAAGAAGGCAACGTAGCCAAGGTCCAGCAGGCCGGCGTACCCCACCACGATGTTGAGGCCAACGGCGATCAGCGCAAAGCGTGCCATGTCGAAACATGCCAGGGCGAAGTTGTTGCCGGGTTCGGTGGTGATGATCGGCGGGTTGAGCAGCGGCAGCAGGTAGGCCAGGACCACCACGATGACCAGGAAGGCCCACTGCTGCTGGCGGGACAGGGCGTGCCAGCGGTCGGAGAAGTAGCCGGGCTTGCGTTTGCCCCGCTGGCGAAGGTCGCTCTTTCCCGCGGCTTTCTCGGAAGCTTCGCGTTCCTCAGCTGCCTGCTGGGCGGCCGCTGTGTGCAGCGGCGTGGGGCCGTCCGTCATACTCATGCTTTGCTCCTTCCAAGGGAGGTTCCCAGGATGCCCTCGGGCCGCAGCAGCAGCACGAGCACCAGCACCACGAACGCCACGACGTCGGTCCACTGCGAATTGCCCAGCAGGATCTGGCCGTAGTTGCCGATCAGGCCGAGGAGCAGTCCGCCCAGAAGGGCCCCGCGCACGTTGCCGATGCCGCCAAGCACCGCGGCAGCAAACGCCTTGATGCCCAGGACGAAACCACCGCTGTACTGGACACCGGACGGGATTTTCATGACGTAGAACAAGGCGGCGGCTCCTGCGAGCAGGCCTCCGATGACGAAGGTGGTAATAATGATGCGCTCTTTGTTGACGCCCATCAACGTGGCGGTGTCGGGATCCTGGGCGACCGCCCGGATGCCGCGGCCTGTGCGCGACTTGCTGATGAACCTGTCGATGCCCACCATCATGATCACGGCGGCGATGATGATCACCAGCTGCTGCGAATCGATGATGGTGCCGAAGACGTCGAAAATGGGGGTGGGCCGGAACATGGTCAGGGCCAGTTCGGGGCTGGGACCGCGCCACAGGTAAATGAGGTACTGGATGGTGAAGGAAGCACCAATGGCGGTGATCAGGAAGACCAGGCGGGGCGCGTTCCGTTGCCGCAGGGGTTTGTAGGCGATCCGCTCCAGCAGGAACGCTGTCACGGCTGACGCCACCATGGCCAGGACCAGCGCCAGCAGCAGGTTCAGGATGATGGCCCAGATGTCGAGCCGGGGAGCTGAGGGGCCGAAGCCAAGGCTGCTGAGGGTAAAGAAGACTGCGTAGCAGCCAACGATGAACACTTCCGAGTGGGCGAAGTTGATCAGGTTCAGGACGCCGTAAACCAGGGTGTAGCCCAGCGCTACGAGCGCATAGATGGCCCCGAACGTGAGGCCGTCAAACGTGGCACTCCAGAAGTTCTGGGCCAGGGACGGTATGTCGAAGGTGATCCAGTCGTTTTCCATCGGGAGTAGTGGGACAAGAGAGGGAAGCATGGGAACATCCTGATCCAGTTGCACGCGGCCTTGTGGGCCCGGCCGTGGGACTTGTGTCTATTGACGTTGCTTGGTCCTGGGCTGCTGCCAAGCGAAGAAAAGGCTGTGGGGGCCCGCTGATGCTGGCCCCCACAGCCGGTTCGTGCTGGTTGCTACTCCCCGATGGGGCCGATGGGAACGATCTTTCCGTTTTCCACCTTGTAGCCGTAGACGGTCGGGGCCTGGAGCTCGCCCTTGGCATCCCACTTGTAGTGCTTGCTCAGGCCGTCCTTGTCGTAGGCCTTGACCCAGGCCAGCAGGTCCGCACGGCTCTGCTTGCCTGCGTCAATGCCGGAGAGGAGGACGGTTGCGGCGTCGTAGCCCTCGATGGAGTACGTTCCGGGTTCCGCTCCTTTGGAGACGTCCTTGTAGGCCGAGGCGAAGTCGGGGATGAGTTCGCCCGGCAGGCAGGGGCAGGTGAAGTAGGCGTTGTTGGAAGCGTCGCCTGCCTGCTTGATGAACTGGTCGTCCTTGACACCGTCAGGTGCCACGAACGTTCCGGTGAATCCCTTGCCAACCAGCTGCTGGTCGAACGGTGCGCCTTCGGCGTAGTAGCCGGCGTAGAACACGGCGTCGGCCTTGGCGTTCATGATCTTGGAGATCACGGCGGAGAAGTCCTTCTGCCCTGTGGTCACCTTCTCCGTTCCGGCCAGGGCACTGCCCAGGCCCGCGGAGGTGGAGGTTCCCAGGCCAATGCCGTAGTCGGAGTCATCCTGGACCAGGTACACCTTCTTGGCGCCGAGCTTGCCGGTGAGGAACTTGGCGGCTGCGGGGCCCTGGACGGCGTCATTGCCGAGGCCGCGGAAGAAGGTGGTCCAGCCGTTTTCGGTCAGCGTGGGGTTGGTGGCCGACGGGGTGATGTGGACGAGGCCCTTCTGCTCGAAGATGTTGCCCGTGGCCTTGGATTCGCCGGAGAACGGCAGGCCGATCACGCCCACGATGTCCGACTCGCTCACCAGCTGGGTGACGGGGCCGGTGGCCTTGTTGGGGTCGCCTTCAGTGTCGAACTTCTTGAACTGGACCTGGCAGCCCGGGTTGGACTTGTTGTGCTGGTCAATGGCCAGCTGGATGCCGTTGAAGATGTTGACGCCAAGCTGGGCGTTGGGGCCGGTCTGCGCGCCTGCGTAGGCGAGCGTGGTGGTCGCGGGGCAGGTCGCCTTGCCGTCGCCGGCGGGCTTTACCGCGCCGGCAGGGACGTCGACTTTCGAAATGGCGGGGATGTTCACCTTGCTGGACGATCCCGAGCTTTCGGTGGTGCCGGGGCCTGCCTGGTTGGCACAGGCCGACAGCAGCATGCTGAATGTGGCTGCCGCTGCCAACGAGGTGAGGACTTTCTTTCGGTACATTTGTCTGCCTTCCGAAACAGGGCCATGCGATGCGCGTGCGGATCAATGGGGCGCTTCGGCGCCCGGAATGGGACCAGGTATTCCTGATTTAGGTTCAAGCTAGTGCATAGACAGCAGCGAAACTAAGTGACTGAGGTCACAGCCTTATAACAGTCGTTGCATATGCGGAATTAAACGCCGGAAGCCGCCTGCTGTGCAGGCGGCTTCCTGATGTCCAGACCCCGGCGGGCGCCGGAAGAGACAGTTGTACCCCAGGTGGGACTCGAACCCACAACACGCGGATTTTAAGTCCGCTGCCTCTGCCAATTGGGCTACTGGGGCGCCGGGTCAATGGTACCTGCCCGGGACGCGTTGGCTGGAAACGCCGACGGCGGCCGCCCCGCAAAGGGGACAGCCGCCGTCGGACGCTGTGAAGCGTGGTGGAACAGGCGCGCTACTTGGCGTTGGCCGCTACCGTTTCCTTGGGAGCGGCGGCGGTGGCGCTGGAGCCGGCAGCCGGCACCGCTGCGGGAGCGGCGGCAGGCTTCGGTGCCGGGGTGGCTGCTGAGACGAAGGCGCCGCGGGGGTTGTCCAGGTCCATCAGCTGCGTGGTGTCGCGTCCGGCGAAGAAGCCGATGATCCAGTTCAGGATGACGCGGAACTTGCGCTCCACCGTGGGCATGGCCATGCCGTGGTAGCCGCGGTGGGCCAGCCAGGCGAGTCCGCCCTTGAGGCCGATGCGGCCCAGGAGGTTGATGTTGGCAACGCCCTTCCATTCGCCGAAGCCTGCTACGGCACCAAGGTTCTTGTGCTTGTAGTCGGCCAGCGGCTTGTCCCAGCGGGAAGCCCACAGGTTCTTGGCCAGGCGCTTGGCCTGGCGCAGGGCGTGCTGGGCGTTGGGGACGCAGGTGCCGTCCGGGAGGCCCTTGCCGGTGAGGTCCGGAACAGCGGCGATGTCGCCGGCGGCCCAGGCGTTCTCCACGATGCCTTCGTCGCCTGCGATGCGCAGGTCCGGCAGGACGCGGACGCGGCCACGGGGTTCGAGCGGGAAGTCGGTGGAGCGGACCATCGGGTTCGCCTGCACGCCGGCCGTCCACACCAGGGTGTCTGCCTCGAACTCCTGGGCAGGTGTCTTGTCCGGGAGGTTGATGAGCTTCAGGGTGCCTTCGGCGCTGTCCAGCGAGGTGTTCAGCAGGACCTCGATGCCGCGGCTGCGCAGGTGCTCAACCACCCAGTCAGCCTGCTTGGCCGTGACCTCGGGCATGATGCGGCCCATGGCTTCGACCAGGACGAAGCGGACTTCCTCCTGCTTGATGCGGGGGTTGTTGCGCACGGCGGCGCGGGCGAGGTCTTCCATTTCGGTTATGCACTCGATGCCGGCGAAGCCGCCGCCGACCACCACGAAGGTGAGGGCCTTGGCGCGGGCTGCGGGGTCCGTCATGGTGGAGGCAACCTCGATGCGCTCCAGGAGCTTGTTGCGCAGGGCAACGGCTTCCTCGATGGTCTTCAGGCCGATACCCTTGTCCGCCAGGCCCTTGATGGGGAAGGTGCGGGTGATGGCGCCGGCTGCGAGCACGACGTCGAAGTAGGGAACCTCAAAGTTCTCGCCGCCGTCGGCAGGAGCCACCACGGCCGTCCGGTTGACGTGGTCGATCGACGTGACGCGGCCCTGGATGAGTTCCGTCTGCTTGAGGTGCTGGCGGTGGGAGACCACTGCGTGGCGGGCTTCGATGTTGCCACCTGCCACCTCGGGGAGGAAGGGCTGGTAAGTCATGTAGGGCAGGGGATCGACGACGGTGACGATGCCACCGGCATTCGCGATCTTCTTCTGCAGTTTCAGTGCTACGTACAGGCCGACGTACCCGCCGCCGACGACGAGTACCCTGGGACGGTCCTGGAGCTGTGGGGTGGTTGCCATTGTTCAAGGATACAGGAGTTTGTGAAAATCTTCACTAGCCGTACGGAGCCCCCGTAACCTAGGAATCCGGGCGGGATTTGACCCTTTCCATCACGCCCGTGTCGGGTTCTTCCACGGCAAGGGAAGGGTTGCGGGCAGCCCGTCGGAGCTGGACGGCAGCGGCGGCGATGATGGCCACGAACAGGGCGGCAAAACCGATGACGACGGCGGCGCCGATGGCACTGTCGCGCTGGGACGGCGCCTTCGCGGCGGGAACGGTGGCTTCGGGCAGCGTGGGTGCCGCACTTGGCACTGAGGTTGCGGTGGGCAGCGGCGTTGCCGGGGCGGCATTGCCGCGCCTGTGAACGCGGATCCACTCGGCGATGGTGCCCAGCGGATTGACTGAAACCTCCGGGACGTCAGCCTTGAGCGCTGCCTCGGCGTTGAGGATGCCGTAGCCGTACAGCGGATCCTTGCCCGGGGCTCCGGCGTCCTTCGCCGTGGAGACGATCCTGTTGATCACCTGTTCGGCGCTCATGTCCGGCCACTTGGACCGGATCAGGGCGGCAACGCCTGCGACGATGGGCGTGGACCCGGAGGTTCCGGCCCATTCGGCATAGCCTCCGGCCGGAAGGCCGCCCAGGAGGTTCTCGGCCGGTGCAGCCACCCCAATGCTGATGCCCTGCGAGGAAGCGTCCACGCTGGCCACGTTCTTGCGGTCCAGGCCGGCGACGGTGAGCACGCCCGGGATGGTTGCAGGGGCGCCCACCTGGGTATTGCCTCCCACCCGGTTCCCGGCGGCGGCGACGATGACCACGTCCTTCTGTTCGGCGTACAGGAAGGCGGCGTCCCAGCTCTGCGGCCACTGCGGAGTGGTGCTGCCGAGCGAGATGTTGATGACCTTGGCGCCGTTGTCCACCGCCCAGCGGACCGCCTCGGGAATCTGGTCCTGGTCGCTTTTGCCCGACGGATTGGCCGAGCCCAGCCAGGTGGAGACGGAGAGGAGCTGCGCTTCGGGCGCGACGCCGATGATGCCGTCCGGGGGAACAGCCGGCCCGGGGCTGGGGCTGGGGCTCGCGCTGGCGGGCTGGTGTCCGCGGCCTGCGAGCATGGTGGCTACCAGGGTGCCGTGTTCAGGCTTGGAGCCGACGCTTTTCTGGCCGTCCGGCTGGCCTGAGCCGGAGGCATCGTAACCGCCGACAACGGCGCCTTTGAGGTCCGGGTGCTGGGCATCGATGCCGCTGTCGATGACGGCCACCTTGACGCCGGCGCCCTTTGACACTTCCCAGGCCTTGGTAATGCCCGAGTCCGCGAGCCAGTACTCCTTGTCGCGCCACTCGTCGGCGTGTGCGGCGGGGGCCGTGAACAGGCCGGCGAACAGGCAGCACGAGGCCAGCAGGACGGCCATTGCGGCAGCCGCGGCACGGGACACGAGCGGGGTTGAAGCTGGGGTGGGATGCATGGGCTACCCGATGCTCAGCGCGATGCCGTCAAGGATGTCGTGCTCGCTTGCGGTGGCCGCGGCGACTTTCCCGCCGGTCAGCTCCCCCATCCGTTCCAGGATGCGGCGCCACACCAGTCCCCCGGCGCCGATGACGTCCACGCGGCCCGGATGCATGTACGGCAGCGCAGCCCGCCCGGCCCGGGTCATCCCCAGCAGGTCGGTGGCGGCGTCGCGGATGTCCCCGATGGGCAGCGAGGCCCCGTGGATGGCGTCGGGCAAGTATTCGGGCAGGCGGAGCGCGTGCGCGGTGATGGTGGTGACGGACCCGGCAACACCGACGACGGCGGTGGCGCGTTCCAGGGGCACGTCGCGTCCGGCGCGGGCCATGGCGTCGTCCACGTCGGCCTCCGCGGCGGCAATCTGTTCGGCAGTGGGCGGATCGTTGCGCAGGTGGCGTTCAGTCAGCCGGACGCAGCCGATGTCCACGGACTTGGCAGCGGTCACGCCGGCCGCGGTGCCCAGGACGAATTCGGTGCTTCCCCCGCCGAGGTCCACCACGAGCACCTGCTGGCCGTCGAGGACGGGCAGCACGCTGCTGGCCCCGGCAAAGGACAACGCCGCTTCCTCGTCCCCGGAAATGACCTCAGGTTCCACTCCCAGCAGCTCCCTGACGCCGTCCACGAAGACGTCCCGATTGCGTGCATCGCGGCTCGCGGAGGTGGCAACAAACCGGATCCGCTCTGCGCCATGCTCCTTGATCAGGCGGGCGTAATCGGCCGTGGCGCCAAGCGTGCGTTCCAGCGCCTCCGGAGCCAGTTCGCCGGTGGCGTCCACGCCCTGGCCCAGCCGGACCACGCGCATCTCCCGGACCACGTCGGTGAGCTTTGTGCCGCCGTTACTGCGGTCGATGTCGGCGATGAGGAGCCGGATGGAGTTGGTGCCGCAGTCGATGGCGGCGACGCGGGTCATTCGGACGCCTCTGTGGTTCCGGCGGATTTCCGGACCGGGGCGGGGCGGCCCACGATGTCCGGGAGCCCTTGGGGCCCGTGCCGGCTGAGGTCCCGGGATGGTGCCTCACCGGTGGTGTCCCAGGCGCCGTCGCAGTAGCACTTGTCAGCAGTCCACCATTCGCTGATCATGTCCAGGGCCTGGTCACCCAGGGGGTTGACGCCGCTGCCCGCTGCAAGGGAGTGGCCCACCAGGACATGCAGGCATTTGACGCGGGTGGGCATCCCGCCCGCGGACACGCCGTCAATTTCGGGGACCGGACCGATTCCGGAACGCCGGCCGATGGCATCGCGGGCGGCAAGGTACTCCCCGTGGGCCGCCCGGTAGGCAGCGGCAAGCCCGGCGTCCGCGGCCAGCTGCTCGTTCATGTTGTTCATGACCCCGGCGGCTTCAAGCCTGGAAACCGCGGACGTGATCACCGGGTGCGTCAGGTAGAAGGTGGTGGGAAACGGGGTACCGTTGCTCAGCCGGGGCGCGGTGGCGGCCACGAGGGGGTTGCCACAGACGCAGCGGGCCGGAATCTCCACGACGTCGCGGACGGGTCGTCCCAGCTGCCTGCTCAGTACTTCAAGGTCGTGTGCTGTTGGTTGGCGGGATTCGTCCCGGGCGGCTGCCGTGTTGTGTTCCACTGTCGCGGGCCGTCCTTCCTGTGCGGTTCAGTCTGTGGCCGCGCGCCTGATGGACTCCCACAGGGAATCCACCCACGGCAGATCGGCGGGGTCTTGTGCTGCTGCGCCGGCGGGGCTACTGCTTTCTCCGGCCGGCTCATCGCTGCCAAAAACCCAGTAGCCGGTTTCGCCCGGCATAACCATGTTAATGCGGTCGCGGGCCTGCTGCTTGACGTAGTTGGGGTCCTGCCAGCGCGACACCTGCTGGCGGAGGGCGTCGCCTTCAGCCTGGCGTGCGGCGATATCCGCGTTCAGGGCGTCTATTTCGGCCTTCTTGTCGAAGAAGATCTTGACCGTGGGGGCCAGCATGACGGTGATGGCGATCATCACCACGGCCAGCGCGAGCATGCGGCCGGAAAAGGCCTTGGCGGGGACAGGATGCTGCTCCTCTTCGGGGCTGCGGGCGTCCTTGCCGTCTACGGGGCTGCTTCCTTTGCGCCCGGCGGTTGGCCTGGCCGCCTTGGCCTCCCCCGCTTTCCCGGGCCGGCCTGCAGCAGTTCCGCCCGCGTGGTTGTCCTTCGCAGGTGCGGCGCCTGCCGCGGGGACGCCCTTGGCCGGCCGGAAATCCGCCCGAATGACCTCGGCACCGCCGGAGGATCCGTCGTCGTCCGTTGCCTTGGCTGGACGGGCGGGGGCGACCTTGGGAACTTTGGGGCGGCGGGTAGCCATGACACTCCTGAAACGCAGCCTGCCGGGGCCGCCACTATCTGTGCTGGACGTTCACTGCTGAACAAATGCTGCTGGAAACAACAGCGGTGGCTATGGTCTTTCAACCATAGCCACCGCGGATGGGTTTAGGCGGTTACTAGCCCTTGAAACGCGGGAAGGCGCTGCGGCCGGCGTAGCGTGCGGCGTCGTCCAGTTCTTCTTCGATGCGCAGCAGCTGGTTGTACTTGGCTACGCGCTCGGAGCGGGCCGGTGCACCGGTCTTGATCTGGCCGGCGTTGGTGGCCACGGCGATGTCGGCGATGGTGGTGTCCTCGGTTTCGCCGGAGCGGTGCGAGGTGATGGTGGTGTAGCCGGCTCGCTGGGCCAGGCTGACGGCGTCCAGGGTCTCAGTCAGCGAACCGATCTGGTTGACCTTGACCAGCAGGGAGTTGGCGGTCCTGGTGTCGATGCCACGCTGCAGGATGGAGGGGTTGGTGACGAAGAGGTCGTCACCCACCAGCTGGACCTTGTCGCCGATGGCGTCGGTGAGGGTCTTCCAGCCGTCCCAGTCGTTCTCGTCCAGCGGGTCCTCGATGGAGACCAGCGGGTAGTCGGCAACGAGTTCGCCGTAGTAGGCGCTCATGTCGCTGGCGGACAGGGACTTGCCTTCGAACTGGTAGGCGCCGTCCTTGTAGAACTCGGAGGAGGCAACGTCCAGGGCCAGGGCGATGTCCTTGCCCGGGGTGTAGCCGGCGTTCTTGATGGCTTCGGTGATGAGGTCCAGGGCTGCGCGGTTGGACGGCAGGTTGGGCGCGAAGCCGCCTTCGTCGCCGAGGCCGGTGGAGAGGCCCTTCTGCTGCAGCACGGACTTGAGGTTGTGGTAGACCTCAACGCCCCAGCGCAGGCCTTCGGAGAAGGTCTCTGCGCCGATGGGGGCGATCATGAATTCCTGGATGTCGACGTCGGAGTCGGCGTGGGAGCCACCATTGAGGATGTTCATCAGCGGCACGGGCAGGACGTGGGCGTTCGGGCCGCCCAGGTACTTGTAGAGCGGCAGGTCGGCGGAGGCTGCGGCTGCGTTGGCGACGGCCAGGGAGACGCCCAGGATGGCGTTGGCGCCCAGCTTGCCCTTGTTGGGGGTGCCGTCCAGGTCCAGCATGGCCTGGTCGATGCTGCGCTGGTCGGTGGCGTCGAACCCGGTCAGGGCGGGGGCGATCTGGTCGATCACGGCGTCGACGGCCTTCTGCACGCCCTTGCCCAGGTAGCGGCCCTTGTCGCCGTCACGCAGTTCAACGGCCTCGTGCTCACCGGTGGAGGCGCCGGAGGGAACCGCGGCGCGGCCAATCTGGCCGTCCGACAGCAGGACTTCAACTTCAACGGTGGGGTTGCCGCGGGAATCGAGGATCTCGCGGGCGTGGATGGCATCGATAAGCGCCATGAATTTGCTCCTTATGGGCGATTAACGGGGGGAATCAGGCAGAAAACTCGACGTACTCGTCACGGTCCAGCCTAGTCGAGAGTGCTCCGGGTTACTCAAACCGGTCAAGGCCCGGACGTCATGATGGCGCTTGGTCGCTTTGGTCACTCTGGTCACGCTGGTAGCGGCGGACGGCGGCATGCAGGGCGCGCTCTGCGTCCATGCCGTTGTCCCGCGCAGAACGGACGACGGCGAGCAGCAGGTTTCCGAGCTCCTCCTCGCTGTCGGGGACGGGAGAGCCCGCGGGGAGCCCAAGGCCCGCACGTGCTGCACGGGCCAGGGACTTCTGTGCCCTGGCCAGCGCCGGGAGGGCCTGCGGGATGCCGTCGAAGGGGTCCTGCCGTTCCGGCTTTTCGGCCCGCTTGACGGCATCCCACTTCTGCTCGATCTCCGCCACGGTGGCCGGGAAGCTGTCCTGCAGGGAGCCGTCAGGCCGGAAGACGTGGGGATTCCGGCGGATCATTTTGGCACCCAGCCCGCGCGCCACGTCGTCGAACGTGAAGGCGCCGCGCTCCTCAGCCAGGCGGGCATGCAGCACCACCTGGAGCAGCACGTCACCGAGCTCGCCCTGCAGCTCGGCGTCGGGGTGGCCTTCCTCGATGGTCTCGGCCACTTCGTAGGCCTCTTCCAGGAGGTATTCCACCAGCGACGCGTGCGTCAGGGCGCCCATCCAGGGGCAGTGCACGCGCAGCTGGGCGATCAGGCCCAGCAGTTCCGCTGTTGCAGAACTGCCGGGCCGGGATTCCGGATCAGCCAAGGTTGGCGTAGGCGTCGTTGATGTACTCCACCAGCGCTTCCTTTTCCTCCAGGGGCAGGAAGGATGCCTCGGCGGCGTTGAGGGTCAGCTCCAGCAGGTCATCGAGGTCGTAGTCGAAGGTTTCCACCAGCAGGTTGAACTCGTCGGTGAGGGTAACGCCGCTCATCAGGCGGTTATCGGTGTTGATGGTGACGTTGAAGCCCAGCTGGTAGAGCATGTCCAGGGGGTGGCTTTCGATGCCTTCGCCGAACTCCGCGATGGCGCCGGTCTGCAGGTTGGAGGAAGGGCAGATCTCCAGGGCGATGCCGCGGTCGCGGACCCAGCTGGAGAGGTCGCCCAGGGTGACCAGGCCAACGGTGTCCCCGGCTTCCTCGTCGTCGTCGAATTCCACCATGATGTCCTCGGCAATGCGGACGCCGTGTCCCAGCCGGAGGGCGCGGCCGTCCACCAGCGCGGACTGGATGCTCTCCAGCCCGGCAGCCTCGCCTGCGTGCACGGTGGCGGGGAAATTGTGCTGGGCGAGGTACGTGAAGGCATCCCTGAAGCGGCTGGGCAGGAATCCGTCCTCGGCACCGGCAATGTCGAAGCCCACTGCACCCTGGTTGCGGTGTCGGACGGCGAGTTCGGCGATCTCCTGGCCGCGGTCGGCGTGGCGCATGGCGGTGATCAGCTGGCCCACCTGGATCTCGCGTCCGGTCTCGGAGACGGCCTCGACGCCGGCTTCCAGTCCGTCCTGGACTGCCTCCACGGCTTCGTCAAGGCTGAGTCCCTTCTGGAGGTGCTGTTCCGGCGCCCAGCGCACTTCGCCGTACACCACGCCGTCGTCCGCGAGGTCCTCGACGAACTCCTTGGCCACGCGGAACAGGCCGTCGTAGGTCTGCATGACGGCGACCGTGTGGTCGAACGTTTCCAGGTAGCGGACCAGGGATCCGGAATCGGCTGATTCGCGGAACCACTGTCCCAGGGCCACGGGGTCCGTTGAGGGAAGCGTGTGGCCAACGGCCTCCGCCAGTTCGATGATGGTGGCCGGACGGAGTCCTCCGTCCAGGTGGTCGTGGAGGGAAACCTTGGGCAGGCTCTTCAGGTCAAAATCGATGGCAGGGGCAGCGTCAACAATGGGCTCAGTCACGTTCCCACCTTAGGGTGGGCCGCAGTTCAAAGCCAGCCGCTACTTGGCCGCGGGTCCGGCCTCTGCCGAGGGCACCACAAGGGCCTGCATGCCGGGCCGGTCTTCCTGCCCGGAACCGGAGGACCCTTCGGCCCACTCGTCCGCCTCGGGGGCGTCATGCCGGCCCAGCCGTTTGTGCCACCAGCGGAGCAGGTGGTCGATGAGCACACCCAGGACAATGGCGAAGACGACGGCGATGCCGGCGCTCAGCAGCGGGTTGTGGTGCAGCCACGGGAACGAGCTGGCCAGCAGGCCGATGCCAAGGGAGTAGCCCACCCAGGTCACACAGGCAAAGGCGTCGAAGACGAAGAACCTGCGGTGCGAGAAGCCGGTGCTTCCGGCCACGTAGTTGACCGCCACCCGGCCCCACGGGATGTAGCGGGCGGTGAAGATCAGTACCGCGCCGCGTTTCTCAAGTTCATAGCGGGCCCAGGCGAAGACTTTCCGGACCTTGGGCCGGCGCATCCATCCCCACCGCTCCAGGCCGATCTTGCGGCCGAGCATGTAGGCCATATTGTCACCGGCAATGGCGCCGACCAGTGCAGTGAGCCCTAGGAGCCAGAGATTGGGTTCGCCGCTGTGCCGCGAGAAGGCTGCGAGCGCCACGATGAGGGTCTCGCTGGGGACCACCATGGCGAAGCCGTCCACGAAGAAGAACGCCAGCAGAACCGGGTAAATCCACCACTGGCCCGCTGCATGGAGCACGGCCTCATTAATAAACTCCACGCGGTGTTGCTCCTGTATAAAAATGACACAGCCAAAGTGCCGCAGCCAAAGCGGAAATCGTTCCTAAGTGTCCCACGCTCCGGGCCCTGTCCGCTACGCCCCAATGCCCGGAATTACCCCTTAAACGCGCTGGTCAGGCGCCGGGTTCCCGGATCCGTTCCACCACGTTGGGTTTGCCCCGGAATTTGTTGATTACCAGGTCCACCACGATGCCCAGCGCTACCGCGCAGACAATGGCAATCGCTGCGCCCAGGACGTGGTTGTTCTCGAACCACTGGCCGAAAAACAGCCCGATCGCCACCGAGTAGCCGGCCCACAGGCTGGCCGAAAGGATGGTCAGGCCCACGAACCGCAGGTGCGGGTAGTGCGTGACCCCGGCGGTCAGGTTCACCGCCACCCGGCCGATCGGGACGAAGCGGGCCACCAGGATCAGCGATGCCGGCCGCTTGTGCAGCTCCCGGCCCGCCCAGCGGAACGCACTTTGCATGCGCGGCCCGCGCATCCACGCCCAGCGCCTGGTGCCCACCCGGCGGCCCAGCAGGTACGCGATGTTGTCCCCGAGGAATGCACCCGCCGCCGCGACAAGGACCAGGAGCAGCGGGTTGGGAACATCCGCGGTGGAGGCCACGGCGGCGAGGCCCACCACCACGGACTCACTGGGAACGGGCGGGAAGAAGCCGTCAATGATGCAGCACGCCAGCACCAGGACCAGCACCCACGGCTGGCCGGCTGCGGCGAGGATGAAGTCATTGATGGCCTGCATGGGTCCCTATGCTATGCGGTCGATGATGAGCTGCTGGGCTGGCCGCGAACCTTCCGGAGCGATGACCACTGCGTGTTCCAGGGCTTCCCGGGCACGGGCGAACCGCTCCGGAGTGTCGGTGAGCAGCGTCATCAGGGGCTCCCCTGCCCGCACGGTGGCGCCGGGCTTGGCGTGCATGCGCACCCCGGCCCCCGCCTGTACGGCGTCCTCCTTGCGGGCGCGGCCGGCACCCAGCCGCCATGCAGCCACACCGACAGCGAGCGCGTCCAGTTCCACCAGCACCCCGTCGGCAGGGGCATAGACGACGTCGGATTCCCGGGCCTCCGGGAGCGCCGCGCGGGGGTCGCCGCCCTGGGCGGTGATCATCCGGTTCCAGACGTCCATGGCCCGGCCGTCCTTGAGGGCGGCGGCGGGGTCGGCGTCGTGGACCCCTGCACAGACGAGCATCTCCTCGGCGAGCCGGACGGTCAGTTCCACCACGTCCTCCGGGCCGCCGCCCGCCAGCACCTCCACCGATTCCTCGACTTCGATGGCATTGCCGGCGGTGAGGCCCAGGGGGGTGTTCATGTTGGTCAGCAACGCAACGGTGTTGACCCCCGCGTCCTTGCCGAGCGCCACCATGGTCTCCGCCAGTTCGCGGGCTTTGGCTTCATCCTTCATGAAGGCTCCGCTGCCCACCTTGACGTCCAGGACCAGGGAGCCGGTGCCCTCGGCGATCTTCTTGCTCATGATGGAGGAGGCGATCAGCGGGATGGCCTCAACCGTTCCTGTGACGTCGCGCAGCGCATAGAGCTTCTTGTCGGCCGGGGCCAGGCCGGCACCGGCGGCGCAGATGACCGCCCCGACGTCCTGGAGCTGGGCCAGGATTTCGTCGTTTGCCAGGTTGGCCCGCCATCCCGGAATGGACTCCAGCTTGTCCAGGGTGCCGCCGGTGTGCCCCAGCCCGCGGCCGGACAGCTGCGGGACGGCCACGCCGAACACCGCCACCAGCGGGGCCAGCGGCAGGGTGATCTTGTCCCCCACGCCACCGGTGGAATGTTTGTCGGAGGTGTATTTCAGGCCGCCGTCTGGTCGACGGAGGCTGGAGAAATCCATCCGCTCCCCCGAGGCGATCATGGCGGCCGTCCACCGGGCGATTTCGGCGCGGTCCATGCCGTTGAGCAGGATGGCCATGTTCAGGGCAGCCATCTGTTCGTCCGCGATGGCCCCACGCGTGTACGCGTCGATGGTCCAGTCGATCTGTTCGGGGCTCAGCGTCCCCTTGTCACGCTTGGTGCGGATGATGTCTACGGCGTCGAACGCCTCTGCTTTGCTGTCGGTCACCGGGTCTCCTCCAGGTGTTCGGGACCAAAGGCGTCAGGCAGCACCTGGTCCATGGTCTTGATGCCGCGGTTGGTCATGAGCTGCATGCCGGGGGCGCTGAATTCGTACAGCAGCTGCCGGCAGCGGCCGCAGGGCATGAGGACGGCGCCCGCACCGTCCACGCAGTAGAACGCCCGCAGCAGTCCCCCGCCGGTCATCTGCAGTTCCCCCACCAGGACGCACTCCGCGCAGAGGGTCAGTCCGTAACTGGCATTTTCCACGTTGCAGCCGCTGACGATCCGGCCGTCCACCGTCAGGGCAGCGGCTCCCACCGGAAACTTTGAATACGGGGCGTACGCATTCTTCATGGCGGCTGCGGCGGCAGCTTCCAGGGCTGCCCAGTCCACCTGTTGTGTGTTGTCCACGGCGGTCATCCCTTGACGTACGGTATGCCGTCGGCCGCGGGCGGCCTGGACCGTCCCACCAGGCCCGCCACCGCGACGACGGTCAGGGCGTAGGGCAGCATCGCCATGAACTGGCTGGGGACGGGAGAACCGATGATGGTGATGATGCTTTGCAGGTTGTCGGCGAAGCCAAACAGCAACGCCGCCAGGAACGCGCCGATCGGATTCCACCGCCCGAAGATCATGGCTGCCAGGGCAATGTAGCCGCGGCCGCCGGACATGTCCTTGCTGAACGCATCCACCGACACCAGGGTGAAGAAGGAGCCGCCGATTCCTGCGATGGCCCCGCCCATGAGGACGTTGATGAAGCGGGTCCGGTTGACGTTGATGCCCACCGTGTCGGCCGCCTGGGGGTGTTCGCCGACGGCGCGCACGCGCAGGCCCCACTTGGTGTGGAAAAGGCCCACGTAGACCACGATCACGGCGACGTACATGAGGTAGCCCACCAGGGACTGGCGGAACAGAATGGGGCCGATGATCGGGATGTCGGCGAGGAACGGAATATCCACGGCCTGCAGCCGGCCGGGCTTGTTGAGGTGTTCGGGGTCCGCCGTGAGCAGGGTGGAGAAGAGGAAGCTGGTGAGGCCGCTGATCAGGACATTGAGGACCACGCCGACGATGATCTGGTTGACGAGGTACTTGATGCTCACGATGGCCAGGACCAGGGACACGAGCGCACCGGCGACTGCGGCCGAGATGAGCCCAACGTAGACGTTGCCGGTCACGGTGGCAACGACGGCGGCGGAGAACGCCCCGAGCAGCAGTTGGCCTTCGATGGCGATATTAACCACGCCGGCCCGTTCGCACAGCACACCCGAGAGTGAGCCAAACACCAGCGGTACGGCCAGGGTCACGGCACCGGCCATGAGGCCGCCGAGGGAGATGGAGGGTTCGGGGTCACGGCCGCCGGCGACGATCCAGATCATGAAGCCGACGAGGAAGACCACTGCGAAAATGCCGCCCAGCCATCCGGGAGTGCGCCGCCGCTGCACGGTCAGGAAACAGGCGGACCCTGCCAGTGCGAGCAGCACGACGGAGCAGATCCAGCCCAGCGCCATCGAAGGCACGGTAATCTTTTCAACCCGGGCGACGCCGA
The DNA here is from genome assembly GCF_019977395.1 of Arthrobacter sp. NicSoilC5. Taxonomy (NCBI): domain Bacteria; kingdom Bacillati; phylum Actinomycetota; class Actinomycetes; order Micrococcales; family Micrococcaceae; genus Arthrobacter; species Arthrobacter sp. NicSoilC5. The sequence goes on along the minus strand of NZ_AP024660.1, from coordinate 4,286,054 downwards.
GGGCGGCCAGGCCCAGGACGGCGACGGCAGCGATGGTGGTGGCGGGTATCCAGCGGTCTACTCCCCCGCCCTCCCGCCGCTGGCTGACCCAGCGGTAACCGACGTAGGCCGCGGCGGCCAGCGCCACGGCCAGGGTGACCCACGCCGCCGTAGAGGAGGCGTTCGGATCGCGGGCCTCGGCAATCCGGAAGCCGGCAGATTTTGGGTTGGCCAGGAAACCGAACAGCACGGTTCCCAGGATGGCGAGCAGGCCAAGGCCAACGCCGGCTTTCCAGCTCACCAGTTCGGTTGTGCCTGTCCGGCCTCCGGCGCGGGTGGCTCCGCTGGTGCTGCTGGTTCCCTTACCGGTGCCCGGCTGTTTGCCGGTAGGAGATTGTGTGGTGGCGCTCATGCTGCCGCTCCGCTCTTGACGCCGCCGGCACGCGAACCTGCGGTCCCACTCGTAGTGGTCTTCTTCTTACGGGGGTTGAGTCCGAATATCGCACGGACCAGCGGCGGTGCTGCGATGAACAGCACAATCAGGGACTGGATGACGAGCACAATGTCGATCGGCGTCTGCGTCTGGGCCTGCATTGCCACGCCGCCGGCGCGGAAGGCGCCGAACAGCAGGCCGGCGAAGAAGGTTCCCCACGGCGTCGAGCGTCCCAGCAGCGCCACCGTGATGGCATCAAAACCGATGGAGGCAGCGACACCGCCGGAGAGGTACTTTTCCGTCCCGGACACCTGGGCCACGCCGGCCAAGCCGGCCAGCGCACCGGCGATCGCCATCACCAGGATGGTGCTGCGGGCTACGTTGATGCCAGCGGTGCGGGCCGCGCTGGGGTTCGCACCGACGGCGCGGAACTCAAAACCGATCGTTGAGCGGTTCAGCAGCCACCACACGAAGGCGGTGGCCGCTATCGCGGCCAGGAAGCCGGCGTGCAGGCGGAATTGCGGTCCGAGCAGTTCGGGGAACAACGCGGTGGAATCAAGGAATGGCGAGATCGGGTTTGTGGAACCCTTGCGCTGGAAAGCCGGCGTGGTGAGCAGGAACAGCAGCAGGAAGTTGGCGATGTAGTTGAGCATGATGGTCACGATCACCTCGTGCGCGCCGGTCCGTGCCTTCAGCAGGCCCACGACGCCGCCCCAGACCGCGCCCCCGACGAGGCCGGCCAGGATAACGACCAGCAGGTGCAGGCCGATGGGCAGGTGCCAAGCGAACCCTACGTAGGCGCCGAAGAGCGCGCCGAAGATGATCTGCCCTTGGGCGCCGATGTTGAACAGGCCGGCGCGGAACGCCAGCGCGACACCGAGCCCGGCGCAGATCAGCGGGGTTGCGACGGTGAGGGTCTCGGTGATCGGGTACAGCTGGGCTGCCAGGTCGGCGCCCGCCCAGTTGAAGATGGACCCCTGTACCAGGGCAGTGTAGGGACGGATGACCTCGGTCAGGAGGTCCCCGGGCTGGGCAAAGAAGTAACCGGCCGTGACGGCGACCTTGGGGTTGGTCACTGCCATCAGGATGCCGCCGAGCACGATCGCCAGCAGCACGGAGAGGAAGGAGACCATGGCGTTGCCGGTGAAGATCTGGTGCAGGACGGAACCGCTTCCATCCCGGTCATGGTCCCGGCCGCGCCGCTGGGTGGCTGCCGGAACGGCAGACGGCGGCATCTGGCCACCGGCGGTGTCAAGGACGACGTCGGAGGCCACAGCCTCGGAGGTGGTGCCGCCGGGCTCCGGGGTGTCGACGGGCTCCGGGGCGCCGTTGCGGCCGGTCCGCGGTTCCGGGGTTGTCTTTTCAGACATGGGATTCTCCTTCGTGGCCGGCAGGCTCCGATACCGCCGCTGTGGTGGTGGCGCCGGAAACAGGGGCGGCGGCGCTGGCTTCGGCTTCGGTGGCCGGGACACCGGCCATCATCAGGCCCAGAACGTCGCGGGACGTGGTGGCGGGTACGATTCCCACCAGCCGGCCGCGGTAGAGCACGGCGATCCGGTCGGCCAGCTGAAGTACTTCGTCCAGTTCTGTGGACACGATCATGACCGGCGTCCCGTGGTCGCGTTCGGCGATGACCCGCTTGTGCACAAACTCAATCGAGCCGACGTCGAGACCACGTGTGGGCTGCGAGGCGATGAACAGCCGCAGCGGACGGGAGAGCTCACGGGCCAGGACCACCTTCTGCTGGTTGCCGCCGGAAAGGGTGCCCACCGCCGCGGACACGGAGGGCGTGCGAACGTCGAATTCCTCGACCTTCCTGGCGGCGTTCTCCGCGATCACGCCCGGCTTCATCCCCACGCCGCGTGCGAAGGGCGCTTTGTCGTAGAGGTCCAGGATCATGTTTTCGGAGATGGTGAACGTGCCCACCAGACCGTCAATGGTGCGGTCCTCGGGGACGAAGCCCACACCGGCACCGAGGACGTGCTTGACGCTCCTGCCCAGCAGTTCCTCGCCGTCGAGCGTGATGGACCCGGCTACGTGCGGCTGCACGCCAAGAATCGCCTCGGTCAGTTCAGTCTGGCCGTTGCCTTGCACTCCTGCGATGGCCAGCACTTCGCCCTTGGCGATGTCGAAGGACAGGTCATTGACCACGTGCTGGCCGTTGTGGTCCGTCACTGTCAGGTTGCGGACCTTGAAGGTCACGTCACCGGGCTTGGCGGGCGCCTTGTCGAGGGTCAGGCTCACCGTGCGGCCAACCATGGCGGACGCCAGTTCAGTGGGGGAAGCCGTGGGATCCGCCTGCCCCACCACCTTGCCGCGGCGGATGACCGTGATGGTGTCTGAGATGGCTTTGACTTCACGCAGTTTGTGGGAGATGAAGACGATCGACTTACCGTCGCGCTTCAGCTGCCGGATGATGTCCAGGAGCTCATCGGTTTCCTGCGGCGTCAGCACGGCGGTGGGTTCATCGAGAATGAGTACCTCGGCATCACGCACCAGCGCCTTGATGATCTCGACCCGCTGCTGGACGCCGACGGGCAGGTCCTCCACCATGGCGTCGGGGTCGACGTCGAACCCGTACTGGTCCGAGATGCGGCGGATCTTTTCGCGCGTGGCTTCCAGGTTGAGCAGGCCGGCGGCTTTGGTGGCCTCATTGCCCAGCGCCACATTCTCGGCCACGGTGAAGACCGGGATGAGCATGAAGTGCTGGTGGACCATCCCGATGCCGGCCGCCATGGCCTCGCCGGGGTCTTTGAAGACGACGGGCTTGCCATCGACCAGGATTTCACCTTCGGTCGGATCGTACAGGCCGTAGAGCACGTTCATCAGGGTGGATTTCCCTGCGCCGTTCTCGCCCAGGAGGCAGTGCACCTGCCCGGGTTCAACGACCAAATCAATGTGGTCATTGGCTACCAGGGACCCGAATCTCTTCGTGATCCCTTTCAGTTCGAGTTTCAAGACCCTAACCAATCTGTGTGTGTATGGATCTGCTCCGGCGCGCTGTCGGCGGCGAGGCAGCGGGTAGTCCCAGCCTAGTGTCACGGGTGGTTCCTGGGCAGGGCAGGAAGGCGGCAATGGGCACCGCCTGCATGGTGCCGGCGACCGTCTGTTGCCAGCAAAGCAGAACGCGCTGCCCTTCGGCCGGGGTAACGGCGGAAGGGCAGCGCGCCCCGCGGTTCGGTGCTTACTTGGTGGGGCTGGACTTCGACTCGACCTTGACGGTGCCGGAGATGATGTCCTTCTTGAGCTGGTCCAGGTCGCTCTTCAGGTCTGCCGGCACGGCGGAATCCAGATCGTGGAACGGCGCCAGGGCCACGCCGCCGTTTGCCAGGGTTCCAATGTAGGGCGACGCGTCGAACTTGCCGTCCTTGTCGTCCTTGATGACTGTCTCCACAGCGGTGGACATGGTCTTCTGGACGGAGGAGAGGATCACGGACTTGTAATCCGGGGCAGTCAGGTAGCCATCGGAGTCGACCCAGATGAGCTTGGCGTCCTTGCCTTTGGACTTGGCATCGAGGATCGCGCTGCCCGCGCCGCCGCCAACGGGTCCGGCCACCGGAAGAACAATGTCTGCGCCCTGGTCAAGGAACCCCTGGGTCAGGACCTTGCCCTTGTCCACCTGCTTGAAGTCACCAACGAAGGTGCCGTCCTGCTTGTCCTTGTCCCAGCCGATGAGCTGGACGCTCTTGCCCTTCTTCTCGTTGTAGTACTTCACGCCATCGGCAAAGCCGTCCATGAAGATGGTGACGGTGGGAATGTTGATGCCGCCGAAGGTTGCGACCTTCCCCGTCTTGGAGGTGCCTGCTGCCAGGTAGCCGGCCAGGAACGCGGCCTGGGCAGTGTCATAGACGATCGGCTTGACGTTCTTGGGGAACGTGGGGTCGTTGTAGTCAATGATGGCGAAGTGGCTGTTCGGGTTGGCCGTCGCGATGGACTTGGTGGCGTCGCCGAGCAGGAAGCCGACAGTAACGGTCAGCTTGCAGCCCTGCTGGACCATGGAGCGGAGGTTGGGATCGTAGTCCGTGTCAGCCTTGGACTGGACGTGCTTTTCCTTGATGCCGAGGTCCTTCACGGCGCTCTGCAGGCCCTCGTAGCCGGACTGGTTGAACGACTTGTCGTCGAATCCTCCGGAGTCTGACACCATGCATGCGGTGTAGTCCGAGGCGGTCGCTGAACCGGAGGGGGACGCAGACGGGGCGGCTCCGCAACCGGTGAGCAGCAAGGCGGACGCACCGAGGGTGGCCACACCGGCCATTGAACCGCGCTTGAAGCCGGCACGCAGTGATTTCTTCAATTTTCCTCCAGGGATGATGCGAGTGGCACTACGGGCGGAATTCAATGAGTGTCCGTTTCGGCGCTGAAATTCTGTTTTCACTGAAGGCACGCAGCACTGCGCCGGAGCGCACTGATGGCAATCACTTTAGTGGCCTGCGCCACGTCCCCATAGCACGGTGGGAGCTGACCCCGGATATTGTTTACAAGTTGTTACCAAGCAGTAGGGGCGCCTCCAAAGGAGGCGCCCCTACTGCTTATGGTTCTTCGGTTTGATCAGTGCTTGGGCTACAGCCGGACCAGCATCTTGCCGGTGTTTGCCCCGTCCAGCAGGTCCATGAACGCCTGCGGCGCGTTCTCCAGGCCGTCCACGATCGTCTCGTCGTAGCGCACGGTGCCGTCCGCAAGCCAGCCGGCCATCTTCTCCGCGAACTCAGCGGCGTGCTGCCGCTGGCCGCCCACCAGGAAGCCGCGCAGGGTCAGCTGCTTGCCGATTGCCTGCATGAGGTTGTGCGGTGCGGGAGTCGGTTCGGTGGAGTTGTACTGTGCGATCGCGCCGCACATTGCCACCCGGCCGCCCACATTGAGGACCGCCAGGGCGGCCTCCAGGTGCTCGCCGCCCACGTTGTCGAAGTAGACGTCGATGCCGGCGGGGCCTGCTGCCTTCTGCAGCTGCTCCACCACGGGACCATCGTGGTAGTCGAACGCGGCGTCGAAGCCCAGCTCCAGGAGGCGTGCCACCTTGGCGGGCGAGCCTGCAGAGCCGATGACCCGCGAGGCGCCCATGGCCTTGGCGATCTGGCCCACCAGGGAGCCCACCGCACCTGCGGCGCCGGAGCCGAACACGGCGTCCCCCGGCTTGAATTCCGCTACCTTCAACAGGCCGGTGTAGGCCGTCAGCCCGGTCATGCCCAGGGCGCCGAGGAAAGCCGACGCCGGTGCCAGGTCAGTGCGGGCAGGGGTGGCAGCATCGCCGTCCACCACCGCATACTCCCGCCAACCCAGGGAATGGACGACGACGTCCCCCTCCTTGTGTGCCGACGAACGGGACGCGATCACCTCACCCACCGCACCGCCGTCGAGCGCTTTGCCCACGGCGAAGGGGGCGGAGTAGGACTTGACGTCGTTCATGCGGCCCCGCATGTACGGGTCCACGGACATGAAGAGGTTGCGCACCAGGATCTGGCCGTCTTCAAGTGCGGGCAGCGGTGACTCTGCGAGATCGAAATTCTCACCGGACGGGCGCCCCACGGGTCGGGAGGCGAGCCGGATTTCACGGGTGGTGGTTGCGAGGGCTGTGCTCATGCTGCGTACTCCAGGATCTTGAGGTCGACGTTGATGTTGCCGCGGGTGGCGTTCGAATAGGGGCAGACCTGGTGTGCCTTGGCCACCAGGTCCTCTGCGGTGGCCAGGTCCAGGGCGGGAAGGGCGATTTCCAGTTCGGCGGCCAGCCCAAAGCCGGCGCCGCCGTCCAGCTGCCCAAGGTGGATTTTTGCCGCGACGGCCGAGTCCGTGAGGTCTGCGCCTGCCTTGCGGCCGACCAGGCGCAGTGCGGAGTGGAAGCAGGCGGCGTAGCCGGCGGCGAAGAGCTGTTCAGGGTTGGTGCCCTGGCCGCTGCCACCGAGTTCCAGGGGGCTGGCCAGGTCCACGGCCAGCCGGCCGTCGTTGCTGCGGGCAGCGCCGTCACGGCCTTCGCCCGAGGCCAGGGCCTCTGCGGTGTAGAGAGTCTTCACGAAAGATATCCGTCCTGTTGTTGGGATGGTGCAGTATTCGGGGTCACAGTGATTCGTGCAGTGCCGCCGTGAGCTTGCCGAGCGTGGTCCGCAGTTGTTCAAGTTCTTCCAGGGAGAGTCCGGCGGCATCGGCCAGCCGCTGCGGAATGGCACTCGCCGGGCCGCTGAGGTTCCGTCCGGCGGGCGTCAGGTGGATCGCAACGCGGCGCTCGTCCTCGCCGGACCGCCGCCGTTCCACCAGCCCCAGCGTTTCCAGCCGTTTGAGCAGGGGCGACAGGGTGCCGGAATCGAGGCCAAGTTCCCCGCCAAGCTCCTTCACGCCCCGGGGTTCGCTTTCCCACAGGACCAGCATCACCAGGTACTGCGGGTAAGTGAGTCCCAGCTCATCCAGGACCGGCCGGTAGACGGCGGTGGCGGCCCGGGACGCCGAATAGAGCGCAAAACATACTTGCCGGTCCAGGCGGGGTGCTTCGGTCATAGAACCACCGTAGCGCACAACTAAATTGTGCACAACTTACCGCAGCGCGGACCGCCCCCGGTTGAAACGCCGTCGTGCGTTCCCACCGCCGGATCCGCACCTCCCGGCCGGCCCTGCGGCGGGACGGGGCTAGGAAAGGGGCGCCTGCTCCAGGTCCCGGATGGTGCGCAGGGCGGCCGCGGTGAGCACCCTGATGCCCAGGCCCAGGGACCGTTCGTCCAGGATGTAGTCGCCGCGGTGCAGGTCGTAGTCCTCGCCGCCGGGCGTTTTGGTGCCCAGCCGCATCATCGCGCCCGGAAGTTCGGCCAGGAACCAGGCGAAGTCCTCGCCGCCCATGGACTGGGGTGTCAGCACCACGGCGCTTTCCCCGATCTCAGCGCGGGCAGCAGCCTCGATGATCGCCGTCTCATGCTCGGAGTTCACCACCGGCGGCACTCCCCTGGTGTGTTCAAGGTGGACGTCCACGCCGTAGGGCGCGGCCACCTGGTGCACCACCTCGTCGAGCAGTTCACCGGCGGCATGCCAGGCATCCCGGTCCAGGCAGCGCATGGTTCCCGCCATGTAGCCGCTGCCGGGGATCGCGTTGGGCGCCGAACCTGCGGTGATCTGGCCCCACACCACGGAGACGCCGCTGCGGACGTCCACCCTGCGGGACAGCACGGCCGGCACGTTGACAGCAATCTGCGCCAGCGCGAACACGAGGTCCTCAGTGAGGTGCGGGCGGGAGGTGTGGCCGCCACGCCCGGACAGTTCGATCCGGATGGTGTCCGAGGCCGATGTGATGGCACCGATCCTGGTGCCCACCTTGCCCACTTCGATCCGCGGGTCGCAGTGCAGAGCAAGGATCCGGGGCACACCGTCCAGGACACCCTGCTCGATGCAGGCATGTGCGCCGCCGGGCATGGTTTCCTCGGCAGGCTGGAAGATGATGCGGACGGTGGCGCCGAGGGGTGCTTCCTGGTGCATCCGGTGCAGGACCAGGGCAATGCCCAGCATGGTGGTGGTGTGCACATCATGGCCGCAGGCGTGGGTCACGCCGTGGTTTTTCGACGCGAACGGCAGGCCCGTCTCCTCGATGATGGGCAGGGCGTCGATGTCACCGCGCAGGGCCGTGGCAATGGGGCCTTCGCCCACGTCCACCGTCAGGCCGGTGCCTTCCAGGCGGCGGGGGCTCAGGCCTGCGGCTTCGAGCCGTTCGGCGAGCTTGTCCGTGGTGCGGAACTCCTTGAAGGACAGTTCCGGGTGCGCATGCAGGTCCCGGCGGAATTCGATCAGTTCCGGCAGGAGCGGTTCGAGCCAGGGAGCCACCAGGGCGGTGGGCTCGGCTTCAGTAGTGTAGTTGCGCACTGTTTCACTCTAGCGAGGGTGGCGGCATTAGCGCCCATTCACTGAGCCGCGTTACATCCCGGCCCTGCCGGCACGCGGAGTGCCGGCAGGTTCCCGGTCAGAGGACGTCCGTGTCCCCGCTCGCCTTGAGGGCGTCCACGGCAGCCTTCACGCGCTGGGAATTGGCCATGGTGGTCACCAACAGGGCGTCCGGCGTATCCACGATGACGACGTCCTGGATTCCGATCAGGGCGATGACACGCTTGGTGTCGGTGACAACGACGCCGCTGGAGTTCTCGGTGAACACGCGGGCGCCCTCACCGAGGACGGTGACGTCATCCACTTCCTTGGCGCTGTTGAGGCGGCCGACCGAGGCGAAGTCGCCGACGTCGTCCCAGCGGAAGGAACCGGGCACGACGGCGACGTCCCCGGCTTCGGCGGCGGGTTCGGCCACCGCGTAATCGATGGCGATCTTGGGCAGGGTGGGCCAGATGCGGGCAGTGACCTCATCACGCTGGGGGGTGTCCCAGGCACGGGCGATTTCCTGCAGGCCCTGGAACAGTTCGGGCTGGTTGGCCTCGAGGTGCTTGAGCATCAGCGACACGGGCGCCACGAACATGCCGGCGTTCCACACGTAGTCGCCGCTGTCCACGTACTGCTGGGCCACCGTCTCGTCCGGCTTTTCGACGAATTCCACGACGTCGTGGGCGCTGGGGGCGCCTTCGATGTGGAGGGCCTTGCCGGAACGGATGTAACCGAAACCGGTGGACGGGTGGGTGGGCTTGATGCCGATGGTCACGATCTTGCCGGCAGCAGCGGTATGGATGGCTTCACGGACTGCCTCCTGGAAGAGGTTGTCCGGGCTGATCACCTGGTCGGCGGCGAAGGAACCCATGATGGTGTCGGGATCGCGTTCGTGCAGGATTGCCGCTGCAAGGCCGATTGCCGCACCGGAGTCCTTGGGCTCGGACTCCAGGACAAGGTCGGAGTCGCGCACCTCAGGAAGCTGGCGGCACACGGCTTCACGGTGCGCCTGGCCGGTCACCACCAGCATCCGGTTGCCCGCGAGGGGGTGCAGCCGGTCGTAGGTGGCGCGCAGCAACGTGCTGCCCGATCCGGTGAGATCGTGAAGGAACTTGGGAGCTGCTGCTCGTGACAGAGGCCAGAGGCGGGTCCCCACTCCGCCTGCCGGAATCACCGCAATGAAGCGGTCAAGGGGTGAAGCCGGGCTTGTCACTTTGTCTGTACTCATCACGGCTACTTTAGCTGAAGGGCCGCGGGCGGCTCCTGTGGCGGCGCATGGGCCCGCGTTTTGGCCTCCGCCCCGGCCTTTGGGCCCGCACGGATGTGGTGTTTGTCTCATTTCCCCGGAAAATCCGCTCCAGCACTGGGCACCAACAAACGCCTAAATTGAATAAGCTGTTAGCGAAGCCTAGATTTAGGCCTGAGCTACGAGTGCTCTCGCAGCAGGCGTTCCCCCCGCATGGATCTCATGCCAGCGCCGCTGTGTTGCAGGGAGGTTTATCAGTGCCGACAAAACCAGCTGGCACCTTGTACCGCGGCCGTGAAGGCATGTGGTCCTGGGTAGGACACCGTATTACCGGTGTAGTGATCTTTTTCTTCTTGTTGGTCCACGTCCTGGACACCTCCTTGGTGCGTGTGTCACCGGAGGCCTACACCGCCGTGATCGGCGCCTACAAGAATCCGCTGATGGCGCTGGGTGAGACCGGCCTTGTGGCTGCCATCGTTTTCCACGCCTTCAATGGCCTGCGGATCATCGCGGTCGACTTCTGGAAGAAGGGCGCCAAGTACCAGCGGCAGATGCTGTGGGCAGTCCTGGCCCTCTGGGTCGTGACCATGGTCGCCTTCTCCATCCGCCACCTGTCCCTCGCCCTCGGAGGTCACTAAGCCATGACTGCAACCATCGAGAGCCCCCGCAGCGGCCGGATCGCTCCCCAGTACCGCCGCAGCGGCGGGTCCAAGGGCAACTTCGAGATGATCGCCTGGCTGTTCATGCGCCTTTCCGGCGTGGTGCTGGTGGTCCTGATCTTCGGCCACCTGTTCGTGAACCTGATGGTCGGCGAAGGCATCCACGCCATTGACTTCGGCTTCGTGGCCGGCAAGTGGGCCGACCCGTTCTGGCAGTTCTGGGACCTGGCCATGCTGTGGCTGGCCATGCTGCACGGCAGCAACGGCGTGCGGACCATCATCAACGACTACGCCGAGAAGACGTCCACCCGCCGCTGGCTGAAGACCGTTCTCTACGCGGCCGCTGTGGTCATCATCCTCCTGGGCACCCTGGTCATCTTCACCTTCAACCCGTGCCCCGTAGTGAACGGCGTTGCCCTTCCGGGCGGCTTCTGCCCTGCCTAGCACTGGCACGACCCTGGGCCCGCGGGCTTGTCCGCGGGCCCTGTTTTGCGGAGCAGGCAAAGCCGCCCCGTTGTTTTATAGCGAATTTTGAGAGAAAGAGCGTCTGGTATGCAGGTCCATAAGTACGACGTCGTCATCGTCGGTGCCGGTGGTGCTGGCATGCGCGCCGCGATCGAGTCCGGTCAGCGCGCGCGCACAGCAGTACTGACCAAGCTCTACCCCACCCGCTCGCACACGGGTGCGGCACAGGGTGGCATGTGTGCAGCCCTTGCCAATGTCGAGGAAGACAACTGGGAATGGCACACCTTCGACACCGTCAAGGGCGGCGACTACCTGGTTGACCAGGACGCCGCCGAGGTCATGGCCAAGGAAGCCATCGACGCCGTGCTGGACCTGGAAAAGATGGGCCTGCCCTTCAACCGCACGCCCGAGGGCCGCATCGACCAGCGCCGCTTCGGTGGCCACACCCGTGACCACGGCAAGGCTCCCGTCCGCCGTGCATGCTACGCCGCGGACCGTACCGGCCACATGATCCTGCAGACCCTGTACCAAAACTGCGTCAAGCACAACGTTGAGTTCTATAACGAGTACTACGTCCTGGACCTGCTGACGGTTGAAGAGGACGCAGTCCGCGAAGACGGCACTGCCTACAAGCAGAAGCGCGTGGCCGGCGTCGTCTCATACGACCTCGCCTCCGGTGAACTGCACGTGTTCCAGGCCAAGTCCGTGGTGTTCGCCTCCGGTGGCGCCGGCAAGGTCTTCAAGACCACCTCCAACGCCCACACCCTGACCGGTGACGGCATGGGCATCGCCTTCCGCCGCGGCATCCCGCTGGAAGACATGGAATTCTTCCAGTTCCACCCCACCGGCCTGGCCGGCCTGGGCATCCTGCTGTCCGAGGCCGCCCGCGGTGAAGGTGCAATCCTCCGCAACTCCGAGGGTGAGCGCTTCATGGAGCGCTACGCCCCCACCATCAAGGACCTGGCGCCGCGTGACATCGTGGCCCGCTCCATGGCCAACGAGGTGCGCGAGGGCCGCGGCTGCGGCCCAAACAAGGATTACGTCCTCCTGGACCTGACCCACCTGGAGCCGGCGCACATTGACGCCAAGCTCCCGGACATCACCGAGTTCGCCCGCACCTACCTGGGCGTGGAACCGTACACCGAGCCGGTGCCGGTGTTCCCCACCGCGCACTACGCCATGGGCGGCATTCCCACGAACATCCAGACCGAGGTGCTGCAGGACAACGACACCGTAATCCCCGGCCTCTACGCCGCTGGTGAAGTTGCCTGCGTCTCCGTCCACGGCTCCAACCGCCTGGGCACCAACTCGCTGCTGGACATCAACGTCTTCGGTAAGCGCGCCGGCATCGCCGCCGCGGAGTACGCAAAGACCGCGCCTTACGTGGAACTGCCGGAGAACCCGCTGGCCTACACCACCGAGCTGCTGGACATTGCCCGCAACGGCACCGGCGACGAGAAAGTGGCGCAGATCCGCAAGGAACTGCAGGACACGATGGACGCGAACATGCAGGTGTTCCGTACGGCAGACACCCTGAACCAGGTGCTGCGCGACATCGAATCCTTCGAGGAGCGCTACAAGCGCATCAACGTCCAGGACAAGGGCAAGCGCTTCAACCTGGACCTGCTCGAGGCCGTGGAACTCGGCTTCCTGCTGGAACTGGCCAAGGTCATGACCGTGGCCGCCCTGCACCGTGAGGAATCCCGCGGCGGACACTTCCGCGAGGACTTCCCCGAGCGTGACGACGAGAAATTCATGAAGCACTCCATGGCGTACAAGGATGACCATGCGCCGGCTGACGGATCGGCGGAATCAATCGCCGGCATCCGCCTGGCCACCAAGCCGGTTGTCTTTACCCGCTACGAGCCGATGGTGAGGAAGTACTAAGATGACCGCTGAAATCGCTGAGCCAGCCTCAAAGGTTGAACTTCCTGCCGGCGTTGGCGGGGGCGGGGAAATCCCCACGTTCGACGTCCACCTGCGGGTCCGCCGGTACAACCCGGAGGTCTCCGGGGAATCAACCTGGGACGATTTCCACCTGACCATGTACGGCACGGACCGTGTCCTGGACGCCCTGCACAAGGTGAAGTGGGAGATGGACGGCACCCTGTCGTTCCGCCGCTCCTGCGCCCACGGCGTGTGCGGCTCGGACGCCATGCGCATCAACGGCCGCAACCGCCTTGCCTGCAAGACCCTCCTGAAGGACCTGGACACGTCCAAGCCCATCACGGTGGAGCCCATCAAGGGCCTGCCGGTGGAAAAGGACCTGATCGTGGACATGGAGCCGTTCTTCCAGTCGTACCGCGAAGTCATGCCCTTCCTGATCAACAAGGGCCACGAGCCCACCCGGGAGCGCCTGCAGTCCGCAGAGGACCGTGAGCGCTTTGATGACACCACCAAGTGCATCCTGTGTGCTGCGTGCACGTCCTCCTGCCCCGTGTTCTGGACCGACGGGCAGTACTTCGGCCCCGCCGCCATCGTGAACGCGCACCGCTTCATCTTCGACTCCCGCGATGATGCCGGCGACATGCGCCTGGAGATCCTCAACGACAAGGAAGGCGTGTGGCGCTGCCGCACCACCTTCAACTGCTCGGAGGCATGCCCCCGCGGCATCCAGGTCACGCAGGCCATCGCGGAGGTCAAGCAGGCCATCCTGGCCCGCAGGATCTAGGCGCGTTCAACACAGACACAACGGCCGACGGCGTCACCCACCACACGTGGTGGAGGGCGCCGTCGTTCGTTTCCGCACAGCCTTTCCGCACAGAAAGGGGACAGCATGTCCCGCTCCGAAAAAGTGTCCTTCGCCGGCTCCACCGGAGAGCTGCTCTCCGGCATCATCGATGTTCCCGAGGGCCCCGTCAAAGGCTGGGGCGTCTTTTCGCACGGCTTCACGCTGGGCAAGGACAGCCCCTCCGCGGCACGGATGTGCAAAGCCCTGGCTGACAGCGGCATCGGCATGCTGCGTTTCGACAACGTGGGCCTGGGCGGCTCCGCCGGGGAATGGTCTGCCGGATCCTTCAGCCACAAGGTTGCGGACACGGTGAAGGCGGCGGAATTCATGCGCAGCGAGGGGAAGGAAATCTCGCTGCTGGTGGGCCATTCGTTCGGCGGCGCTGCGGTCCTCGCCGCTGCCCGGGAAATTCCCGAACTGGACGCCGTTGCCACCGTGGGAGCGCCCTTCTCCCCCAAACACGTGGCCCATGTGTTCGATGCCGCACTGGACCGGATCCTGAGTGAGGGCAGCGCCGAGGTGGACCTGGGCGGCAAACGCGTGGAAATCCGCCGGCATTTCGTGGAGGACCTGGAGAACGCGGACCTCACGGACTGCATCAGGCAGCTGCACAAGCCGCTGATGGTGCTCCACTCCCCTACCGACAACACCGTGGGGATTGAGAATGCCAGCACCATCTTCCAGACCGCACGGCACCCGCGGAACTTCGTCTCGCTCGAGGGAAGCGACCACCTCCTGACCGGCAAGGGGCAGGCCGCACGGGCCGCGCGGATTATCGCTGCCTGGGCTGACCAGTACCTGGACGCAACCCCCGCCTGATCCGGCCGCGCCGCCTGTGGCGGGAAGCCTACTTGCCGATGGCTGCCTTGCTCTCGCTGATCCACTGTTCGGCCGCCTTCTCCGGTGTGAGCCGCTTGAACAGGACGTCGGTGTTGATCCGGGCGGTGATCTCGGAAACCGCGGTGGAACCGGTAGGGCCGATGTAGGTGGGAGCGAAGTCCATTTTGCCGATCTGGTCGATGTACCCGGCTTCGACCTTCCCCTGCGGCGTGAGGCCGTCCTGGATAGCGGCCCGCATATCGGCGTTGCCGGGGATGCCCCTGTCGCTTTGGATGATCCTGGCGGCGGCCTGGTTGTTCACCAGGAAGTCCACCAGCTTAGCCGCAGCGTCGGTGTGCTTGCTGCGGGCGGAGATGGTGTAGAACTGCGAGGACTGGAGCCAGATTCCCGGAGTGGGTTTTTCGCCGGGAAGCTTGAGCAGCTTTAGGTCTGCGCCTGAAGCCTTGCTGAGGGCAGTCAGCGAGTCGCTCCAGGTCAGCATCATCCCGGCCTTGCCCATGCCCATGAGCGTCTGCTCGGTGCTGACGTTGAGCTTTTCCACCGTTTCGGAAGCACTGGGGGCGGCGCCGGATTCGCTGAGCTTCAGTGAGTAATCGAAGTAGTCCCGCACCGTCTCCTTGCCCAGTCCCAGTTGGCCGTCCTGGCAAAGTCATCCCAGCTCCAGGTGCTGTCATCCGGCATGGGGACGCCCGCAGCCGTGAAGACTGCGGGGTTCACCACGATCGCCAGTGCGTTGGCTCCCGTGGAGACCCCGTACTGCTTTCCTTTGACCTGGCCGTTTTCCCGCGCACCCTGGTCCAGCTTGGACAAGTCGAGTGACCCCTCTACCTTCGACAGGTCCAGCAACGCCCCGCGGTTGGCATATTCCGCGGGATACGCGCCGCCCATGGTGATCACGTCCGGGGCGTCGTTGGCGGCCATCTGGGTGGCAAGCTTGTCGAAGTAACCGCCGATGTCCCCGTACTCCGGCTTGACCTTGATGGTGGGGTTGGCTGCCTCGAATTCCGCGATGGCTTTGTTGGTCAGGTCGGCGCGGCCGGCGTTGCCCCACCAGGAGAACCGGATTTCCACCGGCCCATCCTCGGCCTTGTTGGACGATGGGCTGGAACAACCCGCGGTCACGGCCAGCATGGCTGCTGCTGACAGGATGGCAATGGACTGACGAATGCGGGGCATACCGTGGCGCGTCATTGGGCAGACTTCTTCCTGGATCAGGGGGCTGGAAAACGGTTTCGTGAAACGTATCAACACGTTTTGCAGGCCGTCAATAGGCGGCGGGTATCCTGGTCCGCACGGCGTTGCCGCCGAAAACTTTCGGGCCGTTCCGCGCCCGGGAAGGCCTTGACACCGCCCTGGAACCAGCCAATGATGGATCGCGGAAACCGCTTTCTCACCGTCCGGGAACCTTGGTCCGCAGTGGACGGGACGGCGCGTCGTGCGCCGGACATCCCGGTCACCAGCCATCCCTCAGGAGGACGTGCACTTTGCGCAGCCACGGCAGCACTGCAGGACCGGACAGAGCCGGAGGAGTCCCTTCAGACGGTCCAGCCCCCATCGACCGGGAAGCACTGGTGCGGCGCCACAATGTCCGGCAGCGGACGCTTGATCCGCGCAGTCCCCTCTCCGTGGGCAACGGCGAGTTCGCTTTCACCATGGACCTCACCGGGCTGCAGACGCTTCCGCGCGATTACCCTGTGGGGCCGCGCGAGGACGCACTCCCGCCGGGAACCCTGCTGGGGACACAGTCCGCGTGGGGCTGGCACTCCACGCCGGGCGGGGAACACTGCACCCTGGCAGGGTCCACTGTCCTCTACGATTCACCGCGCGGCCCGGTGCCGTACGTGGACATGGTGGGAGACATCGTCAATGACCGTGAAACGGGCACCTCAGCAGCAGAAACATGGCTTCGCGCCAACCCGCACCGCCTGGACCTCGGACGCATCGGCTTCCACCTGCTGCAGGGCGGCACCGGCCGGCCGCTCAGCAGCGGCGAACTCTCCGGCACCAGCCAGACCCTGGATCTGTGGACCGGCACCGTCACCAGTACGTTCACGGTTGCGGGCCATCCGGCCAAGGTCACCACAGCCTGCCATCCGGACCGCGACGAACTGGGCATCCGGGTGGAGTCGACTGCGGTCCGGGACGGGCTGGTGATCGGCATTGACTTTCCGTACGGCTCAGAGGCGTGGCACAACGCGGCCGGTTGGGAGCAGCCCGAGGCCCACACAACCCGCCTTGGCCAACCACACCCCTCAGAGCTCCACCCCGGATCCACCAGCTGGATCGTGCACCGCGAACTGGATAACGCGCGGTACCAGGCGGTGGTTTCGGGGCAGGGCCTGACCGTGGACCAAACAGGGACGCACCACGTGAGGATACGTTCGTGCGTGGATGCGGATCCGGCCGTCCTGGACCTGTCCATCGCCTTCCTTACCGCCGGAGATGGTGACTGTATTCCGCGCGGCGGCGCGGGCCTTTCCCGGGTGGCCGGAAAGGCGGGCGCAAGCACTCCGCTGCCTCCCGGCGCCGGGCATCCGATGGGGGCTCCTCCGTTGCCTGGCAGCACTGTCGCCGCCGCGTCGGCGTCGCACTGGCCACGCTTCTGGGGATCCGGCGGTGCCGTGGAACTGGCTGCCACGGCGGATCCCCGGGCCGCTGAGCTTGAACGGCGCATCGTGCTCTCCCAATACCTCACGGCCGTCAACTGTTCAGGGTCCCTGCCGCCGCAGGAAACCGGGCTGGTCTGCAATTCGTGGCGCGGACGTTTCCACCTGGAGATGCACTGGTGGCACGCCGCCCACTTTGCGCACTGGAACCGGGTGTAGCTCCTCCTGCCGTCCCTGCGCTGGTACGCCACGGTGCTGGAGGGCGCACGGGAAACGGCCCGGGGACAAGGGTTCGACGGCGCCCGCTGGCCAAAGCAAACAGGTCCGGACGGAAGGGAGAGCCCCAGCCCGATCGGCACCTTCCTTATCTGGCAGCAGCCGCATCCCATCCACTTGGCGGAACTGGTGTACCGGAGCCGTCCGGGCCGGGAGGTGCTGGAGGAATTTGCGGACATCGTCTTCGAATCCGCCCACTTCATGGCCGGGTTCGCCCACCCCACACCGCGCGGTTTTGAGCTGGGCCCGCCCCTCATTCCCGCGCAGGAAAGCTACGGTCCCCTCCGCGGGACCGTCACCAACCCCACCTTTGAACTCGCGTACTGGCAGTGGGGCCTGCGCACGGCCGCCGCCTGGCGGGAGCGGCTGGGGCTGGAACCCGTGCAGTCCTGGCTCACGGTGGCGGACGGCCTGGTGCCCCCGCGCGTGCTCAACGGCGTCTACGCGGCCATGGACGTGGAACCCTTCACCATCAGGACAGACCACCCCTCAATGCTTTGCGCGCTCGGCGTCCTTCCGCTGACGGACCTGATCGACGAAGGCATCATGAACGCCACGCTGGAGGATGTCCTGGCGGACTGGGACTGGGACAGCACGTGGGGCTGGGACTATCCGGTCATGGCCATGACCGCTGCGCGCCTGGGCCGCCCCGAGGCCGCAGTCAACGCGCTCCTGCAGGAGGCCGGAAAGAATACGGTGCTGTCCAACGGGCACAACCGCCAGACGGACTCGCTGCCCCTGTACCTGCCGGGCAATGGCGGCCTGCTTGCCGCCGTCGCCCTGATGGCAGCCGGCTGGGACAACGGCCCGGACCGGCACGCCCCCGGCTTTCCAGCGGGCTGGACGGTGGCGTGGGAGGGGCTGGTGCCGGCGCCGTAGAACAGCCGGCCACGGCCCGATATCCCTGCCGGCCTCACCCGGGACGGCAGGTCAGGTCTGGGGCGTGGCCCGCCGCGCGCCGAGGATGGTTTTCCGCGGAGCGCCGCCGGACTCCAGGTCAGCCTCACGGATCGCCGACCACCCGGCTGAGACAAGGTAGACCTGGCTGACCAGGTTGAACCAGATCAGCAGTCCGATGATGATGGCGAATGAGGCCAGGATTGGGTTCCGGCTGGCACCTGCCAGCAGCTCAGTGCTGAAGATCTGCAGAACGGTAGTGCCTACGGCGGCCAGGATGGTGCCTTCGAGCAGCGCCTGCCGGGACAGTTTCAGTCCGGCGGCGAGCCGGAACATGATCAGCGCGGTGACCCAGTTCAGGACCAGAGGCACCACGATCTTGACGGACGTGGTGAGGGGACCGGCCACGGCGTCGCTGAGATGCAGGAAACCCACCACCCAACCCGCCGCCGTGCCGAAGACAAGGGAGGCGCCCGCGCTGATCACCAGGGCCAGCCCCAGCAGCAGCAGGGTACCGGCGTCGCGCAGCCGCACCAGGATGGGGTTGACCACAAGCGGAGGAAGTTGCAGCACCCCGCGCAGCCCGTCCCTCATCCCGTTGATCCAGCCCAGCGAGGTGATGATGGTGACCACAGCGGCAATAACCGCCGTCCAGCCAAGGCCGCCCGGGTTCAGGAGGTCCTTCGGGTCCACCAGTCCGTCCCCGTTGCCGAGTTTCAGGAGGCCGGGGGCGCTGTGCGCCACCGTGGCAACAATGGTGTCGAGGAGGGCCGGCTGTCCGCTGAGGACAAGCCCGGCTATCGAAAACCCGGTGGTGAGGAGGCCGGTGATGGAGAAGAACATCCGGAAGCCAATGCCGGCGCTCAGCAGGGGCCCGTGCTGGAGGTTGTAGTGCTGGAAGGCCCGCATGGGGCGCAAGGTGTTGAGTTTGGCCAGCAGCCACTGGATCAGTGCCATCAGGCCCGGCACCACGCCGCCGCCCGCTCTCCTGGCTTTTCCCCATTCCATCCGCTTTTGGATGACGGCCAGCTTCAGCTGGGCATGCTGCGTGGGCAGCGGCGGCCGGTCAGCCGCCTTCGGTTGTGGTGTCCGCGGCAGCGTCCGTGAAGCTGGTGCCGGCGTGGTTGTCAGTTTCGGTCCCAAAGTCCAGCTCTTCCCGTAGCTGCCAGATGCCGTCGGCATCATGCTCATAGAGTCCCATGCTAACCACGGGGAAGGTGGCCCTGTAGTTCTTCAGCACCGTTTCGGCTTCATCCAGGCTTTCAGGGGCGACATCATGGGCGATGGTGACGTGGGGATGGTAAGCAAAGGGCAGTTCCCGGTGAAGGGGACCCTGCTGCAGCTTGCGGTGCAGGTCCACGCACTCCTCGAAGCCGTCCTCCACGTTGATGAACACCACCGGCGAAACCGGCCGGAAAGTTCCGGTTCCGGCGATGGTCACCATGAAGGGGCTCTGGCAGCGGGCCACCTCGCGGACGTGCCGGCGGGTGGCCTCCCAGTCCTGGGTGGGAGTGGTGGTGACCAGCGTGATGTGCGCGGGCACCACCCCGGCCAGGGGATCGCCAAAGGACGCGCGCCAGCGCTGCAGTTCGTCAGCTATCTCGGCGGGAAAGCCCAGGATGACGCCCACACTGATTTCGTCGCTGCGGGGCATCTCACGGTCCGTTGCCGCGTTGTGGCCGGACTGGTCTTCGAAGCGGTCAGCCAGGTTCCGCTCCGCCTGGCCGGCGGAGAAGGCACCTCCCCTGGCGGTGACGTTTCTCGAAGACATAGCGCTAGCGGACTCCTGCGAGGCTGAGGGACGGCAGGAAGCCCATGCGCTGGTATGCTTGGCCCAGCGTGACGGAGGCAATTTCCCGGGCCCGTTCCGCACCGAGGGCCAGCAGCCGGTCAAGCTCGGCGGGATCAGCCATCAGCTCGTTGGTCCGGTTGCGGAGCGGGGTGATGAAGTCCACCACCACCTCCGCGAGGTCCACCTTGAGGTGGCCGTACATCTTCCCCTGGTACTCGGCTTCGAGCTCCGCCACCGACTTCCCGGTCAGGGAAGAGTAGATGGTCAGCAGGTTGGAGACCCCGGGCTTCTCCTCGGCGTCAAAGCGGATGTCCGTGCCCGCGTCCGTCACTGCCGATTTGATGCGCTTGGCGGCGATCTTGGGATCCTCCAGCAGCTGGATGGCACCGTTGGGGGACTCCCCCGTCTTGGACATCTTGGCGCTGGGGTTCTGGAGGTCGTAGATCTTGGCGCTTTCCTTGACGATCGTCGCCTCGGGAACCGTGAAGGTGTGGCCAAACCGGGTGTTGAAACGCTGCGCGAGGTTCCGGGTCAGTTCCAGGTGCTGCCGCTGGTCCTCGCCGACCGGCACCAGATCGCTCTGGTACAGGAGGATATCCGCGGCCATCAGCGTGGGGTAGGCGAACAGGCCCAGCGTTGCGGCGTCAGCGCCCGACTTCTGGGTCTTGTCCTTGAACTGGGTCATCCGGGACGCCTCACCGAAGCCGGTGATGCAGTTCAGCGCCCAGGCAAGCTGTGCGTGCTCCGGGACATGGGACTGGACAAAGAAGATGCTCTTGTCC
This sequence comes from Arthrobacter sp. NicSoilC5, assembly GCF_019977395.1. NCBI lineage: Bacteria > Bacillati > Actinomycetota > Actinomycetes > Micrococcales > Micrococcaceae > Arthrobacter > Arthrobacter sp. NicSoilC5. The sequence goes on along the minus strand of NZ_AP024660.1, from coordinate 4,265,515 downwards.
GGGTCGATGCCGGCGGCGATGTACTGCGCCGCCACAATGCGGGTGCGCTTGGCCAGTTCGGCGGGATCGAAATCCACCGTGATGGCATGCAGGTCCGGGATGAAGAAGACGGCGTCGTATTCCGCCTGCATGTCCACCCAGTTGCGCACGGCGCCGATGTAGTTGCCCAGGTGCAGGGAATCCGCGGTGGGCTTGGCGCCGGAAAGGATGCGCTTCTTGGCAGTGGAGGGAGTCTGGGTGGTCATGGAAAACTTTCGGGCTTAGAGCTGGTAGTCCACTACCAGCGGGGCGTGATCGGAGAAGCGGGTATCCCAGGTGGCTGCACGGTCGACAACGGCGGAAATGGCGGATGCTGCCAGTCCGGGGGTGGCCATGTGGTAGTCGATGCGCCACCCGGTGTCGTTGTCGAACGCCTTGCCGCGCCAGGACCACCATGTGTATGGCCCGTCGACGTCGCCGGCAAGGTTCCGGTGGACGTCATGCCAGCCGATTTCCTCACCAAAGAACCGGTCGAAGTACGCGCGTTCCTCCGGCAGGTGGCCGGCCTTCTTGAGGTTGCCCTTGGAGTTCCTGATGTCCCGGGGCGTGTGGGCGACGTTCAGGTCCCCCACCACCAGCGCATGGTCGCTGTGCTTGGTCAGCTCCGGAAGCCGGGTGCTCATGACGTCAAGGAAGCGGTACTTGTCGTCCTGCTTGGGAGTCCCTACCTCGCCGGAGTGCACGTAGGCGCTGGCAACGGTGAGCTGGACGGGGTTTCCCGCAGCGTCAGGGACGCGGAAATCGGCCTCCACCCAGCGCCCGGCGGTGGCGAAGTAGTCATCCCCAATGCCGTTCCTGGTTTCGAGCGGCTCCTGGCGGGAGGCGATGGCGACGCCGGCACGGCCTTTTGCTTCCGCCTCGGCGTGCAGGATATGCCAGCCTTCGCCGAGCAGCTGCCGGACGATCGCGTCAGGGGCGCGCACTTCCTGCAGGCAGAGGATATCCACTTCGCGCGGTTCCAGCCACGCCGCCATGCCGTTTTTGTAGGCAGCCCGGAGGCCGTTGACGTTGACTGATGCGATGCGAAGGTGGTCCTTGTTCAATGCCGAGCTCACCCGCTCCACTCTAGTCGATGATGGTTCCGGTCACCGGCTCTCCGCTGCCGCCGGAGGACTTGATCATGTCCCGGGCATTGGTGGCCGTGATCTCGATCGTCTCGAGGGCGCGGTTGATGGTGTCCTGGTTGGCGGCGGCGCCCTTGGCCCGTTCCTCTTCCACGACGCGGATCTGTACCTGGACGATTTTGAAGGAGTGGTCCAGTTTCAGGTCGCGTACTTCGTCGGCCTCGGTGCGTTCGTACACTACCCGGGTGCCCCCATGGTCGGCCGATGCCTGTGCCGGGGCGCGGCCGGTTGCGGTGTGGAAGGCGCTTTGTGCCTCGGACAGCTTGGCACCGGCCTTTTTGGCGGCCCGTTGGATGCTGAAGACCACGAACGCGGCCAGTGCCAGCCAGAACGCGGCGATGACGGCAACAACCCAGCCCACGACGTCGTTCTGGTTGGCGGCGAAGATGACGGCCACAATGAACGCCGTCACCAGGACCATCAGGCCCGGCCCGCTGATCCGGAACATCGAAAAACCGGCCCTTGCGGGTTTGGCGGATGACGAGGAGCTGCCCAAAGTTCGCATGGAGCTATTGTCTCAAACCCCGGCCTGTGCTTCGGCCGCCTTCCACCCCCGGCGAACAGCTCCGGGCGGCCCGGTTCACTTCTGCCGCCGGTCCCCGCTGCGCAGGACCTCCAGCCGTTGGCGGTACTCGGTCTCGTCAACCTCGCCCCGGGCATAGCGCTCACGCAGCACTCCTTCGGCCCCCTGGGCTGCTGCCCAGTGCTGGTTGCGGCGCCAGGTCCTGCGGGCCACGAAGATGAACAGCGCGATGACCAGGATCCAGAAGAGCGGGAACAACAGGAACCAGGGGGAAAAGGCACCGTGCCAGGGTCCGTAGACGACCGTATCGGCCGGCACCTGCGCAGCCGCGGACAGGGCCGCAGTGGACAGGGCGGTGGTGGACAGGGCGGTGCTCAGTGAAGCCAACATTTCTTGTTCTCCAGACTCTCTTAGCCGGCCGGGGATCCGGCCTTGTATCGAGTCTCGTTGCCGGACCCCGGCCGGCGCGTCCGGCGGCGGGAGTCACCTCTAGGGGGCCGCGTACTCCCTGGGGAGTCCGGCTGCTGCATCCCGTGCCGGACTCAGCCGGCCCAGCCGGGCCGGACCAGGCCGGATTCGTAGGCCAGCACCACCAGCTGCGCCCTGTCCCTGACCATCAGCTTCGCCATGATCCGCGAGACATGCGTCTTTGCCGTGAGCGGAGTGATGAACAGGCGTCCGGCGATTTCCGCGTTGTTCAAACCCTCCCCCACAAGCTGGAGGACTTCCCGTTCCCGGTCGGTGATGCGGTCCAGTGCCACCGGCGGTTCGGCGGCGCGGGAGTTCCGCGCCACCTGGGCCATGATCCGCCGGGTCACCGAGGGCGACAGCAGCGCGTCTCCGTCGTGCACAATGCGGACTGCGCGCAGCAGCTCGGCCGGTTCAGTGTCCTTGACCAGGAAACCGGCGGCCCCGGCCCGCACCGCCTCGGTGATGTAGTCGTCCAGCTCGAAGGTGGTGAGAATGACCACCCGGGTACCTGGCAGCGCCGCATCGGAGAGGATCTGCCGCGTAGCCTCCAGGCCGTCACCGTCCGGCATGCGGATATCCATCAGGACCACGTCGGGATGCCACTGGCGGGCCAGCCGCACCGCGTCGCGCCCGGTCCCGCATTCGGCTACAACCTTCATGTCGGCTTCGGCGTCCAGCAGAGCCCGGAAGCCCGCACGGATCAGGTTCTGGTCATCGGCCAGCAGGATGCTGATCATCCTGGTCCCTGCCCTGCATCAGCGGCCAGCGGGAGAACCGCGCGGACCCGCCAGCCCGTACCGGACTGCGCCGGCCCCAGCTCAAGCCTGCCGCCCAAAGCCGCCACCCGCTCCCGCATGCCGGTGATGCCGTTGCCGTCAGGCGCTGTGCCGGCCCCGGCGCCGTCGTCGTCAATGGTCACCAGCAGTTCCCCTTTCGCCGCGTGGATGGAGACCCGGGCCGTCCGCGCCCCGGAATGCCGGACCACATTGGTCAGGGCCTCCTGCACAATCCGGTATGCCGCTTCCTGGGCTGCAGCGGGAACGTGGTCCAGGTCCGGGCCGCCCTGGAACCGGACATCGAGCCCGGCCCGCCGCGCGTTGTCAACGACTTCCGGGACCCGGGCCAGGCTGGGCCGGCTGGTGGGGCTCAACGGCGCATCTTCCCGGAGCACGCCCAGCAGCTGGCGGACTTCAGCCAGTGATTCCCTGCTCGCTGCCTTGATGGTCTCCAGGGCAGGGCGGAACTGCGCCGGATCCTTCTCGCCCAGGTGCAGCGCCACCGAGGCCCGGACATTGATCAGGGACAGCGAATGGGCCACCACGTCATGGATGTCCCGCGCCAGGGCAAGCCGGTATTCGTCGCGGGCAGCCTGCTCCGCCGCGGCCTCCTGGCGGCGCCGTTCGGCCACCCGTTCGCCGCGGAACCGCACCCCTTCCCCGATCAGGACCAGGATGGCCAGCCATGAGGACCCGGCGAAGGCGCGGACGAACGCCGCTTCATCGCCGCTGCGCGCGGCGGCCAAAAACAATGCCAGGATTCCCGCCGCGGCCCCGGACCATGCCACAGCGCGCTTTCCGGCCGCCGCCGTCATGATCAGTGCCAGCGCAAAGGAGAGGACCACCGGGCCCCACGCGTAGCCCAGGGCAAGGTAGGCTGCGGTGGCCCCGGCGGCAACGGGCAGCATCACCAGCGGCGCGCGCCGGCGGAAAGCCAGCGCGGCGGGCCCCAGCAGCAGCAATGCCAGCGCCAGGGGGTCCAGCGGCGCGTGTCCAGGCTGGCGCACCGTCGCGAACGCCGACCCCGCCACCTGGATCACGGCGACCACCACCACGATGACGGCGGTGGGTGGTCCCCTGAATCGGCGCTGCATGGTCCGAGCCTATTCCCGCGGGCCGCGAAAGTAATCAGATAGGCGGCGTAGCGCCCGTACTCCCCCGGGAGTAGGTGCACGGCCGCGCCTGGCTCAGCCTGCGCTGCGCTTAAACGGCCGACGGCGGCCCGGCACCTTCCCTGCGAAAGTTACCGTGCCGCCGTCGAGCGGTTTGGGCCGGGACTACTCCCCGACGCCTGCTGCGCGTTCGGCAGCCTCCACAACGTTGGTCATCAGCAGCGCCACGGTCATGGGGCCTACTCCACCGGGGTTCGGTGAGATCCAGCCGGCCACCTCGGCAGCGGCAGGATCGATGTCCCCGTAGACGCGGCTCTTGCCGGTCTCCGGATCGGTCTCGCGGGTGACGCCGACGTCCAGCAGGGCAGCGCCCGGCTTCACGTCCGCGGCCTTGACGATGTGCTTCACGCCCGCCGCGCCCACAATGACGTCCGCCTGCTTCAGCAGCTCCGAGAGGTTGGTGGTGCCGGTGTGGGTCAGGGTCACGGTGGCGTTGACGTCCCGCCGCGTGAGCAGCAGGCCGATCGAGCGGCCGATGGTGACGCCGCGGCCCACCACCACCACGTGCTTGCCGGCCAGGCTGTACCCGTTGCGCTCCAGCAGCTCGATGACTCCCCGCGGGGTGCACGGCAGCGGGGTGGTGATCTTGTTGTTGACGTTCAGCACCAGCCGGCCAAGGTTAGTGGGGTGCAGCCCGTCGGCGTCCTTGGCGGGGTCGATCCGCTCCAGGATGGCGTCCGTGTCCAGGTGCTTGGGCAGCGGCAGCTGCACGATGTACCCGTGGCAGGCGGGGTCCGCATTGAGTTCGTCAATGAGGGCCTCTACCTGTTCCTGGGTGGCGTCCGCCGGGAGCTCGCGCTGGATGGAGTTCATCCCGATCTGCACCGACTGCTTGTGCTTCATGGAGACATACAGCTGCGAGGCAGGGTCGGCGCCCACCAGCACAGTGGCGATGCCGGGAGTGACGCCCTTGGCCTTGAGTGCGGCCACGCGTTCGGTCAGCTCGGCCTTGATGGCAGCGGCGGTGGCCTTGCCGTCAAGGATCTGTGCGGTTGTGGTTTCAGTCATTGCTTACCACTGCTCGTGCTGCGGGTAGAGCGGGAAGTCGGCCGCCAGCTTGTCCACGCGGGCCTGGAGGGCCTCGACGTCGGCGCTGCTGCCTGCCTTGAGGGCGGTGGCGATGATCTCGGCAACCTCGGTGAACTCGTTGGCGCCGAAGCCGCGGGTGGCCAGGGCCGGGGTGCCGATGCGCAGGCCGGAGGTGACCATCGGCGGGCGGGGGTCGAACGGCACGGCGTTGCGGTTGACGGTGATGCCCACGGAGTGCAGGAGGTCCTCGGCCTGCTGGCCGTCCAGCTGCGAGTTGCGAAGGTCAACCAGCACCAGGTGCACGTCGGTGCCGCCGGTGAGGACGGAGACGCCGGCTTCGGCGACGTCGGCCTGGTTCAGGCGGTCGGCGATGATCCTGGCGCCTTCCAGGACGCGCTCCTGGCGCTCCTTGAATTCCTGGGTGCCGGCGATCTTGAAGGCCACGGCCTTGGCAGCGATGACGTGCATCAGCGGGCCGCCCTGCTGGCCCGGGAAGACGCTGGAGTTGAGCTTCTTGGCCCACTGTTCCTTGGCAAGGATCACGCCCGAGCGGGGACCGGCGAGGGTCTTGTGCACGGTGGAGGTGACGACGTCGGAGTGCGGCACCGGGCTGGGGTGCAGGCCGGCTGCCACCAGGCCGGCGAAGTGTGCCATGTCGGTCCAGAGGAGCGCGCCCACTTCATCGGCGATGGAGCGGAAGGCGGCGAAGTCCAGGTGGCGTGGGTAAGCGGACCAGCCGGCAATGATGACCTGGGGCTTTTCGGCGATGGCCTGCTCGCGGAGCTTGTCCATATCGATGCGGAAGTTGTCTTCCTCCACCTGGTAGGCAGCCACGTTGTACAGCTTGCCGGAGAAGTTCAGCTTCATGCCGTGGGTCAGGTGGCCGCCGTGGGCCAGGGACAGGCCCAGGATCTTGTCGCCGGGGGTGATCATGGCGGAGAGCGCGGCGGCGTTGGCCTGCGCACCGGAGTGCGGCTGGACGTTGGCGAACTCGGCGCCGAACAGGGCCTTGACCCGGTCGATGGCCAGCTGTTCTGCAACGTCGACGTATTCGCAGCCGCCGTAGTAGCGGCGGCCCGGGTAGCCCTCGGCGTACTTGTTGGTGAGGACGGAGCCCTGGGCTTCCATCACGGCGCGGGGCGCGAAGTTCTCGGAAGCAATCATTTCCAGGGTGCCGCGCTGGCGGCCGAGCTCCTGCTCAAGGACTGCGGCAATTTCGGGGTCAAGCTCAGCCAGCGGCTGGTTGCTGACGGCTGTGGTTGAGGTGGCTGTAGTAGTCACGAAGAACTCCTGGCTAGGGATACGGGCACTGCTTAGGTCAGGCTACCGGCTGGCACGCTTCCGCACCGCGTTGATGACAGGGCGTGAAAGCCCGGCATGGTGCTGCTGTGCTGACGCAGGGGCAACCCCAATTCCGGCAAGACATGACCCTCGGCCCAGGCGTACGATCCGTGGTCTTCGTGATTGCCGCTCCCTGGTGGTTAGCCACCCAACGCCAGTTGCGACCCTTCCAGCCTACCAAAACCGGCACCCGCGGCGCGGGTAGGCTATTACGCGTGAATCAAGAGCAGCTGAACCAAGCGTACGTCGTCACCCTGTCCTGCCCGGACCGCCCCGGGATCGTCCACGCCGTGGCCGGAGCCCTGCTGGTTGCAGGGTGCAACATCATGGACTCGCAGCAGTACGGCAGCCCTTCCACCGGCAACTTCTTCATGCGCGTGGAGGTGACCACGGCAGCCCCCAAGTCCGAGCTGCGGGCGGCGCTGGAACCGGTGGCGGAAGCGTTCTCCATGCAGTGGAACCTCGATACCGGTGGTGACAAGGTGCGCACCCTGGTGATGGCCAGCACCTCGGCGCACTGCCTCAACGACCTGCTCTTCCAGCAGCGTTCCGGCACGCTCCCCATTGAAATCCCCGCCATCGTCTCCAACCACCAGGACCTGGCAGGGCTCGCCGAGTTCTACGGCATCCCGTTCCACTACATCCCCGTGACCAGGGACACCAAGGTCCAGGCCGAGGACAAGCTCCGCGCCCTCATCGCCGAACACGACATCCAGCTGACCGTCCTAGCCCGCTACATGCAGATCCTCTCCGACGAGCTCTGCACCGACCTGACCGGCAAGGCCATCAACATCCACCACTCGTTCCTGCCGTCCTTCAAAGGTGCCAAGCCGTACCACCAGGCGCATGCCCGCGGCGTGAAGCTGATCGGCGCCACGGCACACTATGTGACCGCCGCCCTGGACGAGGGCCCGATCATCGAACAGGAAGTCATCCGCGTGGACCATGCGCGCACGCCCGAGCAGTTCGTGCAGATGGGCCGCGACGTGGAGGGCCGCACGCTGGTGCAGGCCGTGCAGTGGCACGCCGAGCACCGGGTGCTGCTGGACGGCAACCGTACGGTGGTCTTCAACTAGGTCGCAGTAGATGCCGTTTTGAAGCCCCAAAACGGCATCTTTTGCTACTCAGTTGGGTGGAGGGGTGGCTTAGGGTGAAGCCATGGCTCCTCTCTACCCTTTCGCCGGCAATTCCCCGGCTGTCCATGAATCAGCGTTCGTGGCCCCGTCGGCCTCGATCATCGGCAAGGCCAACCTGGGCCCGGACGCCAGCGCTTTCTACGGCGTCTCCGTCCGCGCCGACACCGCGGCCATCACCGTGGGCGCCGGAAGCAACCTGCAGGACAATGTGGTGCTGCACGCCGACCCCGGCTTCCCCTGCACGGTGGGCCAGCGGGTCAGCGTGGGGCACGCCGCCGTCGTGCATGGCTGCACGGTGGAGGACGACTGCCTGATCGGCATGGGCGCCACCGTCCTCAACGGTGCAGTAATCGGCGCCGGCTCGCTGGTGGCCGCCGGCGCCGTGGTGCTCGAAGGTACGGTGGTTCCGCCCCGCTCGCTGGTGGCGGGCGTACCCGCCAAGGTGCGCCGCGAACTCACCGATGAAGAGTTCGACGGCGTCCGCGCCAATGCGGCGCGCTACGTGGAACTCGCGGCGAAACACCGCGAGCTCCACGCTTCTGAAGGCTAATCCAGGCTGATCGGCCCGAACTCGTCCAGCAGGTCGCCTGGGCCCGGGTTCCCCGGCGCCGATGACCCGCCCAGGTGCTTCACCACGCCCCACACCGCGTTCAGCCCGGTGGTCACGGCGCCTTCTGCCCAGCCGGCGGTGAAGGAGACGTCGTCGCCCGCCAGGAATATGCCGCGCTGGGATTCCGGCAGCCTGTCCTGCTTGAAGTGCGTGAACAGCCGCTGCTGGTAGCGGTAGTGTCCGGGGAGGTTGGCCTTGAAGGCCCCCATGAAGTTGGGGTCCGCCTCCCAGGACACGGTGATGGGCTGGCCCACGATGTGCCCGGCGATGTCCACGCCGGGGTAGATCTGCTCCAGCGAGTGCAGCATCAGTTCCACGCGCTCGTCCGCGTCCAGGGCCAGCCACTTCAGGGCGTCGTCATTCCAGGTGTAGGACAACAGGATGACGGCGGGCTGGTCCGGGCCGTTGTCCAGCAGGTAGGTGGCGCGGTTCAGCCTGTCCGTCAGCGTCATGGACAGGACCTCATTGCCCGTTTCGGGGTCGATGTCCTTCCAGAAGGGCCGGTCCACCATCACAAAGGTCTTGGAGGACTGCATGTAATGCGATTTCTCCATGGCGGTCCACAGTTCGGCCGGGAACAGGGCCTCCTCGGTGTGGATGCGGGTGGACAGCAGCCACGACTGGCATGTGGTAACGACGGCCGGGTAGCTGGCCTCGCGGCCCCAACGCTCCCGGACCCGCAGGTTGCCGTCAGGGTCCCGGCTGATCTTCCCCACAGCGCCGCGGGGCGAGCCGGAGTGCAGCGAGGCCAGGGAGGTGCCGGCCGGCCAGTGCACCATGTCCGACGGCGCGTGCTGCCACAGTGCCTCGGGCAGCCGCTGCGCTCCCCCGCGGATCAGCCGGTGCTGGTCGTCTGCGTCGGTGTAGACCACGCGGAGGATTTCCAGGATGGAGTTGGGGAAGTCCGTGTCCCAGCCGCCGGTGCCGAACCCCACCTGGCCAAAGGCTTCACGGTGGGCGAAGCCTGCCTTCTTAAAGGACTCGCTGGCGGCGATGAAACCGTAGAAGGTCTGCTCATCCATGAGCGGGAGCAGCTCATTCCAGAGTTCCTTGATCCTGGCCATGTCCCGCGCCTTGATGGCGTCCTGCATCTCCACGAACCTGGCGCCGTCGTTGACTGCTGCCTTCCAGGCGTCGGCCACTTCGCGGAAGAACGGCGGAAGGTCGCCCGGCTTTTCCGCGTAGTACTTCTTGCCTGCCAGTTCGATCACCGTGCTGGAGGTGGCCTCGGCCAGGGGGTTGGGGAAGTCCTGGGTCTCCAGGCCCAGCAGGTCCACGTAGTGGTAGAAGGCCTTGCCGGAGACCGGGAACCGCATGCCGCCCAGGTCCGCCACCACGCCGGGCGCCGCCGGGAAGGCTGCGGTGCGGAGCCGGCCGCCGATCTGGTCCGCTTCATAGACCACGGGCCGCAGTCCGAGTTTCATCAGTTCATAGGCGGTCACCAGCCCGGACAGCCCGGCGCCGATGACGGCCACCTCCGTGCCGTGCAGCTCCGGCGGGACGGTTCCCAGTCCGTCCGGGTGGGCCAGGTAGTGGTCGTAGCTGAACGGGAAATCGGGGTTCAGCATGGTGATGAGAGCTGCCTGTTCACCGGTGCCCCGCCCTGCCGCGTCCGCCGGCGGCGTGGAGGTGCTGGAGGGGTCGGAGGCAGGCAGTTCGGTGGCGATGGTCATGATTGTTCTGCTTTCACAGGTTCCTGGCCGGGGGCCTTGGCGGTCAGTTCACGGTAGTCGAGCTCGCTCAGGGCCGCTACCTTGGAGTTCCGGCGTCCATAGCCGAAGTAGATGGCGATGCCCACGAGCATCCACGCGCCGAACACCACCCAGGTTTCGGCGCCAAGGTTTGCCATCAGGTAGGCGCACATGAGCGTGCCCAGGACGGGGGTGATGGGGTACAGCGGCACCCGGAAGCTGCGCTTCAGGTCCGGGCGGTTGCGGCGCAGGTAGATAACGGCCACGTTGACCAGCGCGAACGCGAACAGGGTTCCGATGCTGGTGGCGTCGGCCAGGGCGCCAAGCGGCACCAGCCCTGCGGTGAGGGCGACGGCGGTGCCGACGATCAGGGTACCGGCGGCCGGGGTGCCGGTGCGGGGTGAGACGCGGCTGAAGACCGCGGGCACCAGTCCGTCCCGGGACATCGACATGAGGATGCGGGTCTGCCCGTAGAGGACGGTGAGGACGATGCTGGCGATCGCAAGGACAGCGCCGACGGAGAAGACCAACGCAATCCACGGCTGGTGCGTGGTCTCCTCGAGGATCTGGACCAGGGCGGCTTCGGTTCCGTCGAACCAGCCCCAGGGGCGGGCGCCGATTGCGGCAACGGCCACCAGGACGTAGATGCCGGTGACGATCACCATGGACAGCAGGATGGCGCGGGGCAGGTCGCGCTTGGGGTTCCGGGCTTCCTCGCCGGCCGTGGAGGCGGCGTCGAACCCAATGTAGGAAAAGAACACCCTGGAGGCGGCGGCGGAGACGCCTGCGGCCCCCATGGGCATGAGCGGCTCGAAGTTTCCTGCGTTGAAGGCGGTAAAAGCCACGGCGCAGAAGAACAGCAGGATGCCTACTTTGACGATGACGATGACGGTGTTGATCCAGGCGCTTTCCCGGGCACCGCGGACCAGCAGGATGGTGGCGAGCACGACGATGGCCACCGCCGGAACGTTCACCAGGCCGCCGTCGCCGGGAGGCTGGGACATCGCGTCGGGCAGCACCTGCCCGAACACAGCCAGCGTTTCGTTGACGTACTGGCCCGCGCCGACGGCCACGGCGGCCACGGAAACGGCGTATTCAAGGACGAGGCACCATCCGCAGATCCAGGCCATGCCCTCCCCCATGGTGGCGTAGGAATAGGAGTAGCTCGACCCTGCGGCCGGGACCAGGCCGGCCATCTCGGCGTACGACACCGCGGAGAGCAGCGCGGCCAGGCCGGCGATGATGAATGAAATCCAGATGGCCGGTCCGGCCAGTGGAACCGATTCGCCGAGGATCACCAGGATGCCCGTCCCCAGGGTGGCACCCACGCTGATCATCGTCAGGTGCAGGACGCCGAAGCTGCGCACCAGGCCGGTTCCCCCACCGGCGCCTTCGGCTTCGCTGACCATGTGGCCTATCGGTTTACGCCGGAGCAGCTGGGCCCGGAGGCCGGGCCGTCCGATGGTTGGCGCGATGGGTTTTTCGGTGGTTACAGGCACAGTCACCGTTGACGTCCCTTCAGAGTAGTTGTCGGTTTCCCCTGACCAACATTGGCATGTGAGCCAACTCTCAAGCTGGTGCAAAATGACTTATAGTGATCCACCGTGAGACTTTATGCACAAACGCAGCGGATCCCGCAATCCGGCGCCTGCGGCGGCCGGGTGCGCCGCCTGCCGGGTGCCGGTCGACGCCGGTGCGAGCCATGACTGTGGGACCCGCGGAGTCCGGACGGCTGAGCTTCGTCACCCTCCAGCAGTTCCTTGACCAGCTGCCGCCGCTGCTGAAAACGCTCCACGACGGCGGCAGCGGCGGCCGTCTTTTGCGGTGGGTTGAACCCAGCGAACTGGAGGACCCCACACCCTATTTGCCGGAGGGTGAGTTCCTGCTCACCGCCGGACTTCCCTTCCTGGGCGACGGCGGCACGCCGGCCAGGGTGGATGCGTATGTCCGGCGGCTGGTGGAGGCCAAGGTGGCGGCCCTCGGGTTCGGGATCAGGCCCTACTTCGATGCCGTCCCGGACGTGGTGCTGGACGCGTGCCGGCGGCACAACCTCACCCTGTTCGAGGTGCCTGAGTCGCTTCCGTTCGCGGCGATCGGCCTCCAGTTCTCACAGCTCCTGGAGACTGACAATGCCCGGGTTTTCCGGCAGCTGGCGGAGACCAACCGGCAACTCATGCGGGCCGTCCTCTCCCCCAGGCCGGAGCATGAACTGCTGGCCGCCCTGGTCCAGCGCGTGCCTGTATGGGCGGTCATGGTGGGGGCGGACGGCCGGGTCCGGGCACGCGGCACCAGTGCCGGCGGCAGCACCGCCGTCGAACTTTCCCTGCTGGAACCGATGCTGGAACGGCTGCTGTCCGGCCGGGGCCCCCGGGTGGAGATGGACGGCTTTGACCTGCCGGGCTCGGCGCTGGTGGTGGGCCACCCGCTGCGCAGCACCAAGGATGCCAATCTTGGCGCCCTGGTTCTGGGCTCCGACGTTCCGCTGACCCCCGCACAGAACAACGTGGTCCAGTCCGCGGTCGGATTGCTCGAACTGCTGGTGCGGCAACGCACCAGCGGGTCGCTGGCTCCAAGCCAGCTGGCCACCGCCGTCCTGCTGCACCCCGAAAGCCTCACCGCGGGCGGGACCAGGCATGTGAATGGGCTCAAGGACCTGCTGGCGCAGAGCCTTTCCTCCACCCGGTCCGCGCCCATGCGGGTTGTGCAGGGCATCAACGTGGAAGCGCCCCAGTGGCCGGCAGGAGACGGCCCCGTCCGGGAACTGCTGCAGTGGCGCCGGATGCTCGACACAAAACTGGTGGAGATCACTGACTACGGCTTCGCCGCCGTGACCCGGCTCAGGGTGGATGATGCCCTGCTTGCCGATGTGGAGAAGCTCGGGTGGCGCCTGGTGGTGGGCGAACCGACCGAGCTCGCCGGCTTGTCCGCCGCCTACCAGCGGGCCACCTCCCTGCGCGGCCAGGTCCAGAGAAGCGGGCAGAGCATCCGGGCCGATGAGGTGTCCTGGTCCGTCACCGGACTGCTGGGCCGTGAGGCCGGGACTTTGCTGGCCGAACGCCTCCTGCAGCCGGTCCTGGCGCTGGAGCCGGACCGGCGCCATCCGCTGCTGTCTGTCCTCCGCGGCTGGCTCAGCGAGAACGGCAGCTGGGACGCGTCCGCCAAACTGCTGGGCCTGCACCGGAACAGCGTTCGGCGGCAGATCGGCGTCCTTGGCGAGCTGCTCCAGATGGACCTGAACCAGGCACAGGTGCGGGCAGAGCTGTGGATTGCGCTGCAGTACGCAGACAGCTTGGCGGGCAGGGCTGACTGAGGGACGGGACTGGCTGACGGGCTGACGGGCAGCGGCTAGGCGCCGATGCCCCCAGGGTGGCCCGGTTCCCGCAGCAGGGCTGCCTCCCACTCCCGGTACAGCCTGGGCCGGCGTTCCCGCAGGTACGGGACTGCATTGCGTGCTGCCCGGACGGCCTCCGTGCCCACCTCGGCAAACAGCAGCGCCGGGGCATCGCCGGCCTCGGCGAGGAGCGTCCCGTCGGGCCCCGCCACCACGCTTCCGCCCCCAAAAGCGTAGGCGTCCTCGCTTCCGCAGTGGTTGGCGTACGCCACAGTGAGCTGGCTTTCCAGCGCACGGGCGCGGACAAGCACCTGCGGTACTGCCTCGAAGCCGGCCGACAATGCGGTGGGCACCAGGAGCAGCTCGGCACCCCGGGCAGCAGCCGCCCGTGCGGCCTCGGGGAACTCGATGTCGTAGCAGATCAGCAGTGAGGTAGGGATGCCGTGGAAATCCACGACGGCGGGAGGTTCCGCGGCTGCGACAAATGCCTCGCGTTCCTCGTTGCCAAAGAGGTGCACCTTGGCGTAGTTGAGGATTTCCATGCCGTGGGCGTCCACCAGGGTGGCTGAAATGTGCCATCCGGCCGCACCGGCGGATGGTGGTTCAGTGCGCACCGGGACGGGCAGGCTGTAGACGAGCGCGATCCTGTGCCGGCGCGCGGTGTCCGCCAGGCGGGCGCGGATGGCGGGGAGGGCCGCCGGATCCAGTTCGCTGCGCAGCCGCAGCGGGGCATAGCCCACGGGAAACAGTTCCGGCGTGAGCAGCACGTCGGCACCGGCCTGCGCGGCCCGGCGGGCGGCATCGTCCACGGTGCGCAGGTTGGCCCCAATATCCAGGACCACCGCATTCGCCTGCAGGACGGAGAGCAGCATCATTACCACCTTCTTCATGCCCGGCCACGGGAACAGGGCTGGGCTGGATTGTTTCCGCCTACCAGCCTAGCCAGCCGCAGGCGGCGGATGACGGGTCGTTTGGACCCACCCGCAGGCATGCCGGGACGGAATGCACGGGGATCCGGCCTGGGCCCTGCGTACCGTTCCCAACTGCATTCGACGCAGCCATGCGTTAACTTCTTGACTACAAGCGCAGCGGTAGGGCAATCTTCTTAGCATGTCCGCAACTACGCGCTCAACGAGGAGCAAACCTAAAAATCCCGGATCGCAGTCCGCCCTGCGGCAGCTGAACCAGCAGCGGATTATCGAGACCCTGATGGGCGGCCCGTCCACCCAGGCGGAACTGGCCCGGCAGACGGGGCTGTCCACCGCCACCGTCTCCAACATCGTCAAGATCATGCTCGATTCCGGTCTGGCATCCACCGAGCCGATCACCAGCTCCGGGCGGCGGGCACTGAACGTGCGGCTGAACAGCAACGGCGCCGTGGCCGTGGGCATCGACTTCGGCCGGCGGCACCTGCGGGTGGTCCTCGCCTCGCTCAGCTACCACGTCATCGCCGAAGAATCGATAATGCTCCCCCTGGGCCACCAGGCGGATGACGGCATCCAGGCCGCGGTGGCGCTCCTGGAGAAACTGTTGCGGGAAAGCGGGGTGGAGCGCTCCTCGGTCGTGGGCGCCGGCGTCGGAATTCCGGGCCCCATCGACCGCCGGACAGGGACGGTGGCCCAGGGCGCAATCCTTCCCGAATGGGTAGGCATCAACATCCTCCAGCACCTTGAGGAAACCTTGAGAATCCCCGTCTTTGTTGACAATGACGCCAACCTCGGCGCCTGGTCCGAGGTGACGTGGGGGCAGCACTCCGGGGTCAGCAACCTGATGTTCATGAAGATCGGATCGGGCATCGGTGCCGGCCTGATCCTCAACGGCGCCCCCTACTACGGCAACGTGGGAATCACCGGCGAAATAGGGCACGCGACCATCCATGAGCAGGGCCTGGTGTGCCGTTGCGGCAACCGCGGCTGCCTGGAAACCATCGCCTCCACCACCACCATGATCGAGCTCCTCAGCCGCGGCGAAGACCCGCCGATGACTCCGGCCGACATTGTCCGCAAGGCCCTGAACCGCGACTCCGCCACCCTTAGGGTCGTGGACGATGCCGGACTGGCCGTGGGCCGCGCACTGGGCAATGTGGCCAACCTGATCAACCCTGAGGTCATCGTGGTGGGAGGGCCCCTGGCGGGCCTGGGCGACATCCTGCTGGACCCCATCCGCAGAGGATTGATCCGCCATGCAGTGCCCGTGATCGGCGAGACGACAACCCTCACCATGTCCTCGCTCGGGGACCGGGCGGAGGCGCTTGGCGCCGCCGCCCTGGTGTTCCAGCACGCCGGGATCCGCAAGGCGTAGACCATTTCGTTATCCAGCAATTGCGTTAAAGACTTGACGACAATAGCTGTGATCCAGTTTACTTTTGGTTCAGACGGCCCTGCGCTTTGCCGGCCGGACAAAGAAGTCATTGCATTGGAGGGTTAGGGCTCATGACGTCCCAGACCACGCACGCGGACCCGGTCATTCTCGAGATGCGGTCCATCACCAAGGAATTTCCCGGCGTTAAAGCCTTGTCGAACGTGAGCCTCCGGGTGAAGGCAGGCGAAATCCACGCCATCTGCGGCGAAAACGGCGCCGGCAAATCCACCCTCATGAAGGTCCTGTCCGGCGTGTACCCGTACGGAAGCTACGACGGCGACATCGTCTACCAGGGGCAGGTCCAGCAGTTCCGGGACATCAGGGCCAGCGAGCACGCCGGCATCGTGATCATCCACCAGGAACTGGCGCTGATCCCCGAACTGTCCATCATGGAGAACATCTTCCTGGGCAACGAGCCCACCAAGCGCGGCATCATCGACTGGGGCGAGGCCCGCCTGCGGTCCCTGGACCTCCTGGCCAGGGTCGGCCTGCGGGACGACCCCGATACCCCCATCAAGGAAATCGGCGTCGGCAAGCAGCAGCTGGTGGAAATTGCCAAGGCCCTGAACAAGTCCGTGAAGATCCTCATCCTGGACGAGCCCACCGCAGCCCTGAACGAATCGGATTCACAGCACCTGCTGGACCTGATGCTGGGCCTGAAGGCCAAGGGCATCACGTCGATCATCATCTCCCACAAGCTCAACGAGATCGAGCAGATCGCCGATTCCATCACCATCATCCGCGACGGCAAATCCATCGAGACGCTCGACGTCAAGAAGGACGGCGTGGATGAGGACCGCATCATCAAGGGCATGGTGGGCCGCACCCTCGAATCCCGGTTCCCGGACCACACCCCCAAGATCGGAGAGGTGTTCTTCGAGGTCAAGAACTGGACCGTGGGCCACCCCAACGTCCAGGACCGCCTGATCTGCAAGAACTCCAGCTTCTACGTCCGCCGCGGAGAAATCGTAGGGTTCGCCGGCCTCATGGGCGCCGGACGCACCGAACTGGCCCGCTCCGTCTTCGGCCGCTCCTACGGCCGTTTCATTGACGGCCACATCTACAAGGACGGCAAGGAAGTGGTCCTCAAGAACGTCCGCCAGGCGATCGACGCCGGGCTGGGATACGTCACCGAGGACCGCAAGACCCTGGGCCTGAACCTCCTCGATGACATCAAGACCACCACCGTGGCAGCCGCCCTGAAGAAGATCAGCCACAACTCGGTGGTTGACCCCAACCAGGAGTTCACGGTGGCCGAGCAGTACCGCAAGTCACTGCGCACCAAGACGCCCTCCGTGGAGGAAGGCGTGGCCAAGCTGTCCGGCGGCAACCAGCAGAAGGTGGTCCTGGCCAAGTGGATGTTCACCGACCCGGACCTGCTGATCCTGGATGAACCCACCCGCGGCATCGATGTCGGAGCCAAATACGAGATCTACGGGATCATCCAGCAGCTGGCCAACCAGGGCAAGGGAGTCATCGTCATCTCTTCCGAACTGCCCGAGCTCCTGGGCTTGTCCGACCGCATCTACACCATCTTCGAAGGCGCCATCACAGGTGTCCTGAACAAAGACGAGGCCAGCCAGGAAAGCCTGATGAAGCTGATGACCTCCGCCACCCGAAAAGCCGCCTGACCCTCTGGCCCATCCAGAACCTTCCGGACACAAGGACTGACACCATGAACGCCCTCAAAAAGCTGTTTGGCGGCAACACCCGCCAATTCGGCATGATCTTTGCCCTCGTGGCCCTGATCATTTTCTTCCAGTTCGCCACCGAAGGCCGGACGCTGACCCCCGGCAACGTCATCAACCTCTTCAACGGCAACTCCTACATCCTGATCCTGGCCATCGGCATGGTGCTGGTGATCATCGCAGGCCACATCGACCTCTCGGTCGGCTCCGTCGCCGCGTTCGTCGGCGTCACCGTCGCCCTCGCCATCCGCGACTGGGGCATCCCGTGGTGGGCAGGCGTCCTGCTGGGCCTGGTGCTGGGTGCGGTCATCGGCGCCTGGCAAGGCTGGTGGACCGCGTATGTGGGCATCCCCGCCTTCATCGTGACGCTGGCCGGCATGCTCCTCTTCCGCGGCTTCAACCAGTTCGTGGGCAAGTCCAACACCATTCCCGTACCCAACGACTTCCAGTACATCGGCTCCGGCTACCTGCCCGAGGTGGGTCCGGACACCGGCTACAACAACTTCACGATCCTGATGGGTGTCGCAGTCGCGGTCTTCGTCGTGGTGGGCGAACTCCGCTCCCGGGCCCGGGCCAAGGCGCTCGGCGCCGAGGTCCCCGAAATGTGGGTCACCGTGCTGAAGCTGGTGCTCATCTGCGCCGCCATCCTCTACGCCACGTACCTCTTCGCCACCGGCCGTCCCGGCACCTCGTTCCCCATCCCCGGCCTGATCCTGGCCGTGCTGGTACTGATCTACGGCTTCATCTCCTCCCGCACCATCCTGGGCCGCCACGTCTACGCCGTCGGCGGCAACCGGCATGCGGCCGAACTCTCCGGCGTCCAGTCCAAGAAGGTCAACTTCCTGGTCATGATGAACATGTCCATCCTGGCCGGCCTGGCCGGCATGATCTTCGTGGGCCGCTCCACCGCATCAGGACCCTTCGACGGCGTGGGCTGGGAGCTGGACGCCATCGCCGCCGTCTTCATTGGCGGCGCGGCAGTGACCGGCGGTGTGGGTACCGTGGTCGGCTCCATCATTGGTGGCCTGGTCATGGCAGTGCTCAACAACGGCCTGCAGCTCCTCGGCGTCGGCGCCGACCTCACCCAGATCATCAAGGGCCTGGTGCTCCTGATCGCCGTCGCCTTCGACGTCTACAACAAGTCCCAGGGCAAACGCTCCATCATCGGCATGCTGACCCGGAACATGAACCGTCCCTCCGGCGGACCCAGCAGCCCCATCCAGCCCGACGAAACCACCTCCACCAAGGAAGCGATCGCCAGGGAAGCCTGAAGTTTGCAGCCTGAATACCGTTCCATCACTCAAAGAAAGAGAACCAACAATGCGAATGTTTGGTAAAGCAGGAAAGGCCGCAGCGGTAGCTGCCATCGCAGCACTGGCGCTGACGGGCTGCGGCCGCTCGGAGCCGTCCGGCGGGTCCAGCACCGGTGCCGCGGGATTCGACCAGAAGTCCTCCATCGGCGTTGCCCTCCCCCAGAAGACCAGTGAAAACTGGGTCCTGGCCGAAAAGCTGTTCAACGACGGCCTCAACGGTGCCGGGTTCAAGGCTGACGTCCAGTTCGCCAACGGCGGCGTGTCGGAGCAGCAGAACCAGATCAGCGCCATGGTCACCAAGGGTGCCAAGGTCATTATCGTGGGCGCCATCGACGGCTCCCAGCTGGGTACCCAGCTCAAGCAGGCCAAGGACGCCGGCGCCACGATCATCGCGTACGACCGCCTCCTGCTGAACACGGACAACGTGGACTACTACGTGGCCTATGACAACTTCAAGGTCGGCGTGCTCCAGGGCCAGGCCCTGCTGGACGGCATGAAGGCGAAGAAGCCCACTGGTCCGTACAACATCGAACTGTTCGCCGGTTCCCCGGACGATGCCAACGCCAAGGTGTTCTTCAACGGTGCCATGAGCGTCCTGAAGCCCAAGATCGACGACGGCACCCTGAAGGTCGTCTCCGGGCAGAACAGCTTCGAGCAGGCCGTGACCCAGGGCTGGAAGGCTGAAAACGCCCAGCGCCGCATGGACACCCTGCTCAGCGGCAGCTACACCAGCGCCAACGTGGACGGCGTCCTCTCCCCCAACGACACCCTGGCCCGCGCAATCCTGACCTCGGTCAAGGCTGCCGGCAAGCCGATCCCGGTTGTCACCGGCCAGGACTCCGAGGTTGAGTCGGTCAAGTCGATCATCGCAGGCGAGCAGTACTCCACCATCAACAAGGACACCCGCAAGCTCGTTGAGCACGCCATCACCATGGTCAAGGACCTGCAGGCCGGCAAGAAGCCTGAGGTCAACGACGACAAGTCCTACAACAATGGCAACAAGGTTGTTCCCGCCTACCTGCTGGAGCCGGTCATCGTGACCTCGGCCAACGTCAAGACGGCCTACACGGACGATCCCGTACTCGGCCCGATCACCAAGTAACACAGTCGGTAACGCCGGGTAAACCCCGGCAAGCGGAAAGCCCGGTCCTTCAACAGGACCGGGCTTTCCTGCGTCCTGCCTCAACAGCAACATCCTTCACAGGCCAAACACAGGTCCGGCCGGATTGCGGCACAGGATGCCCGGCGAGGGTTGATGGGAAGCCGGCCTCCCGCGCCGGCACCTGAGCCATAGGAGTAACGTGAGCGTCCTTGCCCGAAGCGTAGGCAATGCCTTCAGAAACAAGGTCCGCACCGCAGCTGTTGTTGCGGTGCTGGCCGTCGCCATTGGCCTGGCACTGGCCATGCTGGTGGCGAACCAGGCAGTCGGGGCGAAAGTGCAGGAGCTCAACGCCTCCGTCGGCACCGTCCTGACCGTCAACCCCGCCGGCGGCCAAGGCTTCGAAGGCGGCGGAGAGCCGCTCACAGCCGCCCAGGCAGCCACCGCCGCCGGCGTCCCCAACGTCAGCGCCGTCGTCGGGACCTCATCCCTGCGGTTGCGGAACGCGGCGGCTGCCGCGGCACAAACGGCGCAGGCTGGACAAACCGCACCGGGCGGCCAAACCGGGCAGGGAGGCCCCGGCGGCCAGGCCGCAGCGCCCCTGACCACAAGCCTCACCGCCGCGGTGGATGCAGGCACCCTGGGCAACCGCAACCAGCAGGCCAACGGAACCACCGGATCCACCGGAAGCACGCAGCAGCCGGTCCGGTCCCTGCCGATCACCGCCACGGGTATCGGCGCTGAAGTGGACACCACGGGCAAGGCACTGAACATTACGCAGGGCACCGGACTGGGCGACTACTCGGCAGTGTCCACGGGAGCACTGCTGGGCACCACGCTGGCGGAGAAAAACAGCCTCACCGTTGGGTCCACCTTCACCATCAACGACCAGACCTACACGGTGACCGGATTGTTCGACGCCGGTACGGCGTTCGGGAACAACGCCGCCTACCTCACGCTCCCCACCGCCCAGTCGCTCGCCGGGACACCGGGCGAACTGTCCAGCATGATCGTCACGGTCAATTCCATGGACAACGTCGCCACCACCAAGACGGCCCTGCAGGCCGCCCTGGGCAGTGGCAAGGCCGACGTCACCCAGGGGCAGAACCTGCAGACCGCCGTCAGCTCCCTGGACAGCGTCAAGAACATCTCCTTCATCGCCTTCATTGCCGCCCTCGGAACCGCTGGCCTGATCATCCTGCTCATCATGGTGATGCTGGTCCGCGAGCGCCGCCGCGAAATCGGGGTCCTGAAAGCCATCGGCGCCCCCAACCGCACCATCGGCCTGCAGTTCGTCCTCGAAGCCCTGGTCCTCGCGGCCCTGGGCAGCGCAGTGGGCGCAGCCATAGCATCCTTCGCCAGCGGCGGCATCGCGTCCGCCCTGATCAGCAGCAACACCACCACAACCACTGCCAGCACGGGCCGCGGCCCCGGCGGGGCGGGCGGCTTCCCGGGCGGCCAGGGCGGCCCCTTCGGCGGCGCCTCCCAGCTCCTGAACTCGGTCACCGCGAGCGCATCGCCGGGCGTGATCGCCGGTGGCATCGCCGCCGTGTTCGGCGTGGCCATTATCGGCGCCCTGGTCCCCGCGCTGCTTACCGCGCGCATCCGTCCCATCGAAGTCCTGCGAGGAGAATAGCCATGATTGAAGTCAAGAACCTGGTCCGCACCTTCAACTCCGGTGACCGCACCATCAAGCCGGTCAACGATGTCAGCTTTGTCCTGGAGCAGGGCACCCTGGCCTCCATCGTGGGCAAGAGCGGCAGCGGCAAGAGCACCCTGCTGTCCCTGCTGGGTGCGCTGGACAAACCCACCAGCGGGGACGTCGTGGTGGACGGCGTGAGCCTGGCAAGCCTGCCGGACACCAAGCTGACGGAATACCGGCGCCGGGACATCGGCTTCGTGTTCCAGCAGTTCAACCTGATCCCCAACCTGTCCGCCGTGGACAACGTCATGCTGCCCATGGAGTTCGCGGGGGTCCGCAAGGCCGCGCGGCTGCAGCGCGCCAAGGACTTGCTGGAACAGGTCCAGCTTGATCCGTCCAAGCACGACCGGCGGATCAACAGGCTCTCCGGCGGCGAGCAGCAGCGCGTGGCCATTGCCCGCGCCCTGGCCAATGAGCCGAAACTGATCCTGGCGGACGAGCCCACGGGCAACCTGGATGAGCAGACCGGCGACCACATCATCGAGCTCCTCAGCTCGCTGAGCCGCGACCACAACACCACCATCCTGGTGGTCACCCACGACAGGGTCCTGGCGAACAAGACCGACCGCCGGTTCCGCCTGCAGCAGGGCAAGCTGACGGAAGAGCCGGTCCGGGGACGGAGCGCCGTCGCCGCCACGGCCTGACCCGGAGAAACCTGACCCAGAGAAACCGGGCCCGGCAGGGCCGTCGGCGGGGGGAGCGCCCAAAGCGTCCTCCCGCCGTCGGCCTCTTTCCGCTGCCAGCCACCGCACGGGGCGCGGAATTCCGGGGCCGTCCGGCGGCCCTGTGACAGGATTGCAGCTATGACTGCTCCGATCGCAAAGCCGTGGCTTTCCAGCCAGCCCAACCAGGATCCCCGGTCCGCCACCGGGGCTCCCCTGCGCTGGGGAATCATCGCCACGGGCAGCATTGCCCGCGCCGTCTCGCAGGATCTCGCGCTGCTTGAAGATGCCGAGCTGTATGCGGTCAGTTCCAGGGCGCAGGACACCGCGGACGCGTTTGCCGTGGCGTATGACTTTTCCAAGGCGTACGGGGACGACGGCGGGGTGCCCGGCTACCAGCGGCTGCTGGCCGATGACGCCGTGGATGTTGTGTACGTCGCGACGCCGCACGCGCAGCACCACGAGATGGTTCTCGCCGCCCTCAACGCCGGCAAGCACGTGCTGTGCGAGAAGGCTTTCACCATCAACGCCCGGGAAGCGGCGGAACTCATCGAGGTGGCGCGCAGCCGCAAGCTCTTCCTCATGGAGGCGGTCTGGAGCCGGTTCCTGCCCTCGATGCAGCGTGCCTTCGACATCGCTGCTTCCGGAGAGCTGGGCGACATCCATTGGGTGACCGCTGACCTTGGCTTCCCGGCACCGTACTCCCCCAACGCCAGGCTGTGGGCCCGGAAGGACGGCGGGGGCGCACTGCTGGATCTGTCCGTGTACCCGCTCCTGTGGGCGCTCGGCACGCTTGGCTTCCCGCAGACCGTCAGCGCCACGGGCTTCGTCAACGACGACGGCGTCGATGCGCAGAACGCCCTGAGCCTTGGCTACGGCCACGCCGCCCAGGTCCAGCTCACCTCCTCCCTGCTGGCCCACGGACCCCGCACTGCCACGGTGGCCGGCAGCCTGGGCTTCCTGCAAAGCGTGGGTTCCATCAACAACCCCCGCGAACTGGTCATCGCGAAGGGGTGGGAGGACCGCCGGACGGAGACCTTCGACGTCGTGGGAAAGGGCTACGCCTACGAGTTGCGCGAGGTGATGAGGTGTGTCCAGCAGGGGCTGACCGAGAGTCCGGTCATGCCGCTTGAGGACACCCTGAACACCATGCGCCTCTTCGACGGTGTGCGCGCACAGCTCGGCGTGACCTACCCCAACGACAGCCACTAGCAGGATCATCAAAGGCTGCGTTCGACGGCGGCGGGCAGCTTTTGCCCGCTGGTCACGCCACTGTGACTGCCCGATTCTGCCGTGACAGTTTCTGCACCCGTTTCCGGCATTTGTAAATTCCCTTTAGTGAATGCTGGACTTCAGGCGATAAGCAGTCTTAGCATTTAGAAAGCATCGATTGCGCCGGTCACTGGGGGGTGGTACGCATGGCTCGTAGTAGTTCGCCATGGCATGCCCTGCGCCCACTGCTCCTGGCAGGAGCAGCCGCGGCCACCTGGTTGACTCTTTCATCAACGGCTGCAACTGCCGATGCCGGGACCGATTCCACTTCACTGCTCGGCGGCGCCACCAGTTCGGTGTCTTCCCTGAGCCAGGATCTTGCAGCTGCGGTTTCACCGGTCCCTGCGGGGTCCGCGGCTGGACCAGCCGCGTCCCCCGGGCTGCTGCAGCCTGTCGTAACGCCGGTTGCCGGCCTCGCGGACAACCTTATTGCCGCCGTTCCCGTGGTGGACCAGGTGGTTCCGGCCGGAACGGTTTCAGAGGTCTCGGCTCCCCTTGCTGAGCTGGCCGATACTGTGGCTGCCGGTGTAGCCCAGGAAGTCGCAGCCCCTGCAGCCGAGGCGGTTCCGGTCCTGGAGCCTGTGCTCCAACCGGTTTCAGATCTTTTGACCGGAACTGTTCCGTTGCCCGTCCCGCCCTTGGATGCCGTGCAAGTGGACGTTCCCGCCGAGGTGGTCCCTGCTCCCGCGCAGGATCAACCGGCAGCCGTGGACGATGCGCCGGGTGCCATGAACACGGCCCCGGAATCTGACCAGGCTGTTGAAGTCTCATCCACGGAACCAGCAGCCCACCCCGGCGCGGGCATGGAAGCCGCGGGCGCGGGCATCCTGGCCCATACGGCGGCGCCGCAGTCCGGGGAATCCGTGATGGCTGGCGCCGTCCAGGAGCAGCCCCTGCCGGACCCGTTGCCCCTGCCTGCCCAGGCTCCGGCAGCCCCGGCGTCCGGCACGGGCAGCGGAGGATCAGCGGGCGGAGCGTCCCCTGCCGCTGCGTGGCTCGACCCTTTCGACTTTGATTTTGACCGGGCCGGAAGTGTTCGCGCCGACCGGTCCTCCGAGCATGCCCCTGCGCCGGTGTCGTTCGACCCCGGCTCTTCCCCTGACTAGTTGAGGCCCTCTGCCCTCCCGAGGGCAGCACGCGGCTTTACGGGCAGCTGTCCAGCGCCCGGACACTCAACTATTTCAGGAGTAAACACCATGAACTGCACCCTTCGCAGGGGGTTGCTGAGCACCCTCTTTGCCGGCGGCCTCCTGGCCTTCGGCTGCGCCACCGCCAACGCGGCGGACACCACCAGCGGGACGGACCTTTCCGCCTCCGCCCTCATCTCGGCGGCGGCACCCGCTGACTCGACGTCGTTGGGCCTGCTGGGTGACCCAACGCCGGCCGGATCAACAGGTGTCGCCGCCGCAGTGGACGTCAACCTCGGACTGGGGACTGTGGCGACCACTGATCCCGCCGCCATCGGCACCGGAACGACGGACAGCACCACGACGAACCTCGCCGTCGGTGCCGCCGTGGACCTCGGACTCGGGACTGTGGCCACCACCGACCCCGCAACCACCGGCACCACCGACCTGGCAGCGGCAGCAGACGTCAACCTCGGCCTCGGCACAGTGACCACCACCGACCCCGCAACCACCGGCACCACCGACCTGGCAGCCGCGGCAGACGTCAACCTCGGCCTCGGCACGGTGACCACCACCGACCCCGCCACCACCGGCACCACCGACCTGGCAGCCGCGGCAGACGTCAACCTCGGCCTCGGCACCACCGGCACCACCGGCACGGCAGCCGCGGCAGACGTCAACCTCGGCCTCGGCACCACCGGCACCGGGACTACGGACGGCACCGTGGCAGACCTCGCGGTCGATGCAGCCGCAGGCCTGGGCCTGGGCGGCCTCACCGATGGTGACGCCACCGGGGCTGGCAGCACGGTGGACGCAGCCCTCGGCATCACCCTAGGGTCTGTCACGGACGGTGACACGGCAGGTGTCATCGATGCAGCCGCGGACCTTGGTGCTGCTGTGGGCTCCGGGACAGCAGGCGGCAGCGGCCTGGATGCTGTGGTCGATCTTGGCATTGACCTCGGGCTCGGCGGCGACAACACCACAGGCACGCCGGGAACTTCCGATCCCGGCACCACCCCGGGTGACGGAACCACGGGCGACACCGGAACCCTTGACCCGGGAACAGCTGATCCCGGAACGATGGATCCCGGCACCAGCACCCCGGGCTCGGACACCCCGGGCGGCGACTCCAGCGGTGGCGCCGGTGATACAGGAACAGAGGGCTTCACGGCAGCACCGGCCGGCTCAACCGCGGTGGGCGGGGCAATCGGCACCGTAACGGTCCCCCGCGGCAACACGGCCGCCGGTAATGCTGCCCTTGCCAACGGAGGCGCTGCCCACACCGGCCTCGCCAAGACCGGCTGGGACGGATCGCTGGTCCCCCTGG
This sequence comes from Arthrobacter sp. NicSoilC5, assembly GCF_019977395.1. Lineage (NCBI taxonomy): Bacteria > Bacillati > Actinomycetota > Actinomycetes > Micrococcales > Micrococcaceae > Arthrobacter > Arthrobacter sp. NicSoilC5. The sequence goes on along the minus strand of NZ_AP024660.1, from coordinate 4,239,721 downwards.
CCCTGCTGCTCCTGGCCGCCGGACTCCTGGCGCTCCGCAAGCGCAAGGTGTCCTAGCGGCCCCACGGCAGAACAGTAACCGCCCGCGCCTGTGCGCCTGAAGCGGCAGCACCCGGCGGGCTGACGGAAGGAGGACAGCAGCCCCGAAACACAACAACAGCACAAGAAACATGTCGTCAGCACACATGTCCTTGAAGCCGGTGGTCCGGCGGCGAAGGTTCGTAAAATCGCCGCCGGGCCGTCGGCGTGCCGGAACGGGAAGCCCTGGTCAATCGCTGCTTCCACCTCACCGCCCGTATAATTTGAGGTACGACAGTGCCGCAGCGCACCGGGAGGAACGGTCATGGTGGCGGAATCGCCTAGCTCCATCAAGAATGAAGTTGTCGGCGGTCGCTACCGGTTGGGTGATGTCATCGGCCGCGGCGGAATGTCATCGGTGTACTGTGCGCGGGACGAAAACCTGGGCCGCGATGTGGCGTTGAAGCTCTTCGCCCCGCAGGCCCCGGACGCGGATGAACTCAAACGCCAGGAAGCGGAGATCCAGCTCCTCGCCACACTCAACCACCCCGGCCTGGTGACCCTCTTCGACGCCGGTATCGATGACCGCATTCCGGATGAGCCCCGGCCGTTCCTGACCATGGAGCTCGTGGAGGGCCAGGACCTGCGCGCCCGTATCCGGCACAGCAGGGTACCCCTTGAAGAGCTGAGCGTCATCGGCGCAGGCATCGCGGACGCGCTGGCCTATGTGCACGGCCTGGGCATCATCCACCGCGACATCAAACCGGGCAACATCCTCCTGGTCCAGATCCGTCCCGGCGAGCCGCTGCGGCCCAAGCTCACGGACTTTGGCATCGCCAGGATCGTGGATTCCACCCGGCTCACTGCCACGGGCACCATGGTGGGCACCGCCGCCTACCTCAGCCCGGAACAGGCCCTGGGCAAGCCGCTGTCGTCAGCCACGGACATCTACTCCTTCGGGCTGGTTCTGCTGGAATGCATCAAGGGCACCGTGGAATACCCCGGCAGCGCGGTGGAATCCGCGGTTGCCCGGCTTCACCGCGCCCCGGAAATTCCCGACGACGTCCCCGCCGAGTGGGCCGACCTCATCCGGTCCATGACCACCATCGAGCCGCTGGAGCGGCCATCGGCCGCCGACATAGAGACCGCCCTCCGCCAGGCGTTGGTTTCCCCGGCCTCAACGCCCGGAGAACTGGCGCCGGAGACCACGCGGGTACTGCCGGCCATGCCCTTCCACCCTCCGACCATCACTGCCGAAGAGTCGGTGGATGACGTCCGGGAGGCAGCCGGGGCCACCGGAGCGACGGGGTCCTCTGACGATCCGTCGGCCCAGGCTCCTGCGACCGCATCTGATCCTGCGCCCGCATCTGATTCTGTCCGGCAATCCGGTTCCGGGACGGCGGCCACCCCCTCCCCTGCCAAGGCTTCCGGCAAGCCCCGCCTCTCACGGAACCAGCGGATCTGGCTTGCCGTGGTGCTCGCTGCCCTGGTGATTGCCGCAGCCGCTGCCGCGGTGATGATGAGCATCTCCGCCCGGCCCGCCGACGTCGTCCCCTACCCCACGGTAACCGGTGTCCTGGGCGACCACCTGCAGGAACTTCAAAAGAGCGTGGCGCCGTGACCCTTCGGCAGGCCGTGCCGGGCCGGCTGCTGCTGGCCTGCGCGGCGGCCCTGCTGGCGGCCACCTTCCTCAACGCCTGTGCCGCCCCCGGGAGCGGGCTGCAGCGCGAAGCGGCAACACAGCTCCAGGCGCGGGTCCTTGAGGTGACCCAGGCTTCCTCCCAAAACGATCCCGCAGCCGCGCTCAAGGCACTGGAGGGCCTCGAAGCGGACCTTTCGGCTGCCCAGGCGAAGGGCCAGGTCTCCGAAGAGCGGCGCCGCAGCATCACCACCGTGGCCACCGCCGTCCGGGCAGACCTCACTGAAGCAGTTGCCGCTCAGGCGGCGGCCGCGAAGGCTGCCGAAGACGCCCGCGTTGCCGCCGCCCAGGCAGCCCAGGATCCCTCCCCCGCACCTGCGTCGCAGGCAGCTCCCGCACCGGCCCCGGCACAGGGCAGTGCCGCCGGCAACGGAGCGGACGGCGGCAAGAACAACGGCGACAAGGGCAAAGGCAAGAACTGAACCGCGCCCAGGCTAGGTGACAAAGCAAAAGAAGCGGTGCTCCGGTGGAAACCGGGGCACCGCTTCTCTCTGCCTTACCAGCCGGTACTAGGCCAGGCTGGCGATGACCTTGTTCAGCGTGGCGGAAGGACGCATCACGGACGAAGCCTTGGCGTCATCCGGGCGGTAGTAGCCCCCGATGTCCACAGGTGAGCCCTGGACCTCGGCCAGCTCGCCCACGATCGTTTCCTCCTTGGAGGAAAGCTCGTTGGCGACCGAGCTGAACGCGGCGGCCAGGTCGGCGTCGTCCGTCTGCTTGGCCAGTTCCTCGGCCCAGTAGCGGGCCAGGAAGTAGTGGCTGCCACGGTTGTCCAGTTCGCCGGCACGGCGGCTCGGGGACTTGTTCTCCAGCAGGAAGGTGCCGGTGGCGCGGTCCAGCGTGTCGGCCAGGACCTGGGCGCGGGCGTTGCCCGTGGTGGTGGCCAGGTGTTCGAAACTCACGGCCAGGGCCAGGAACTCACCCAGGCTGTCCCAGCGGAGGTGGTTTTCCTTGAGCAGCTGCTGGACGTGCTTCGGGGCCGAGCCGCCGGCGCCGGTCTCGAAGAGTCCGCCGCCGTTCATCAGCGGGACCACGGAGAGCATCTTGGCGCTGGTGCCCAGTTCCAGGATGGGGAACAGGTCCGTCAGGTAGTCGCGGAGCACGTTGCCCGTGACGGAGATGGTGTCCTGGCCCTTGCGGATGCGCTCCAGGGTGAAGGCAGTGGCCTTGACCGGGGCCATGATCTGGATGTCCAGGCCCTCGGTGTCGTGGTCCTTCAGGTATTCGTTGACCTTGGCGATCAGGTTGGCGTCGTGGGCACGTTCCTCGTCCAGCCAGAACACGGCGGGGGTCTGGGAGGCGCGGGCGCGGGTGACGGCCAGCTTGACCCAGTCGCGGATGGGGGCGTCCTTGGTCTGGCAGGCGCGCCAGATGTCGCCCTCGGAGACTTCGTGCTCGATCAGGACGTTGCCGGAGCCGTCAACGACCTGTACCTTGCCGGCTTCCTGGATCTCGAACGTCTTGTCGTGGCTGCCGTATTCCTCGGCCGCCTGTGCCATGAGGCCGACGTTGGGCACGGTGCCCATGGTGGTGGGGTCGTAGGCGCCGTTGGCGCGGCAGTCATCGATGACCACCTGGTAGATGCCGGCGTAGGAGCTGTCCGGCAGCACGGCCAGGGTGTCCGCTTCCTTGCCGTCCGGGCCCCACATGTGGCCCGAGCTGCGGATCATGGCGGGCATGGAGGCGTCCACGATGACGTCGCTGGGGACGTTCAGGGTGGTGATGCCCTTGTCAGAGTCCACCATGGCCAGGGCGGGACCGTCTTCCAGGCCCTTCTTGATCAGGTTCTGCACGCCGTCGCGGACGTCTTCCGGCAGGTCCTCGAGGCTGCTGAGGATGGCGGCAAGGCCGTTGTTGGGGCTGATGCCGGCGGCGGAGAGCTGCTTGCCGTAAGTCTGGAACAGTTCCGAGAAGTAGGCCTTGACCACGTGGCCGAAGATGATGGGGTCCGAGACCTTCATCATGGTGGCCTTCAGGTGCGCGGAGAACAGCACGCCTTCTTCCTTGGCGCGGGCAACCTGGGCCTTCAGGAACTCGTCCAGGGCGGCGGCGCGCATCACGGTGCCGTCGATGACCTCACCGGCCAGGACCGGGAAAGCCTTCTTCAGGACCTTCACGGACCCGTCTTCACGGACCAGCTGGATGGCGATGGTGCCGTCTGACTCGATGACCACGGACTTCTCGTTGGAACGGAAGTCGTCCTGGCCCATGGTGGCCACGTTGGTCTTGGAGTCGGAGGTCCAGGCGCCCATGGAGTGGGGGTTCTGGCGTGCGTAGTTCTTGACGGACAGCGGGGCGCGGCGGTCCGAGTTGCCTTCACGCAGGACCGGGTTCACGGCGGAGCCCTTGATCTTGTCGTAGCGCGAGCGGATGGCGGTTTCCTCGTCGGAGGAGGGGTTGTCCGGGTAATCCGGCAGGGCGTAGCCCTGGCCCTGCAGCTCGGCGATGGCCGCCTTCAGCTGCGGGATGGAGGCGCTGATGTTGGGCAGCTTGATGATGTTGGCTTCCGGCGTCTTCGCCAGCTCACCGAGTTCAGCAAGGGCGTCACCGATCTGCTGCTCCGGGGTGAGGTAGTCACCGAACACAGCAATGATGCGGCCGGCGAGCGAAATGTCGCGGGTCTCCACCTCCACACCTGCAGTCGAAGCGAACGCCTCGATGATGGGCAGGAACGAATAGGTAGCCAGCATCGGCGCTTCGTCGGTGTGGGTGTAGATAATCTTGGACATGCGCGGGCGTCTCCCTGTGGGTCGGCTTGGTTGTGAAAAATTCGGTCTATTTCACCATGTACAACTTACCCGAGGACATGGCGTTGAACCGTACCGGAGTCCCAGCGTTACCCCGGCGGTGGGCAGGATTACAGCGATGGAGAACGGCCGACGGCGGGACACGCCCGGGTGCCGGGGCCGCCGTCGCCACCAAGGGGCGGCCGGGGCAGTGAAAGGGTCCTAAGCCGGTATTTGATATCTCACTACTGTGTACAAACTTGTCCGGTGGCGATAAATTCGCTAAGTCACTCCCGATCCAGGGCCCAAACCCCGTTCAGACAGGACAACAATGACTCGCACCAGGTCTCTGGCTTCCGGCCTCCTGACTTTCTCGGCTGCCGCCGTGCTGGCACTCACCTCGGCCGGCGGGGCCTCAGCCGCGCCCGCACCGTCGGATGGGCATGAAGCCCCGTCCGTGGCCGGCGTCACCCTCAATGCCGCCGGCGCAGCGGATTACTGGACTCCGGAGCGCATGCAGAGCGCCGTTTCAGGTGACACCCTGGCCGGCAAGGCGCTGGGCCGCGGCAACCGCTCCAGCGCCGCCCTGGTCGAGAAGGGCAAGCCTTCCTCCACCAAGGGGACCAAGGGCAAGCCCACCATTGCCCAGAGCGAGAATCCCGTCTCCCACATCGGCAAAGTCTTCTTCACCATGGGCGGCACCAACTATGTGTGCTCGGGCAACGCCGTGGCCTCGACCAACGGCAGCACCGTGGCTACCGCCGGTCACTGCGTAAACGAGGGCCCAGGCGCGTACGCCACCAACTTCGTCTTCGTGCCCGCCTACGACAACGGCGCGGCACCCTACGGCAAGTGGACCGCCAGGGCCCTGTACGCCCCCACCCAGTGGGCCTCCAACGGCGACATGACCTACGACACCGGCTTCGCCGTCGTGAATACGGACAGCAACGGAGACCGGCTCACCGACGTTGTCGGCGGCTCTGGCACTGCCTTCAACCAGGCACGGGGCCTGACCTACACGTCGTACGGCTACCCGCAGGCCTCGCCGTTCAACGGCACGTCCCTGTTCAGCTGCACCGGTACGGCCACGGATGACCCCAACAACCCCCAGTTCGGTACCCAGGGCATCCCGTGCGACATGACGGGCGGCTCCTCGGGTGGCCCGTGGTTCATCGGCATCGGCTCAGACGGCGTACAGAACTCCATCAACAGCTATGGCTACAACGGCTCAGCTGTGATGTACGGCCCGTACTGGGGAAAAGTCATCCAGGCAACCTTCAACAGTGCAGCAAAGTCCTAAGGCACCTGATCCGAAGGAGGATCCCGTCAGCCACGTGGACCTGACCCAGTCCCCCGAGGAAGTCCTCGAGTACTGGACAGAGGAGCGGATGGCGGCGGCAAAGGCCCGGGAGATTCAACTCCCGGAGCCCGGCCCCGGCCAAGACGACCAGGACTAACCAGCACAACGACGACGGCGCCCGTCCCCTGCGCAGGGGACGGGCGCCGTCGTCGTTAATCCGGGCCCGCGATGAAGCGGTGGGGATCAGTGGAAGAAGTGGCGGGCTCCGGTGAAGTACATCGTGATGCCGGCGGCGTTCGCTGCCGCAATCACTTCCTCATCCCGGACGGAACCGCCCGGCTGCACCACGGCGCGGACGCCGGCGTCGATCAGGATCTGCAGTCCGTCGGCGAACGGGAAGAACGCGTCGGAGGCGGCCACGGCACCGCGGGCCCGCTCAGGTGCGCCTGAACCGCTCGCGTTGGAAGCGCCGCCGGCACCCTCGACGTCGGACTCCACCGTGACGCCCAGGGTGTTGGCCCGCTCCACGGCCAGGCGGCAGGAATCCAGGCGGTTGACCTGGCCCATGCCGATGCCCACTGCGGCGCCGTTCTCTGCCAGGAGGATGGCGTTGGACTTCGCGGCCCGGCAGGCGGTCCAGGCGAAGGCGAGGTCCGCGAGGGTTTTGTCGTCCGCGGCTTCACCGGCGGCGAGGGTCCAGTTGGCGGGGTTGTCGCCTTCAGCGTCCACCTTGTCCGTGACCTGGACCAGCATGCCGCCGGAAACCTGGCGGAACTCCGTGGGGTAGCGGCCGTAGCCCTCGGGCAGGGCGAGCAGGCGGATGTTCTTCTTCTTGGAGAGGATCTCCACTGCCTCGGGCTCGAAGCCGTGAGCGATGACCACCTCGGTGAAGATGTCCTTGACGGTGTTGGCCATCCCGGCAGTCACGGTGCGGTTCGCGGCGATGACGCCACCGAACGCCGAGACCGGATCGCAGGCGTGCGCCTTGGCGTGGGCATCGGCGATGGGGTCCGCGGCATCGGCGGAGCCGACGGCCACACCGCACGGGTTGGCGTGCTTGATGATGGCGACGGCGGGCTCAGCGAAGTCGTAGGCGGCACGCAGGGCGGCGTCGGCGTCAACGAAGTTGTTGTAGCTCATGGCCTTGCCGTGCAGCTGGTCCGCCTGGGCGATGCCCATCGGCGCAGCCTTGTCCACGTACAGGGCAGCCTGCTGGTGCGGGTTCTCGCCGTAGCGCAGGACCTCGGAACGCTCCAGGGACAGGCCGGCGTAGGCGGGCCAGTCGATGACGCCGTCGCCGTCCTCGTCCAGGAACTGGCTGGCGGTCCAGGTGGCCACCGCGTTGTCGTAGGCAGCGGTGTGGGCGAATGCCTTGGCAGCGAGGCGGCGGCGCGTCTTCAGGTCGAAGCCACCGGCGGCGGCAGCCTCCACCACCTGGCCGTAGAAGGACGGATCCACCACGATGGCGACGGCGGCGTGGTTCTTCGCGGCCGACCGCACCATGGCGGGGCCGCCGATGTCGATCTGCTCCACGACGTCATCCTGCGCGGCACCGGACTTGACGGTTTCCACGAACGGGTAGAGATTCACCACCACCAGGTCGAAGGCTTCGATGTCCATGCTGGCGAGGGTTTCCATGTGGGCGGGGACGCGGCGGTCCGCCAGGATTCCGCCGTGGACGCGCGGGTGCAGCGTCTTGACGCGGCCGTCCAGCATCTCGGGCGAACCGGTGACTTCCTCAACCTCCTGCACGGGAATGCCCGCGGCGGCGATCTTCTTGGCCGTGGAACCGGTGGAGACGAGCTTTACGCCCGCGGCGTGCAGGCCCGTTGCGAGCTCCTCCAGACCGGTTTTGTCGTAAACCGAGATCAGGGCCCGGCGGATGGGTACACGGTCAATGGATACGCGCTCATGCTGCGTGAAGCTCACAAATGTCTCCGTCTTATCTCGCGGAACAGGGCCGCGGTTGGTGGGGATAGGGCCAGTTTATCGCGAAGGCGCGGTTGGCCGGTGTGTCAGCCGGAGTGTGAACGCTGTGGGGGCGGGCTAGAGTTTTGAACAGGAGGCGGCGATGAACACTTACACCACTGTGCCCAGCGGCGAACAGGTGGTCCAGGAACTGCCCTGGCGATGGAAAGTCCAGGGCAGGATCTTCCTGATCGGGGGCCTCGGCTTCATGTTCGACGCCTGGGATGTGACCCTGAACGGCATCCTGATTCCGTTGCTGTCCAAGCACTGGTCGCTCTCCGCGGGAGAGGCCGCCTGGGTGGGTACCGCAAACCTGATCGGCATGGCCCTGGGTGCCTTCATCTGGGGAACGATCGCGGACACCGTGGGCCGCAAGAAGGCCTTCACCGCCACCTTGCTGCTGTTCTCGGTCTTCACCGTCCTGGGCGCGTTCGCCCCCGACTTCATCTGGTTCTGCCTCTTCCGGTTCATGGCCGGGTTTGGCCTGGGCGGCTGCATTCCCGTGGATTACGCCCTGGTGGGTGAGTTCACCCCCCGGAAGCAGCGCGGCAAGGTGCTGACAGCCATGGACGGCTGGTGGCCCATCGGCGCAGCCCTGGCGGGGTTCGTCTCCGCCGGACTGGTGGCCCTCTACGGCGACTGGCGCCTGACCATGCTGGTGATGGTGCTTCCCGCCCTGCTGGTCTTCTGGATCCGGCGGAGCGTGCCGGAATCCCCGCTGTTCCTGATCAGGAAGGGGCGGCGGGAAGAAGCCGCCAAAATCATCGATGGGCTGGTGGAAGCCACCGGGGCGGAACCCCGCGCCTACAGCCTTCCCGACGCCCGGGACGTTCCCCGGCTTTCCGCCGGCAGCGCCTGGACCCAGCTGCGCTCGGTGTGGCAGTTCAACTGGAAGATCACGGCTGCCGCCTGGGCCCTGTTCTTCAGCATCCTGCTGGTGTACTACCTGTCCCTGACATGGATGCCGAGGATCCTTATCGGCGCAGGTTTCGCCGAGTACAAGGCGTTCGTCACCACGGCGTCCATGGCCGCCGTCGGCTTCCTGGGCGTGGTGGTGGCGGCGCTCCTGGTGGAACGTGTGGGGCGCAAATGGATCCTTGCCATCACCGGTCCGCTGTCCGCGCTGACCCTGGTGATCGTGGCATTCGTGGTGGACATCCCCACGGCCGCGGTGTCTTGGCTGCTGGTGTTCGGGTTCGTGGTGCAGGTGGCCATTCCGGTGCTCTATGCGTATGTCTCCGAGCTCTATCCCACCGAACTGCGCGGCACCGGATTCGGCTGGGCGTCCACATTCTCCCGGCTCGGTGCGGGTTTTGGGCCGCTGATCTTCGCCAACTACTTCTGGCCGGAACTCGGGCTGGCCACATCCTTCGCCCTGGCCGGTGCCCTGGTGCTGGCCTCCGTGCTGTGGATGGCGTTCTTCTCCCCCGAAACCCGCCAGGCCCGCCTGGAGTAACCTTTCCCAACCAGGTAGCGCCAAGTGTCGTTCTGGAGCCTCAATACGACACTTGGCGCTACCTGGTTCTAGCCTCCGGGCAACCAGCCGCCGGCCAGCATTGTCCGCCGCACTTTTGCCACCGCCAGCTTCGCGTCTTGTTCCATGTGCCGCTTTGAGATTCGCACAAGAATCCATCCACCGCGTCCGAAATCCTCTTCGCGGGCAATGTCCCGCTCAATCTGTCCCGCTGCCGAATGTCCCTCACCGTCGTATTCCACCGCCACCTTCTGTTCGGGATAGCTCAGGTCGGGTTGACGTACGACGCCGGGGGCCAGCGGCGTGGGCACGTTCAGTAGAGGTTCGGGCAAGCCGGCATACTCCAGAGCCAGCCGCAGCCTGGTTTCCTGTGCGGAGTCGGAACCCACCCTGGCCAAATCAAGGGCAAGACGGGCCTTGCGTATTCCGGGTGTTCCCTTGTGCCTGTCCAGCATCTCCGCCAGATCTTCAAGCGTTGCATAGGGTTCGAATCTGCCTTCGAATTCCGGGCGCGGGTATCGGATCAGATGGTCTGCAACAACGGTCAATTCCTCGATGCCCATCTTGCGGGAGCAATCCAGCCACGTCCGGGTCCGCGACGTGACCAGCAGGCCCTGGTGGCTGACAATCTCGTCGTCGAAAAACTGTCCCCGGTGGCCCCTCACACCGGGCCGGCGCATGATGGCCACCGTGTCGGGACGGGAGACATGCAACAGCGGTTCGTTGCAGCCTGGCAGGAACCCTGGAAACTGCCACAACAGAAAAGCGGATGCGTGGGAAGCCGCGGCAAATTCCGTCACCAGGGTGTAGGGCCGGAGGCAAGCGGCCAAATCCGATCGGCCGCAGGAGTCCGGCACCCGGACGCCCCTGCTGGGCCGCTGCAAGCCCCGGTGACGCAGCCGGCGGCGGGTGATGCCGGCGTCGACTGCCTCCCGGAAGGTGAACGGCAGCGACTCAAATTGTCCGGGCATGGGACGAGGAACCTTCATCAGCCCATGGTGGCAGCCGCAACTGTCTTTGCTGGACGTTATCCACAGGCTCGGCCCACTCAAACAATGTAGGTAGCGCCAGCTGTCGTTTTGAGGGGGTTAAACGACACTTGGCGCGACCTAGTTGGGGTGGGGCGCGGCGGAGTACGCGGGGTCTGCCGCCAGGGCGGCCAGGGTGGAGACCAGCAGCCGGCGCTCCACCACCTTGATGCGCTCGTGCAGGGTTTCCTCGGTGTCCGTGTCCTCGATGGCCACGGCTTCCTGGGCAATGATGGGGCCGGTGTCCACGCCGGCGTCTGCCCAGTGCACGGTGCAGCCGGTGACCTTCACGCCGTACGCCATGGCATCCCGGACGCCGTGCGCACCGGGGAAAGCGGGGAGCAGTGCCGGGTGCGTGTTGAGGTATTTGCCGTGGAAAGCGTCGATGAACTCCGGGCTGACGATCCGCATGAACCCGGAAGAAACCACCACGTCCGGCTTGTAGGCGGCCACAGCCCGGGTCAGCGCTGCGTTCCAGTCCGCGCGGTCCCGGTAGGCCTTGAAGTCCACCACGAAGGTGGGGATCCCGGCGGCAGCGGAACGCTCGACGCCGTAGGTTCCCTCGCGGTCCGCGCCCACCGCTGCGATGTCCACGTCGAGGTCCCCCGCCTTGACGGCGTCAATAACTGCCTGGAGATTGGACCCGGTTCCGGAAACGAGGACGACGATACGCATTGGTCCAGCTTAGGTGCAGGCTCGCGTACGCTGGAAAACATGAACAGCGAACCGGGCCGGAGCGGGCAGCAGCAGGTCAGGCCCCCGCTCAGCGAGGCGGCGAAAGCCTCCCTTGCCAAGACCCGCACCCTGTTCCGGATGTTCGTGGTCTCGGTCCTCGGTTCGTTCTTCGTGTACCAGCTGGACGTCGGCTACCTGTGGCTGGCGACCGTGCTGACCGCCGCGGGCCTGGTCCTGGGGGTCGTCCTGCTGGTCCGGTCAATCCGCCTCAAGGAATCCAGGCTGGTTCTCCTCGGCACCATTTCCGGACTGGTGGTGGCCGCCGTCATGGTGCTGCTGATCGTCACCACCATGGTCCTGTTTGACCAGGTGCGCGAGTACCAGGCGTGCCTGGGCCGGGCGCTGACGGACCGGGCCACCCATGCGTGCATGGCCCAGTTCCAGGACGTCCTGCCCACCAAGGTCCGCTAGAGGCGGCCCGGTTCTAGTGGACCAGCTCCGCATCGTGTTCCGCCGCCCCGGTGTTCTCCCGCTCCAGCCACGGTCCGGCAGCGTAACCGACAACGACGCCGATGCCTACCTCGGCAGCCACCCACAGCCCGGTCCACAGGGGGTCGGGCCCAATGGCCGTCAGGCGGCCAAGGCCGGCTGACCCCCTGGCGATCCAGGCCAGGCAGGCCGTCAGCAGGCCCGCCGCCACGCCCACGAGCACGCCGAGCACCAGCGTGGAGACGGTGGCGGTGAACCAGCGGGCATGCACCTTGATGGCGAGCCACTCGTCGAAGTGGTTTTCGCCCTCCCGCAGGAACCACCATCCCGCCATGACACCTGCCAGCACCGGAACAACCAGGGCCACGAAGGCGTAGTCCAGGGACCCCGACGGGATGGCAGCCAGGACCGGTATGGACGGAAGCGGCCCGACGGCGGTCCCCAGCGCCCCGGCCTGGGAGCCCGCCCCCAGCGCAAAACCGGCGCCCGACGTCCAGGCGAGGGCGAACACCACAAGGTTGGGCAGGAAGCCCAGCTGGGCGATGGTGAGGGCGGCACCTCCCACCGGCCCGGCGTCGAGCGCTTCATAAACGGAAACCACCAGGTTCCAGTGGATGAACAGGTCTGCCGCCAGCAGCACTGCGGCGAAGGTGAGGGCGGACAGCACGGCGACGGTCCCCGCTTTCGCCGCGGACGCGAAGTACGATCCGGCCCAGCGTGAGTGCTGGCTGGTGCGCGAGATCCAGTCCACCGCGTCAACGCCGATGAGCCGGCTCCAGGACCCGGCCTCCCTCCGGGCGCCAACCACCATTCCCAGCCCGAACGGGACCAGGGGAACCAGCATGGCGAACCAGAGGTTGATGCCGACGTCGGCGCTGCGGCAGACGAACCCGGTAGCGGCGCCGAACGCTGCGTACACTGCCCACGAGCCCAGCAGCGCCTGCCACAGCTGGTCCGTATAGGAGGCGCGGGCCAGCCGCCGGCCGGCGCGCCAGGCCAGAAGGAAAGGGATGAGGGTCAGGCCCAGCGGAATCAGGCTCAGGATGCCGGACCCGCCGTGGGTGGCAGTCCCGGGTCCTGTGCCGGCAAGTTCCAGCGGCACCCCATGGACCAGGAGCCAGGACTGCCCGGCCAGGCGGGCCAGGACTTCGAACTGCCCGTTCTGGAATCCGGCAGTGGCCCAGACGGCAACGATGGGCGCCACGACCACCAGGGCCGAGATGATGGCCGCCTGCGCCGCTTCAAGGGCACCCTGCAGCCACAACGGCATGGGTAGGCCACGGTCTCCGGTCTGATCAGCGCGCAGTTTCATCGTGTTCCATGGTGTCACGCCGGGCGTGCCGGACCCGCGAACGACAGGCTCCGGGGAGCCACTGATCACCAATCAAATGCCCCGGCGTGCGGCGCTTTTTGCGCTGCCCCGCCGTAAAATTGGTAGAAACCACAACCCGCCGCCCCGCTGGGGGCATGGTGTGATTTCTGCTGGCTGCCGGACGTGGACACTGCCAGCCGTGTACCCGGATACCGTCAACCGGGAAAACAGGAGCCGCGAATGAGAGATGAACCGTAAGTTCTGAAGATATTCGTCCTACTGGCTGGTGCAGCCACCGCTTCCGGCGCGGCTGCACCAGCGTTTTAAACAGTGCGGCGCCGGGAGCCTCCTGGAGGCTCCCGGCGCCGTTCACCGTGTCAGGGCAGCTGATTCATCCGGGCTGCCCGCGGAACTGGGGGCCGGAGCCCCGGGTCCCGATCAGCGACGGGTGTCGCCGTCTGTTTCGATGTTTTCCTTGCGGACTTCCTCATTGACCGTGACATCGTCACGGACAACTTCCTTGTCCAGGCGGACCCGCTCCACGGGAACGGCTTCCTTCTCAACAACGGGGCGTTCCTCGTGCAGGACCACCTCGTGCTCTTCTTCGCTAATGGCAGGCCCGTCGAAGGCTCCACCGCGGTTGCCGTCCGTGATGGGCTCCCGCTCGATGCGTACTTCTTCACGCTCCACCGGGATGGTCTTGGTGACGTTTTCGGTGGTGACGTACTTACGCAGCCGTGCGCGGCCGGTGGCCTCACGTTCCTTGCCCACGTGCAGCTGCTCCTCGGACCGCGTCATGGCGTCGTCCGTGGTGGGGCCGGAGGTGTCGTGGCCAACGGTTCCGCGTGCGGTTTCGTCGCGGTCATACGTGTCGCGGCCTGCACCGATCCCGGCGGTGGGGGTGCCTGCGTTCAGGTCGGCGTCGCCCTGCAGGTCCACGTCCCCGGCGGTGCCGGAACGGGCCTCGGTGTAGGTCCGGGCACCGCGGTCGTAGTACGTGTAGAGCCGGTCCTCTTCCTCTGGGGTGAGGTGGCCGTCCGCATCCACGCGGGGAGCGTCCTTGACGTGCTCCTTGGTGAAGGGAACCACCAGGTCTTCGCCCTGGTTGTGCGCGCCCTCCACCGGAACGAAGGACTCGGAGGTACCGAAGAGCCCCGTCTTCACGGTGACCCATGTGGGCTCGCCCGTGTCATCGTCTGCGTACAGCTGACCGATCGAACCGATTTTCGTGCCGTCGGAACCGACGACGTGGCCGCCCTTGGTGAGCAGGTTTTCAAGGTTTTCCCTGTTGAGCATGACGTCTCCTTTGGATGGTCTTTGCACTGGGTCTGCCAGCAGTGGATGTTCCGGACCGGGGCATTCTCCCGTCATCCGGCTTCCGCCCCGGCTGCTTGAGGCTCTGCGCTGACTGCCCCACTACCGTAAGCATGCTTAGCATCAAATGCAAAGCCTACTTAGTAATTTTTTTGGCGGCCCGCGGCAGTTGTTCACCCGGCCTTCTCCTCGGGGTAACGCTTCCTCCCCCGTCATTTCAAGGAAGGCGCCCACGGTGGAGGGGTGAGGATCGCAATCGTTGCCGAATCTTTTTTGCCGCTGATGAACGGCGTCACCCATTCCATCCTGCGGGTCCTGGACCACCTCCAGGAGCGCGGCGACGAGGTGCTGGTCATCGCGCCTTCCGGACATGACGGGGAGGCCGCGGGCCGGGTCAAGGGGGCGGAGGTGCACAGGCTGCCCGCGGTCCCGCTGGCCGGCTATACGAATGTGCGGGTGGCGCTGGGAGGTGTGTACCGGGTCAAGCGAATCCTTGCCGAGTACGCGCCCGACGTTGTCCACCTTGCCTCGCCGTTCGTGCTGGGCTGGCGCGCCGCGCAGGCTGCGCACCAGCTGGGCATCCCCACCGTGGCCATCTACCAGACCGAAGTTCCCAGCTACGCCGCCCGGTACGGCGTTCCCTTCCTGGAAAACTGGGCCTGGAACAGGGTGGAGAACATCCACCTGCTCTCCTCACGCACCCTGGTGCCCTCCACGTTCGCGCTGAACCAGTTGCGCGGCCGGGGCATTCCGCGTGTACGCATGTGGCGCCGCGGCGTGGACACCGCGAGGTTTTCGCCGGCAAAGCGCGACGACGGGTGGCGGGCTTCGGTGGCTCCGGGCGGGGAACGGATCATCGGCTACGTGGGCAGGCTGGCGGTCGAAAAGCAGGTGGAAGACCTTGCCGCCCTCGCCGGCATTCCCAACACCAGGCTTGTGGTTGTGGGCGACGGCCCGCAGCGGGCAGCCCTTGAGGCGGCACTCCCCCGGGCAGTCTTCACCGGATTCCTGGGCGGTGATGACCTGGCACGGGCGGTGGCATCGTTCGACCTGTTCGTCCATCCCGGCGAGTTCGAAACCTTCTGCCAGACCATCCAGGAGGCCATGGCATCGGGTGTACCGGTGGTGGCCACAGGGCGGGGCGGCCCGTTGGACCTGGTGGAGAACTCGCGCACCGGGTGGCTCTACGAACCGGGCGACCTGTCCGCCATGCGGGCCCGGGTGCAGGACCTGGTGGGCGACGACGCCAAACGGCGGGCATTTGCGGCCGCAGCACACGCCTCGGTCCAGGACAGGACATGGCCCGCGCTCTGCACGGAACTGGTGCAGCACTACGCGGACGTCATCGCGGGGGCGCCCGCACCAGCACAAAAGGTTTCAAAGGCAGGAGCATCATCATGAAGATTTCCGTGATCGGCTGCGGATACCTGGGCGCGGTCCACGCAGCAACCCTGGCCTCCATGGGCCACACCGTGGTGGGCATCGACGTCGACCCCGGCAAGGTGGCGCAACTGGCACGGGGAGCCGCACCGTTCCACGAACCTGGACTGGATGAACTCCTGGAGCACGGCCGCGCCACCGGACGGCTGCACTTCTCCACCGATCCCGCCGACGCAGGGGACGCCCAGGTGCACTTTCTGTGCGTGGGGACGCCGCAGGACAAGACGTCCGACGCCGCCGACCTCACCTTCCTGGTCTCCGCCGCAGCGGCCTTGCTGCCGCACCTGGCCGCGGGCGCCGTCGTCGTCGGTAAATCCACGGTGCCCGTTGGCACCGTGGACATGCTTCAGGATGTCCTGGCCGCACGGCCTGATGTGCTGCTCGGCTGGAATCCCGAGTTCCTCCGGCAGGGCACCGCCGTCAAGGACTCCCTGGTTCCGGACCGGCTGGTCTACGGCGTGGACGGCGGCCGGGCCGCCGCCTTCCATCCCGCCACCGGCGCACCCCTGGGGGTGACGGCGGCCCTGGACGGCGTCTATGAGCCGCTGCTGGCTGCCGGCATCCCGCGGCTGGTCTGCAATTTCGCCACGGCAGAGCTCATCAAATCGGCAGCGAACGCCTACCTGGCAACCAAGGTCAGCTTCATCAACGCCGTCGCTGGATTGTGCGATGCCGCGGGCGCTGATGTCACCGAACTCAGCGAGGCGATGGGGCTGGATCCGCGGATCGGTGGCCGGTACCTGCACGCGGGTCTTGGTTTCGGCGGCGGCTGCCTGCCCAAGGACATCCGCAGCTTCCGAACCCAGGCAGCCACCCTGGGCGTGCCCGCGGTGGAGGACTGGATGCGGCTGGTGGATGCAGTGAACCTGGGCCAGCGGGAACGCACGGTGCGCCTGGCGGCGGAACTGTGCGGCGGGGCGCTCGCCGGGCGTTCCATCACCGTGCTGGGTGCATCCTTCAAACCGGATACCGACGACATCCGCGACTCCCCGGCACTGGATGTCGCGGACCGGCTGGCCGCCGCCGGTGCCCATGTGACCGTCACGGACCCCAAAGCGGTGAACCTTGCGTGGCGCCGCTACCCACGCCTCCGGTTCGAGTCCTCCGCGGCGCGGGCGCTCCAGGACGCCGAACTGGTGTTGCTCCTCACCGAATGGGACGAGTACCGGCAGCTGTGCCCCGCCTCGACCGGGCAGCAGGTACGACGCCGGGTGGTCCTGGATGCGCGCAATGTGCTGGATGCTGCCGCCTGGCAGGAACAGGGCTGGGTGGTGCGAGGACTTGGGACCGCCGCGGGGGCCTTGGCGGCGGCCGCACACTGAGGTTCAGCCCAGGAGCCCCAGCTCGGCGAAGGCCAGCGCAACGCCGCCACCGGCCGGCGCGGCGGTAACCCTGTCCGCTACGGCAAGAACGGAGGGATGGCCACCTTCCACGGCGATGCCCACGCCCGCGTACTCGAGCATCTCCACGTCGTTGGCGCTGTCGCCGATGGCCACGATGTCTGCCCGGTCCAGGCCGAGCCGGGCCTCCACCACCTGGATACCCACGGCCTTATGGGTGCCCGCCATGTAGATCTCCCCGGCACGCTCGCCCAGCGCCGACAGCGAGCTGGGAATCAGCCCCACCCCGGGGCCGAAGGTTTCCATCAGGCGGCCCAGCGGCACCGGCGAGTCGAAGCAGGAGATTTTGGCGTAGGACGTGGCGCGGAGGTCGTCGCTGTACTGCATGGGCCCCAGGATGTCCTCGAGCGGATCAACGTCCGTGCTGAGGACGCCGTCATGCTGCGGCCGGCCGGCAAAGATGGGCCCGAGGACCTCCCGCAGCCGCCGGTCCACGCCCGTCCGGCCGTGCAGGGCCTCCGGCGCTTCCAGGATGTAGGCCGCACCGTGCGCGTCGAGCGTTTCGACGATGCGTGCCGCCAGCTCCGGCTCAAAGCGGGTGTCCTTGAGGACTTCACCGCTGACCTCCACCCTGGCGCCGGCGCCGGTAATGGTGCCGTCGAATCCTGCTTCGAGGATGTGCCCGGGCACCATGGACAGGGGACGTCCGGTGCAGACGAACACCAGGTGGCCCAGCTTCCGTGCGGTCCGGACGGCATCCACGTGGGCCTCCGGAGCCAGCCCGTGGTCAGCGTAGGTGCCGTCGATGTCAAGGAAGATGGCACGCGGCCGCTGGGTGTGGCTGGACATGCCGGAGCTCCTTCATCAGATGCAGGGACACCCAATCCTACCGGCAGCCGCTTTACCGCCGGAGAAAAGTTCGCGGAATTCGGGTCAAACTGACAGTCATCCTGTGATATTGAAAGCCTTGCAGAGTAGTAAGCCTGCTGATTGAATGAGGGAACCGGAAATGGGGGCCCGGCACAACTTACTGACAAGGAGTGGCAACATGGGCATTATCGGATTTCTCATTTTGGGCCTGATTGCTGGAGCCATTGCAAAGGCCATCCTGCCGGGACGCCAAGGCGGCGGCTGGGTGATCACCATGGTCCTCGGCGTTGTTGGGGCCATCCTGGGCGGCTGGATCGGATCACTGATCTTCGGCGGCGGACTGGCCGAATTCTTTGACATCAGGACCTGGCTGCTGGCCATCCTCGGCTCGATCATCGTGCTGCTGATCTACGGCGCCGTCACCAACCGCAGCGGCCGCCGGGTGTAGCGGCTTTCCCCTATCCATCAGTAAGAGGCGCCGGACCCCATTGTGGGGTCCGGCGCTTTTTACGTCCGGGGCCAGGTCCGTGCTGGACCAAAATGAAGGTATGGGTACCGGCCCAATTTCCCCCTGCGGCCTTTATGATGGCGAAGGGGTGGTGTGATGACCGGTTTTTCGGGCCGTGACAACAATGTGGCATTACAAACTTTTGGCGGGGTCATGGACGCAAGTCCGGATGCCCTTTTGGCCCTGGCTGCGGACGGCACCGTCCTGGCGGTAAACGCGGCAGCGGCACGGCTGTTTGCCCTGCACCGGGACGCCTTCACCGGCCTGGACCACCGGCTGCTGATCGGCGAGGGTTTCCGCGACGACGTGGCCCATCTGCTGCACCAGCTCCTCACCCACCCGGAAGAGCATCCCCCGCCGCTGGAAATCAGCGCCCTGCGCGGGGATGGCACCGAGACCGCCGTCGAACTGGCCGTGGCCGTCCTCCCCGGGCCGGACCCGGACGGCACCCAACGAAACGGCGCCGGCATAAGCGGCCCGGCCGGCGCACGGCTGCTGCTCTCTGCGCGCGGCACTGCGCACCGCAAGACAGCCGACGCCAACCTCCGCGAGGCCATGTCCCTGTTGACGGCCACCCTTGAATCAACTGCAGACGGCATCCTGGTCATCGCCACCGACGGCAGCGTGGCCGGATTCAACGACCAGTTCCTCACCATGTGGGGCATCCCTCCCGAGATGATGGAGGCCGACAGCGAGGAGCCGGCGCTGCGGCTGGTCATGGCGCAAATTGCAGATCCCGTGCCCTTCGCCGCGCGGCTGGGCGAAGTCCAGGAGGACCCGGCAGCCGAAAGCCACGACGTGGTGGAACTCCGCGACGGCCGTACCCTGGAACGCTATTCCCGCCCGCAACGCGTCGGCGAGAAAATCGTGGGCCGCGTATGGAGCTTCCGCGACGTGACGCCACGGCGGAAAGCGCAGGAGCAGGCACAGCAGGCCCTGATGGACCTCGCCGTGCAGGCTGAGAAGCTGCGCGCCATGGCCTTCCAGGACCCCCTGACCGGGCTGGCCAACCGGGCCGTCTTCAACGATGCCCTGGCCGAATCCCTGCAGGAACCGCGGCTGAAGACCGTGGATGTCCTGCTCCTGGACCTCGACGACTTCAAGGAAGTCAACGATATCCTTGGCCACCAGGCGGGCGACGACATGCTCATCGAGGTGTCACGCCGGCTCCGCGGCTGCGTTCCCACGGCCGACGTCGTGGCCCGGCTGGGCGGCGACGAGTTTGTGGTCCTCCTGACGGCCTGCCCCGACGCCGACGCAATCGCCGCGTGCATCGTGCGCTGCCTGCACGTCCCGGTGACCATCGGCGGCACCGTCCTGCGCCCCAGCCTGAGCCTGGGGCTCGCCTCCCTGGGCCAGGACAGCGTGGGCCCGTCCGAACTGCTGCGGCATGCGGACATCGCGATGTACGCCGCCAAGGCCGCCGGCAAGAACCGGTTCCTGCGGTTCCACCCGGACATGATGCAGGCCCTGGTGCAGCGGACGCACATGGAAAGCGGGCTCCAGCTGGCGGTGCCCCGCGGCGAAATCACCGTGGACTTCCAGCCGATCGTCTCGCACCGCATGGGGCAGGTGGTCCAACTGGAGGCGCTGGCCAGGTGGGACCGGGGCGGCGAGCGGATACCGCCGTCGATCTTCATCCCACTCGCCGAGCGCACCGGGCTGATCGGCGAGATCGGGGCCGAGGTAATGGCCACCGGAATGGTGCAGCTGTCCCAGTGGCTCAGCGAGGATCCGTCACGGTCCCTGGCCGTGAACGTCTCCGGCGTGCAGCTGCAGGAACCCGACTTCGCCGAAAACGTCCTGCGGCTGGCGGAAGCCAGCGGGGTGGCGCCCTACCAGCTGGTCGTGGAAGTTACCGAGAGCGTGTTCTTCGACGCCGACTGCAGCCTGATCCAGCAGCTCAGCGCGCTGCGGGATACGGGCGCCCGGGTGGCGCTGGATGACTTTGGCACCGGCTATTCCTCGCTGGGCCGGCTGCAGGACCTGCCTGTGGATACCGTCAAGATCGACAAGACCTTCGTCTCCATGGTGCGGACCGGCAATGAGCGCCTGCCCATCCTCAGCTCCATGATCAACATGGCGCACAGCCTGGGCCTGACCGTGACGGCCGAGGGCATCGAGACAGCAGCGCAGGCGGACTACCTGACGGCACTGGAGTGCGATTCACTCCAGGGGTACCTTTTCTCGCTGCCGGAACCCGGTGACAGGCTGCACCAGGCTTTGCACCACGCGGAAGAAGCCCTCAACGCGCTGAAGGGCAGGTAGCCGGAAGGCTCCGGGGTCAGGCTGCTTCCTGGCGGCCCGGGCGCTGCGGCTTGCCCGGCGCCGGCTGGGAAGACTGGGGCTGGGAAGCCTGCGGCTGGGAGTTTTGCGGCTGCGCGGGCTGGGCCGGTTCCCCGGCACCGGCAGGAACGCTGGCCGTGCCGGCGGGCGTGGAGGCGGCCGGGACGGCAGCGCGGTCGCGGCGCCAGCGGCGCACCAGGTCGACGGCGGCCAGCAGTCCTGCGAGGGGCGTCAGCACGGCTGCGGCGTAGACGAACAGCATCCAGGTCAGGGTGGTCAACGGCGGTTGGTTGTTGTTGAGCAGCGACAGGCCGCCCAGCATGGCGACGACCCAGAACAGCAGGACGGCCGTCAGCACGGCGCCGGCAGGAAAATACTGGTTGGTCACGACTTTTTTCAGGGTTTCCATGCACTTCCTCCTGCCTGGCCGGGGGGACGGCGAAAGCCGTTCACTCACCAGTATGGGGCCCGGCAGGTTCGAAACCGCGCAAGGCAACACGGCGAGTGATGAAGCTAACGCGGCTTCCGGCGTCGTCCGTATCCGGGGGCCGAAACGGCCGCCCCAAAACCCTTCCCGCAAAGGACCTGGCCGAATACCGTAGGGCCTGTCCGCACATTATCTGGAGGCTCCCATGCGCAAAGTCACTGCCGGCCTGTTCCACTCCGTGGACGGGGTGGTGTCCGAACCTTTCAAGTTCCAGTTCGACAGCTTCGATGAGGAACTCGGTGCGGGCCTGGCCAGGATGATCAACAGCGTGGACACCGTCATCCTGGGCCGCGTGAGCTATCAGGAGTGGGCGGATTACTGGCCCACCGCTCCGCAGGACCAGGACTTTGGCGCGTTCATCAACCCCGTGGAAAAGTTCGTTGCGTCGCGCACGTTGACGGGACCGCTGGAATGGCAGAACTCGCGGGTGATGGACGCGCCGCTGACGGAATTCGTGGGCGCGCTGAAGGAACGCGACGGCGGCGAAATCGCCGTGTGCGGAAGCATCTCCGTGGTGCGGCAGCTGCTGTTCGCCGGGCTGCTGGACTCGCTGCAGCTGATGACCCACCCCGTAATCGCCGGCAGCGGCCGCCGGCTGTTCGAGGACGGCGACCCGCTGACACGCCTGGTGCTGCAGGAGCAGTCGGCAACCAGCAAGGGCAACGTGCTGAGCACCTACGGGGTACGCGCCAGCGACTAGGCGGCCAACGCCCCGAAAAGCTCCTCCACGAGCCGCTCCAGGTGCTCGGGGATGTCTGTCTCGGTGCCGTGTTCGCCGCGGCCCAGGAAAACTGCGGTGCCGCGGATCCCGTCAAGGTCCAGGCCGCATTCGTGCATCAGCTGCCCAGCGCGGAAGTTGACCGGAAGGAGCCTCGTGACGCTTTCCGCGTTGAGGTAGACATGCCAGTCGCCGCGGATCACGGATTCCAGCGGGCCGCCCACCAGGGCTTCAAGGGCCTTCAGGTCCGCGTCAACCTGTTCCAGGCGGATGGGCTCGGCATTGCCGGCCGGTATGACAAGTGCTGTGTAAGTTCTGGTGTCCATTGTTCGCTTCTCCACTGGGTTTAACACCCGTGGAGGCGGCAGTGTTCCCGGAAGGCTACGCCTGCGCGGCCAATGCAGCGATGTCCCGGGGAGTGGTCCGGCAGCAGCCACCCAGGATGCGCGCGCCCGCTTGCTGCCATTCCCCGGCACCCGCGGCCAGGCTTGCAGGCGCCCCTCCCCCGGCCGCGCCGCCCTCGTCTCCGCTTGCCTGGCTCCACGTCTTGGTTGCGGAATCGTAGGTCTCCCCCGAATTCGGGTAGGCCACCAGGGGTATGTCCGTGTGCGGGCGCAGGGCGGCCAGCGCCGGCCGTACCAGGCCAAGGGGCACGCAGTTCACTCCGACCGCCGCAACGTGCGGGTGCCCGTTCACGCGTTGCGCGACATCGGCCAGCGGCGTGCCGTCGCTGATGTGGCCGCCGTCGCGAAGGGAAAAGGAGAACCAGGTGTCGACGCCGTGTTCCCGGCTGAGTGCCAGCAGGGCCTCCGCCTCGGCGAAGGAGGGCAGCGTCTCGAAGGCGAGGAAGTCCACGCCGGCCTTGACCAGTGCCGCTACGCGGGGAGCATGGAACTCCTCGAACTCCCCGGGGGCGAGGCTGTAGTCCCCCCGGTATTCCGAGCCGTCCGCGAGATAGGCGCCGTATGGGCCCACGGAGCCCCCCACCAGCAGCGGCCCGGCGTCCGGATGCTCCATCAGGTGCTCCCGCCGTGCTTCATCCGCCAGCCGGACGGACAGTTCCACCAGGTCCAGGGCTTCCTCCTCTGCCATGCCCCGTGCCGCAAACCCCCGGGGCGTTGCCTGGTAGCTGGCTGTGGTGGCGATGTTCGCACCCGCCGCGAAGTAGTCTCGGTGCACGTCCCGGATAAGCCCGGGCTGCTCCAGCAGGACTTTGGCCGACCACAGGGAGTCGTCCAGGTTGCAGCCGCGCGCCTCCAGTTCGGTGGCCAGGGCGCCGTCGGCAATCAGGGTGCGGCCGGATTCCAGTGCGGCGGAGAGGGAAGAAAGGGAAGGCATAAGTTCACTATAGGCATGGACTCATGCTTTTACTGAGTGTTACCTGGCAACGGCAACCGGCCGTACCGGAGGGCTCCTTTGGGATCGCTAGACTCCCTTTTATGTCGAAGACCTCCAGCATGGGCCGCGGAATCCAGGCCGTGCTTGCCGTGGGGGAACGCCACGCACGGGGGTTTCCCGGCGGCAGCGCCGCCGAGGTCGCCGCCGCTCTGGACAGGGACCGGAGCCAGGTGTCCCGCAGCCTGCGGACCGGCGGACAGGAAGGCTTCCTGGCCCGCACTGCGGCGCGCACCTATGTCCTGGACTGGTCGGTCTTCACGGACGCGCAACTGCTGACCGAACGCCGGCTCCAGGCCGACGGCGCCACCGCCCTGGACGCCCTGGCCGCCGGGACCAATGAGGCGTGCTTCCTTGGAGTGCTGCGCGGTGACAGCACGGTGACCATCGGTGAGAGTGTCCCGGCCGGCAGCAACCTGGTGGGTTCATGGCTGGGCCGCCCGTATCCCGCCTACTGCAGTGACGCCGGCCAGGCGGTCCTGTGGGAGGCTCCGGAAGAGGAGGTCCGGAGCGTGTTTTCACAGGTCGTGTTCACGCGCCACGGCCCCAATACGCCCGCAAGCGTGGACGAGTTCCTGGCGCGGCGGGAGGCGGCGCGCGCCCGCGGATACTCGATCGTGGACGAAGAGGCCGAGCCCGGGCTGTACTCCTTGGCCGTGCCGGTCCGTGACTTCAAGGGCGACGTGGTGGCGGCCCTGCAGATCGTGGGCATCAAGGACCGGCTGGAACCACGGCGGGAATCATGCGCAGCCGCCCTGATGGCCCAGGGATCCTGGCTCGAGTCAAGGCTCGGCTACCGGAGCTGAGCCTCAGGTCCCGGGTGCACCGAGGCGCGTGGCGGCGGCCGAAAGCACAGCTGCCGCGGCAGCGGAATCAGCTCCGAATTCTCCGCGGCTGCCCAGCACACTGAGCGCCCCCAGGATGGAACCGCCTGCGTCCCGCACGGGCACGGCAAGCTCCACCACGCCGTGTTCAAACTCCTCCTCGGCGGCGATGAACCCGGCAGTGCGGTCCCGCTCCATGAGATCCCAGATACCGTCGGTAGTGTGGGCAGCGCCGGGTCCGCCGATGCCGATGTAATTCACGTCCGCGAGCAGTTCGGCCAGGGCGGACCGGTCGAAGTCCCACAGCAGGGCCCTCCCGGCGCCGGTGCACCAGACGGGCGTGACCATGCCGGGCACCACGAAACTGCCGGGCACGCCTTCATTGCTCGAGGCGCGGAGCAGGATGACCCGGTACCCGTCGCGGACCGAAAGCCGTGCCCGCACCCCCAGCCCGGCGACCAGCTCCTCAAGCAGCGGCTTCGCCTCCCGGACCCAGCCCGTGTTCAAGGCGGCGGCAAGGCCGAAGAAGCGGGGGCCTGTCCGGAACGGCCCGCGGTCAAAGCGCTCCAGCAGTTCCAGGCCGCACAGCTCCTGGGCCAGGCGCGACACCCGGCTTTGTTCCATGCCAAGCTCCGCGGCGAGCTGCGAAACACCCAGCGGCGCCTGCCCCCGCTTTTCCCGTTCCACCACGTGCCGCAGGATCCGCAGTCCCTGCGCCATCGAGGACGCCTCGGCGGTTGATTCCACGCTTTCCTGCCCTCCCGGCTGCCGACAACGGCCCCATTGTTCCACGGGCGCTGCTTGTTCCACCCAGGGCGCTGCCGTCGTCGTCCGCGCCCTGACTACCGGCCTGCCCGCGCGGCGCTGCGTCCGTGCCGGAAGTGGAAGTACGCGTAGCAGGCGGCGACAAAGGGGATGCCGAAGTAGAGCGCGGCCGCCTGGGCCGGGTCGAGCGCGATGCCGACCAGGGAGATGACGCAGAGGGAGAACGCGAGGATGGGGACCAGCGGGAACAGGGGCGCCCGGTAGGCAAGGGTGGAGACGTCGCCGCCGTCGCGGATGAAGGCGCGGCGGTGGAAGTAGTGCGACGCGGTGATGGACATCCACACACCCACCACGGCGAAGCCTGCCACCGAGACGAGGACCAGGTACACGGTTTCCGGGGCCACCACGCTGCTGAGCAGGGAAGCGAGGCCGCCCACCATGCTCACGGAGAGGGCCACCATGGGAATGCCGCGGTTCAGCTTCTTCAGGGCGCGGGGTGCATGCCCTTCATCGGCGAGCGAATACAGCATCCGGGCGCAGGAGTAGAGGCCACTGTTTCCGGCGGACAGCAGGGCCGTGATGATGACGAAGTTCATGATGTCCGCGGCGAACGGCACGCCGATGGCGGAGAAGACAGTGACGAACGGGCTCTCGTCCAGCCCCACTTCCGTATAGGGGATGGTGGCGGCGATAACGGTGATGGCACCCACGAAGAAGATCAGCAGCCGGATCACGGTGGTGCGCATGGCCTTGGGAATGGCGGTTGCGGGGTCCTTGGTCTCACCGGCGGCGACGCCGATCAGTTCCGACCCGGAGAAGGCATAGAAGACGGCCAGCACCGTGACCAGGATGCCGGTGAATCCGTTGGGGAAGAGGCCCGAATCCGTGGCGAAGTTCTGGAGCAGGAGCGGGTGGTTGCCGCCGCTGCTGAGCGGGTGGAAGCCGAACAGCGCCGCCCCGCCCAGGACGATCAGGCCGATGATGGCGGCCACCTTCACGATGGCGAACCAGAACTCGGCCTCGCCAAAGAACCGGGAGGAGACGGCGTTGAAGCCAAAGAGGATGGCGGCAAAGACCAAGCACCAGACCCACACCTCAACGTCCGGGAACCAACGCTGCATGAGGAGCCCGGACGCGGTGAACTCGGAGCCGATGGCCACGGCCCAGCACAGCCAGTACAGCCAGGCGGTGGCGAACCCCGTGGCCGGCCCGATGGAGCGGGCGGCGTAGATGTGGAAGGCGCCGGATACGGGATAGGCGATGGCCAGTTCGCCCAGGCATGCCATGACCAGGTACACCACGAAGGCGCCCACCAGGTACGCGATGACGGCGCCAAGCGGGCCGGCCTGGGAGATGGTGTAGCCCGAGCTGACGAAGAGGCCGGAGCCGATCACCCCACCCATGGCGATCATGACCAGATGGCGAGGCCCCATGGAACGGCGGAGGGCGGACTCCACGGGCTGCGGTGCCGCAGGCCGTGGATCGAGGGTGAGCGGGGGTGTGGGTTCCACGGGTCTCCAAACGAAGAAATGCACGGTGTCAGTGCCGAAAGTAGCACGGCTGCCGAATTTCGCAGCATCAAAAGCATGGAAGCATGCTCATATTGCACGGGGTTACGTTTGAGGCCGTGATGGAAGGTACGACGGCGGCACCTGGCCGGGTGCCGCCGTCGTACCTTCCCGTCCCGGCCGGGAAGGCGACCGGGTAAACTTGACCAGTCATGCGCTGTTCCTACTTTGATGCCGGCACCTGCCGCTCCTGCACCCAGATGGGCAGGCCATACAGCGAACAGCTGGCCGGCAAGCAGCTGCACTGCCAGACCCTCCTCTCCGACCACGCCTCGCTGGAGTGGCTGGAGCCCGTGGCCAGCCAGGAGTCCGGCTTCCGCAACAAGGCCAAGATGGTGATCGGCGGGACGGCGCAGAACCCCACCATCGGAATCCTTGACGCCGACGGCCGCGGCGTGGACCTGCGCAAGTGCGGCGTCTGCTCCCCCGGCCTGCGGGCCGTCTTCCCGGTGCTGGCCACCTACATCCGCCGCCTCCGCCTGACGCCCTACGACGTTCCGCGCCGGACCGGCGAACTCAAGCACGTCATCATCACCGAATCCCCGGCAGGTGAGGTGATGCTCCGCCTGGTGCTTCGATCGGAACAGGTGCTGCCGCGGATCCGGAAGCACCTTCCGGAGCTCCTGGCCGACCTGCCGCAGGTCAAGGTGGTCTCCGTCAACCTGCTCCCGGAGCACAAGGCCGTCCTCGAAGGCGACCGCGAGATCCTGCTGACGGAGCAGTCCACGCTGGAGATGCGGGTCAATGACATCAATCTGCACCTGAGGCCGCAGAGCTTCTTCCAGACCAACACCGGCATGGCGGCGGCCCTGTACCGGCAGGGGCGCGAGTGGGTCAACGAGCTGGCGCCGGCCTCGGTGTGGGACCTGTACTGCGGCGTGGGCGGCTTCGCCCTGCACAGCGCTGCCCCGTCCCGCACGGTCACCGGCATTGAAGCCAGCAGCGAGGCCATCGTCTCGGCGCGGCTCAGCAGTGACGAGGCAGGCCTGGCGGGCATGGAATTCCACGCCGGCGACGCCACGGCGTTTGCCCTCGCCGCGGAGCAGTCGCCGGAGCTGGTGATCGTGAACCCGCCCCGGCGTGGCATCGGCAAGGAGCTGTGCGGCTGGCTGGAAACCTCTGACGTGCAGCACGTGGTGTACTCCAGCTGCAACGCCCAGTCGCTGGCCCGCGACCTGGCCGCGCTTCTGTCCTTTACTGCCCGGCGGGCACGGGTCCTGGACATGTTCCCGCAGACCACGCACTACGAGGTGATGGTGCTCCTGGAACGGACGGCCTAGCGCCCGCCGGTTTCCCGGGAGTCAGGGGCGGACGCGTTCGACGGCGGCCGCTCCGGCTTCCCGCCCGATGGCCCGGAGTCCCGCCGCCACCCCTGCGGCGTCGGCATCGGAGCGGTTCTGGCTGAGTTTCTCCTTCGCCTCGATCCTGGTGATCACCAGTTCCACGCCCACAATCGCGCGCAACTGCCCGGCGATGAATTTCTCCGGGGCGTCGTCCACTGCCCACGGATCCGGCCGGCCGCCCTCGTGCAGGCCGGTCAGGTGGCGGACATGGCGTGCCAGCCAGCCGGCGTCGTCATGGACCACCAGCTCGCCGTAGACGTGTGCGGTGCTGTAGTTCCAGGTGGGAACCACGCGGCCATGCTCTGCTTTGGCGGGATACCACGACGGCGAGATGTAGTCATCGGGGCCCTGGATGATGGCGAGCGCCTCCGCGGTGGGGGTGCTGGACCATTGCGGGTTGTTCCGCGCCATGTGCGCCTGCAGTGCGCCATGCTCCCCCACCGCCGGGTTGAACGCGACGGGCAGCAGCGTTGCCAGCAGGCCGTCGTCGGTCATGGTGACGAGATTGGCGGCACCGGCGTGTGCAAGGAGGTTTCGGATGGCGCCGGGCTGGGCGGCGAAGTGGGCGGGAATGTACATGGGAGTGTCCTTTCGTGCGGCTGGGAGGTTGGTTTGAGCCGGATGCGGACGGCCGCGGCGGCGCAGAGGATGACGGCGAGGGCGCCGGCCACCGTGGGCCAGGTGAGTGCCTCGCCCAAAAGGAGCGCGGCCCAGCAGATGCTCATCACCGGCTGCAGCAGCTGGATCTGGCTCACCTGCGCCATGGGGCCGGTGGCCAGCCCGCGGTACCAGGCGAAGAAGCCAAGGAACATGCTGACCACGGCCAGATAGCCGAACGCGGCCCATTGGGTGGGGGTGGCCGACGGCGGCTGGCCCTGGACGGAGACAACGGCCAGAACCAGCATGGCCGGCGCGGCGAGGACCAGCGCCCAGGCGATGGTCTGCCACGAGCCCAGTTCGCGGGCCAGCAGGCCACCCTCCGCATACCCCACCGCGGCACAGGCAACGGCGCCAAGCAGCAGGAGGTCTGCCCAGTGCAGCTGTCCCGCTCCCCCGGACTGCAGGACGGCAAAGGTTATGGCTGCCAGCGAGCCAAGCACCGCCACGGTCCAGAAGAGGGCCGGTGGACGCTCGCCTGTGCGCAGCACGGCCACCGTGGCCGTGGCGGCGGGCAGGAGGGCGATGACCACGGCGCCGTGGGCGGCCGGCACGGCGGTGAGGGCGTAGGACGTCAGCAGCGGAAAGCCTGCGACGACGCCACCGGCCACGAGCGCCAGGCGCAGCCAGGTGCCTGGATGCGGCAGCCGCTGGCGGTTGATGGCGAGCGCTGCGGCGGCAAGGACAGCGGCCACCACGGCCCGGCCGGAACCGATGAACAACGGCGGGAACCCGGCGACAGCCAAACGGGTGAAGGGAACGGTGAAGGAGAAGGCCGCAACGCCCAGCAGGCCCCACCAGATCCCGGTGGACCGCCGGGACAGTATCACTGGGCCATCCAGGACAGTAGCGCTACTATGTTCTTTCATGAACAACGATAGCAGTTCACGGATCGTGGCAGCACTCCGGCAATGGGTTGCGGGAGCGGCGCCCGGAGCCAAACTGCCGTCCACCCGCTCGCTGGTGGCCGAGTACCAGGCGAGCCCCGTGACGGTCCAGAAGGCCATGCAGGCCCTGGCCTCGCAGGGCCTGATCGAAAGCCGGCCCGGCGTCGGGACGTTTGTCCGTGCCGTCCGCACCGCACGCCCGTCGGACTATGGCTGGCAGACCGCAGCGCTGCGCTCGCCGTCATCTCCGCTGCCGCCGTCGTCGGACACCATGCGCAACGTCCCCGGCGACGCCATCTGGTTCCACTCCGGCTACCCGGACCGCGAGCTGCTGCCGGAACGGCTGGTCCGCTCCGCGCTGTCCCGCGCCGCCCGCGGCGACGCGGCCCTGTCCCGGCCGCCCGCCGCCGGCATGCCCGAACTGCAGCAATGGTTCGCCCAGGAACTGGGCGCGGCAACCCCCGTGGGGATCACGCCCCCAACGCCAAACGACGTCATCGTCCTGCCCGGCAGCCAAAGCGGACTCAGCTCCATCTTCCGGGCGCTGGTGGGCGCGGGACAGCCTCTGCTCATGGAATCGCCGTCATATTGGGGTGCCATCCTGGCCGCCGCCCAGACCGGGGTGCGGGTGGTCCCGGTGCCCACAGGGCCCGAAGGCCCGGACCCCGCCGACGTGGACCGCGCCTTTGCCGAGACCGGGGCCCGGGCGTTCTACGTGCAGCCCAACTATTCCAACCCCACCGGCGCGCAGTGGGCGGCGGGCCGGGGCGCCGAGATCCTCGACATAGCCCGCCGGCGTGGTGCCTTCCTGGTGGAGGACGACTGGGCCCACGATTTCGGCATCACCTCGAACCCCGTCCCGTTGGCCACGCAGGATGATTCCGGCCATGTGGTCTACATCAGGTCGTTGACCAAGAGCGTGTCCACGGCCATCCGCATTGCCGCCGTGATCGTGCGCGGGCCGGCGCGGGAACGCATCCTGGGCCACCGCGCCGCTGAGTCGATGTACGTCAGCGGACTCCTGCAGGCAGCGGCGTTGGACGTGGTGACGCAACCCGGATGGCAGACCCACCTGCGCAGCCTCCGCCAGCAACTGCAGGCCCGCCGGGACCTGCTGGCCACCAGCATCCGGGAGCACGTTCCGCAGGCACACCTCGACAACCTGCCAAGGGGCGGACTGAACCTGTGGCTGCGGCTGCCGGACACCACAGACCTTCCACGGCTGGTGCGTGACTGCGGGGACGCCGGCGTGATCATCGCCGCCGGCACCGGGTGGTTTCCCGCCGAGCCCGCCGGCGCGTTCATCCGCCTCAACTACTCAGGACCGAACCCCGGTGCCTACCCGGAAGGTGCCCGCATCATCGGAGAGGCGCTCGCGCGCAACAGCCGCTAGGGACCCGCCCCGTGCGCCAACAGGTCAGCGGGGCGCCAGCAGTCGTTAACCGGGCCGCCATTCCCGGTTCATTACCCATTAGTAACTTGAGAGCTCCTGTTGAGACCCCAACCTTAAGAGGCCCCCCACCATGAGCCCCAAACCAAACCGGCGTGCCCTGACACTGGCCGCCTCCCTCATAGTTGCCGCCTGCGCGGCCGGCGGAACCGTCGCAGCACAGGCCACCGTCCCGGCGCAGGGCACCAGTCCCGCAGCCGGAACCCACCACGACACGGACACTGACCTGGCCACCGCGTTCGACTCCGTCACCCGCAACACCGCCTGGCAGCAAACGTCCAAGCTGAAGCTGAACTTCCCCACGTACCACACCGAGGGAATCGCCTACAGCCAGGACCACATCTTCCTCTCGGCCGTGCAGATCCTCGAACCCACCGTCAAGTACCCCACTCCCCTGGGCGGGTACGACCGCACGCCTGGCAAGGGCATCGGCCACCTGTTCGTCATGGACAAGGCCGGCAACCTGCAAAAGGACATCATCCTGGGCGAGGGCGACATGTACCACCCGGGCGGCATCGACTTCGACGGCACCAACGTGTGGGTTCCGGTAGCCCAGTACCGGCCGGACAGCAGCGCCATCATCTACAAGGTGGACGCACAGACCCTGAACGTGCACAAGCAGTTTGAAGTCAAAGACCACTTTGGCGGCATCGTCCTGGACAAGCAGACCGGCCACCTCGTGGGCAACACCTGGGGTTCCCGGCGGTTCGCCGAATTGGACCTCCAGGGCAAGGAGCTGTCCACCTGGGAGAACCCGAACTACTTCATCGACTACCAGGACTGCCAGTACGTCCCCAATGCCAGGATGCTCTGCGCCGGCGTGACCAACCTTCCGCAGACTCCGTCCGCCGGTGGGACAGCGGCCACCTATGAACTGGGCGGCATGGCAATGATCGACCTGAAGTCCCATCAGGTGACACGCGATGTCCCGTTCCAGCAGTGGTCTACTGCCGGGCACGTGGCCACCCGCAACCCGTTCAAAATGACCGCCGACGGCAACCACCTGAGCATGACGGTGGCCCCCGACAACGGCGACGAAGGCAACGGCACCGAGATCCTCACCTACGAGGCCGACGTCACCCCCGCCAAGTAGCAGCAGAACCCTCCCTGCACCTGCCCCGTCCGGCGGCAGGTGCGCCCCTGAGCAGGAACGATTGGATACCCCATGCCTTTTACGGCACCGAGATTCACCAGAAACAGAGTTGCTGCGGCCACCGGCGCGGCCGTCCTGGCTGCTTCGGCAGTGACGGCCGGACTGGTCGGCGTCAGCGCCGGCCCGGCCACGGCCGCCGGCACCCAGGACGCCACGGCGACGCCCATCAAGCACGTCGTGGTCCTCTTCCAGGAAAACGTGTCATTCGACCACTACTTCGCCACCTACCCCAAGGCGGCAAACACCCCGGGTGAGACGCTTCAGGGTTCAGGCTCCCCCGCCGGCTCCTTCACGGCGGCGGACGACACACCCAAGGACATCAATACCCTGGCCAACGCCGGCCTGCTGGCGCCGAACAACCCCAACTCCGTCCAGCCCGCGCGGCTCTCACCGATGCAGGCCGTCACCTGCGACCAGGACCACGGCTACAAGGCCGAGCAGAACGCCTACAACGGCGGCCTGATGGACAAGTTCGTCCAGTTCACCAGCCGCGACGCCTGCGGCACCAACCAGTACGGCCGCCCCGGCCTGACCATGGACTACTACGACGGCAACACCGTCACCGGCATCTGGAACTACGCCCAGAACTACGCCATGAGCGACAACCACTTCAGCACCGTCTTCGGTCCGTCCACCCCCGGCGCGCTGAACCTGATTTCGGGCCAGACCCACGGCGCCAAGGAATACACTGCCGCCGGCCAGCCCGTCGCCACGCCGGCCACAGGAAGCAGCGCGGTCCGGCAGCCCGATGCAAACGGCGTCGGAACGGTGATCAACGACCCCGACCCGGTCTACGATGACTGCTCCAACAACAGCCACGCAAAGACCAACAACCTTGCCGGCATGACCGGCAGGAACATTGGCGATCTGCTCAACGCCCAGGGCACTTCCTGGGGCTGGTTCCAGGGCGGCTTCGCCCCCACCACCGCGGCTGCCGATGGCACACCCGCATCCTGCCTTGCCAGCCACACCAACGCCGCCGGCGCCTCCGTGGTGGACTACTCCCCGCACCACCAGCCCTTCCAGTACTACGCCTCCACCGCCAACCCGCACCACCTGGCCCCGGCCTCGGACGCCGAAATCGGACACGACGGCCAGGCCAACCACCAGTACGACCTGACCGATTTCAGCAAGGTGGTGGACAGCGATAACATGCCAGCCGTCTCCTTCCTGAAAGCGGGCATGTTCCAGGACGGCCATGCCGCCTACTCGGATCCGGTTGACGAGCAGAACTTCATCGCCAAAACCGTCAACCAGATCCAGCAGTCCAAGAACTGGGACAACACCGCCGTCGTCCTCGCCTATGACGACTCCGACGGCTGGTACGACCACGCCGCCGCGCAGCCCAAGAACGCCTCCACCGGCACCGACGACGCCGCATGGTGCCAGGACGCCGCAGCGAAGGGCGTCCCCGTGGCCGGCGGCTACGCCGACCGCTGCGGACCCGGCCCCCGCCAGCCGCTGGTGGTCATCTCCCCCTTCGCGAAGAAGAACTTCGTTGACCACACCGAAACCGACCAGGCCTCGATCCTGAAGTTCATCGAGGACAACTGGCACACCGGCCAGATCGGCGACGCCTCCGCCGATGCGGCCGCCGGGTCGATGGAGGCAATGTTCAACTTCCATCATGAGCGCAACGACAAGGTCCTGCTCAACGAACAGACCGGAGCCGTCGCCTCGATCACCCACAACGGGCACCCGGCAGGGCAATGACATAACCCCACTGCTGCAGAGCAGGAACGGCAGGAGCGCTGTCCGGGATAAGCCGGGCAGCGCTCCTGCCGCTTAAAACTCAAGATTTCCGCTTAACCGCTCTTCCCCCCCGATGGACGAAGCTACGCTGGCCGTGCCATCGCATCCAGCGCACGCCATTGGGGGAAACATGCCTGCCAGTCGACACTTTTCTTTGCCTTTTCGCGCGTACCGCGGGGACGGGACGCCTGCCGCGGCAGGGCCCCGGCAACCGATATTGCGCGCGGGGGCCGCGGCCGCCGTGCTCCTCCTGCTGACCGGCTGCTCCACACAGGCCTCGCTGTCCGTTGCTGCCCGCCCCGCCACCGAATCCGCCACGGCCACACCTGCCGCGAAGCCCATTGCGGACACCCCGTGCACGGCCATCGACGCCCGGCAGGTCTCTGGCGGAAGCAGCTATGTGTGCACCAAGGACGAGTCAGGCAGGCTGGTGTGGCTGGAGGCCTCCGTGGCCAAGCGCGTCTCCGACAAAGTGGCTGCGGCCGCTGCAGCGAAAGCGGCCGCCGACAAGGCCGCAGCCGAACAGGCAGCTGCAGCGAAAGCTGCAGCTGAGAAGGCTGCTGCTGAAAAGGCGGCCGCAGACAAAGCCGCGGCGGACAAGGATGCCGCGGACAAGGCCGCAGCAGAGGCTGCAGCCCTGCAAGCGGCTGAGGCGAAGGCGGCCCAGGACGCGGCTGCAGCCAAAGCCGCTGCAGACGCCGCCGCCAGGGCCGCCGCACCTCCAGCGCCCGCGCCTGCGCCCCAGCCCGTTCCGGGAACGAACCCCGGCTGCGACCCGAACTACTCAGGCTGCGTTCCCATCGCCTCCGACGTTGACTGCGCAGGTGGAAGCGGCAACGGGCCGGCTTACGTCCGTGGCCCCGTCCAGGTCATCGGCCGCGACATCTACGGACTCGATGCAGACCACGACGGCGTCGGCTGTGAGTGACACAGCGGTCAGGCAAAGGCCTTGACCAGCTCTTCGCTCTTCTCCCACAGCCCGCGCGCCAGTCCGGCGTCGTAGGCCTGGGCGTTGGCCTTGGCCAGGGCGCGCTTGGCGTAGTAGGCCCCAGAAATCCAGTCCATGCCCGCTGTGCCGTTGATGAGCCAAAGCATCGTGTCGGCGCCCTGGTCCGGGCTGAGCATGAAGCGGTTCAGCAGGGTGGTGTAGGCATGCCGCCACGGGCTTCCGGACTCCGCCGCGAAGTTGGTGCGGACCACGCCCGGGTGGAATGCCGCCGTCGTAATCCCCTGGTCATGGAAGCGCCTGTGCAGCTCGGAGGTGAACAGGATGTTGGCGAGCTTGCCCGTGCCGTAGGCGCGGTTGGTGCTGTACCCGTACTCGGCGTTGAGGTCGAAGAGGTCCAGCTTGCCGAAGTTGTTGGCGGCGCTGGAGGTGTTGATCACCTTGGCGCCGCTGGCGGTGAGCGTGTCCATCAGGAGGGTGGTGAGCACGAACGGTGCCAGGTGGTTGACCTGGAACGTCGTCTCGTTGCCGTCCACGGTAAGCGTCCGCTTGCCCATGATCCCGCCGGCGTTGTTGGCCAGGACATCGATGCGCGGGTAGTTTGCCTTCAGTTTCTCCGCGAGGTCACGGACCTGTGCGAGGTCGGCGAAGTCGGCCAGGTAGTGGTCGGCACCGATGTCCCCGGCCAGGGCGCGGGTCTTGCCGGCGGAACGGCCGACGACGACCACCTGGTCCCCTGTCTGGGCCAGCGTCCTTGCGGCTGCCGCTCCAATGCCGTCGCTGGCGCCGGTGATCACGATCGTGCGGGGAGTCGTCAAGGGGTGTCCTTTGGTCGGCGGGTGGCGCACCGGCATGGCACACCAAGGGGCACAACGACGGCGGGGCGGCCGGTGTTCCCGTCCAGGAACCCACGAGGCCCGGTACGGTGTGGGGCAGCAGCGCCGGCATCGCGACCGGCGCGCGGCTTGGACCCTCCTGGCAGACCTCGACCACGGCCTCCTATCTCCGTTGAAAGTAACTGGATGGCCAAGGTAAAACGGCTACCTAACTCCCCTCCAGGACTCCCCCTATTTAAGATCGCGATCTGTCCCGGCGCGTCCCGTGGACGTATGATCTTCCCGCCGGGAGGAAATGCCACAAAGGCCTCAGTGTCGTATGCATAACGCATACACACCGCCACCAGCTGGGATTGGCGGATTCGCAACTGCATGACTTGCGCTAAAGGAATCCGATCCATCAGTAGGACAAATTCTCCGAACTCAGCCTAATTTTTTCAGCGGCGACGACAGCACAGGCCAGGGATCTGCTGGTCGCTCGCCCGGTTTGAAAGGCGCAGCTTGATTTTGGTGCTGTGGCCGGGTGGCCTTGGGGGCCAAAAAGCTTCCGAAAGGGCACACTGAGGCGGCGGAAGTCACCTCCGGGAATTCCTGTCATTTACGCCTTCGGCATTCATGCCCCAAGGCATTTCAGAAAGTCAGAAAATGAAGCTATCACTCCACCGCGTCTTTATTCTGATTGCGGCACTGTTCTTCGCCCTTGCCACAGGCATGACTGCGGCACAGGCCGCTACCACCATCAATCCCGCTGCCGCCCCGACGGGCACGCATCTTCAGACGGGAAGTATCGGTTGTAGCGTCAACCCGACAACCGAACTCGTCACCTGCTCCGGGTTCGAATTGGCGGGCGTCGGAAATTCCAACGCCACAGCAACCTTGACCGCGACGTACACGGCCACGGTCCAATGCCGGAACCACGGCGGCCAGATCGTCGAGGTCAAGTCCCAGGTCACCACAGCGCCGACGTCCACCGGGAGCCTCTCGCCCAAGAATGGCAGGCTCACCGTCCCAGAGCTGACTTCGGGGCCCGTCCCGACGGCGGAAGACTTCATAGCCAAAGCGACCTGCCCCAACGGCAACTGGACCAAGGAACTGCTCGGGAATACCATCACGCTCAGCAGCTTCACCTACACGCTGCACTTCGCTGGCTTCACCGGCGACTACATCACGATCACGGGCTAGTCGACGCTGTAGGGAGTTGGAACAAGGCTGGCTGACGGCCCATCCCTCGTCATAGACAGCAGGCAAAACACGTAGCGCCAACTTCCGGTCTGGGGGGCAAAACGGAAGTTGGCGCTATTCATTAGTGAAAAATCAGCCCACCGCGCCGGCCACCAGGAAGATGACGGCGGCGACGGCGAAGCCCATCACGCCGATGAGGGTTTCCATGACGGTCCAGGTCTTCAGGGTGGTCTTGACGTCCATACCGAAGAAGCGGCCCACCAGCCAGAACCCTGAGTCGTTGACGTGGGATACCACCACGGATCCGGCAGCCACGGCGATGACCATGGCGGCGATCTGCATGCCGTTCAGGCCGCCACCCGCCACGGCGGGAGCAATCAGGCCGGCGGTGGTGGTGAGCGCGACGGTGGCTGAGCCCTGGGCAATGCGCAGGATGGCGGAGATCAGGAACCCGGCCAGGATCAGCGGGATGCCCACGTTGCCCAGCACGTCCGCCAGCGCCTTGCCGATGCCGGAGGTGCGCAGGACGCCGCCGAACATGCCGCCGGCGCCGGTGATCAGGATGACGGAGCAGACCGGTCCCAGGGAGGACTCGAGCAGCTTCTCCAGGGCGCCGGCGTCGCGGCCCCGGCGGGTGCCCAGCACGAACAGCGCCGCGAGCACTGCGATCAGCAGGGCCACCGGGGTTTCACCGATGGTGCGCAGGACCTGGAACCACTGTTCCTTCTTGACGGAGTCATCCAGCGCACCGGAGGACGCCAGGGTGTTCAGGCCGGTGTTGAGGAAGATCAGCACCAGCGGCAGGAGCAGCAGCCCGATGATGGTGCGGAACCGGGGCGGGTGCGCCTCGGCCTCGGCGCTGGCGTGGCCCAGGATTTCGGGGACGGGGAGGACCAGCTTCTTGCCCGTGTACAGGCCGTAGAGGTAGGCGGTGACGTACCAGGTGGGGATGGCGGTGATGAGGCCGGCGATGAGCACCAGGCCGATGTTCGCGTCGAAGAAGGCCGCAGCGGAGACCGGGCCCGGGTGCGGCGGCAGGAAGATGTGCATCACCGAGAAGGCACCGGCGGCTGGCAGGCCGTAGCGGAGCACTCCCCCGCCCAGGCGGTGGGCGACGGCGAAGACCACGGGCAGCATGACCACCAGGCCGGCGTCGAAGAAGATGGGGAAGCCGAAGATCAGTGAGGCCAGGCCCAGTGCGAACGGGGCGCGTTTTTCACCGAAGATGCCGATCAGGTAATCGGCCAGGACCTTGGCGCCGCCGCTGGTTTCCACGATGCGGCCGAGCATCGCGCCCAGGCCCACCAGCAGGGCCACGGTTCCCAGGGTGGTGCCGAAGCCGTCCACCAGGACGGGAACCACCTTGTTGGCGGGGATCCCCGTGGCGAAGGCCGTGGCGAGGCTGATGAGGATCAGGGCGATCAGGGCGTGCATCCGCAGCCGGATGATCAGGAACAGCAGCACGAGAATTGCCGCCGCGGCGATGAGCAGCAGCGGACCTGCGCCCATCGTCTGGGTCCATCCTTCGATGGTCATGGTTCTCCTTTGAAACAGGGTTGGGGATTTGGGGGGGGTCAGGACGCGCCGGGCGCCTGGCCGGTGGGGAGGTTGAGGGCCTGTACGACGGCGGCGACCAGCTCTTCGGGTGAGCGCGAGATGTCGAGGCGGAGGCTGCCGGCGGCGATCTCTTCCGGGGTGAGAGGCTCCAGGGTGGCCAGCTGGCTGGGCAGCAGCGTGGGCGGCATGAAGTGCCCTTCCCGGCCCTGCATACGTTGGCTGATCAGGTCCGCCCCGCCGTCAAGGTGGAGGAAGACCACGCGGCCCTGGGCGCCGGACAGCAGTTCCCGGTATCCCCGCTTGAGCGCGGAGCAGGTCAGGACCGTGCTCTTGCCGGCGGCAGCCTGGGCGGTCATCCAGTCACGGATCTCCTCCAGCCACGGCCAGCGGTCTTCGTCCTGGAGGGGGATGCCCTGGCTCATCTTGGCGATGTTTGCGGCGGGGTGGAATTCGTCCGCTTCGGCGCATGCCCAGCCCAGTTGGCGGGAAAGGGCCGCGGCCAGGGTGGATTTGCCGGAACCGGCAACGCCCATGACCACAAGGTGCGTGGCTGGATACTGCATGTCATACCTCCGGAGAAGACGTCTTTGGCTTTCGAAGAAGCTCGCTGTGGACCCGCCTGCAACGGGCCAAGCGATAAGGTATCACCTTTCCTGCTGAAAGATGCTATTTATTCGTGTCACAAGTCATACCTTTGGCCCAATCCCCGGTACTCTGGAAGGGCGCAGCGGCGCGTGAGCGAACGGGGAGAGAATGTCGACGGCGACAGTCCAGGATGGCGATGAGATGCACGACGGCGGGTCCTCCCCGGCCATGCACGAACGGGTGCTGGAGGCGGTGGGAGTCGCTGTCGCCTCCGGGCGTCTCGCGCCGGGAAGCAGGCTGACCCTTGAAGGGCTGCAGCAGGACTACGGGATCTCGCGCACCGTCGCGCGGGACACCATGAAGGTCCTGGAGTCCATGAATTTGGTCTATTCCCGGCGCCGGGTGGGCATCGTGGTGCAGGACCCGTCATTGTGGAATGTCTTTGACCCGAAGCTGGTGCGGTGGCGGCTGGCCTCGGACCGGCGGGAGCTGCAGTACAGCAGCCTGACCGAACTCCGCATCGCCGTCGAGCCCATTGCCGCCGCCGGCGCCGCACGCCGGGCCAGCGCCGCCGAACGCGCACAGCTGGTGTCCCTGGCCGGGGACCTCCGCCGCCTGGGGGAAGCCGGGGACCTGCAGGCTTTCCTGGCCGCCGACATCGCCTTCCACCAACTGCTGCTGCGCAGCTGCGGCAACGAAATGTTCCGGGCGCTGGAGGGGATGGTGGCGGAGGTCCTGACCAGCCGCACCCGGCAAGGGCTTATGCCGTTCAAGCCGCGGGCCGAGGCGCTGCAGGCACACGAGGATGTGGCGGCTGCCGTGGCCGGCGGAGACACTGCCGTGGCGGAACGGGCCATGCACCACATCCTCGATGAAGTGCGAGAGGCGATGGGGCTGCACTGACACCGGGGACGCGCAAACGGTCCGGCCGGGGCAACCGCCCCAACCGGACCGCGTGGAAATCAGGCGTCAGTCGACGACCTTCACCTTGCCCACCATGCCCATGTAGTCATGGAGTGCACAGATGTACTCGAACGTACCTTGTGCCTGGAAGGTCACCGCGAACTCCGCGCCGGGCCACATGATTCCCGAGTTGAGGTTGCCCCCGGTGAAATGCGTCGGGTCGCCGGACG
This sequence comes from Arthrobacter sp. NicSoilC5, assembly GCF_019977395.1. Lineage (NCBI taxonomy): Bacteria > Bacillati > Actinomycetota > Actinomycetes > Micrococcales > Micrococcaceae > Arthrobacter > Arthrobacter sp. NicSoilC5. Next base: position 4,200,037 of record NZ_AP024660.1, on the reverse strand, counting down.
GGGCGAAAATGTTCGCCGGTTCGGTACCAAACGTGACGGTATGGGGAGCGTCCATGCCGGTATTGGCGAACACGACGGTATCGCCCACATGCACCGTCACGGTGGGCCGGACGAAGCGCATGACCATCGCAACGCCGTCGTCACCGCCTGCGATCACCCTGTGGCTGTTGGCCTGGTCCGCCAGGTCAGCGGTGAGCTCGCGTCCGTCGCGCAGGATGGACCGCTCCTCGGCCCGCGATGACTTGTCGTAATCGGCCTGGCTGTACGGATAGTCAGTCCCCTGCTCGCGAACGTGCACCGTCCCCTTCATCACGGCGCCGTGAACCAGGCAGTAGTAGGTGAAATCGCCTTCGCGCGGGAACACCAGGCTGTAACTCCTGGCGTCCGGGAAGCCGGGCACGTCAACGTTGGCCAGGAGGCCAGAGTTGTAATACGAATGCCCGTCGTAGCTGTCCCCTCCGCGCTTCAACAACTCATCGTTGTTGAACGGATTGAACGGCTGCAGCGGCTGTCCCGATGCCAGGAACGTCACTGTGTGGATCTCCGCGGAGTTGGCCTCCCACGTAATGGTGTCCTGCTCGTTGATGAAAATCTCGGAGGGGAGGAACTGCATGCCCTGGATTGCCTGGTTGCGGGACTCAGAGCCCACCTGGACCTCCCACGTCCGGTGGCCCGACTGGCCCGCCGAGGCGGGACCCGCTGAAGCCACTGAGGCCAGCAGCGAAACAGCGAAGGCAACGATAAACGCCAGTTTCTTGAATCTGGAATTGCTTCCCCGACTACTCTTCATAGCAATGCTTCCTTGAACGGCAACCGGCCATCAGCCGGTGTACAGCTATGGCCGATTCAAGTCACTGCTCATGGGGCCGAACCGGCCACTGATTATCGGAGTGAAAGTGCCGGCTGCCGATGCCGGGGAGCGCAGGCAGCCGGGCCGGCCGAGCATCGTGCCGGACATGCACCACCCCAACTGGTGCCGCGCTGGTTGGAGTTTTCCAAACGCCGCCGTGGGCGTGGGGTTGGCACGCTGCGTACGTACGCACCTAATAGATTGCTCCTTCAACTGACCTTTGTCGAGGAGGAAAAACCGAGGGCCTGGGAGCGGACCACGAAAGGCGCGGGTTAACAAAAAAGCAGGGCTTGCCGTGAAACGGCAAGCCCTGCTTTTGAAACCTAACGGTCCCGGATCCCTAGGAAATTAGAGAGCCTGGATGTTGGTGGCCTGGGGACCCTTGGGGCCCTGCTCGGTGTCGAAGGAAACCTTCTGGTTCTCTTCGAGGGAGCGGAAGCCGGAGGAGTTGATCGCGGAGTAGTGCGCGAAAACGTCCTGCGAGGAGTCGTCCGGGGAGATGAAGCCGAAGCCCTTTTCAGCGTTAAACCATTTGACGGTACCAGTAGCCATTATTTTTGTCCTTCGTGAAGGTGGAGGGAACGTCCCGACTTTCGGGCCCTCCGGCGTGGGGTGTTCAAAAACCGCTACTTCAGAAGAACACGGACTTTCGACCGTGCGTACTGCCTGAACTACCAACTGCATAAACACAACAACAGGGTCAACACTACAGGAGATCCGCCGCACGCCTAATTGCGGGTCTCTTCAACTCCGCCCTATCCGTTCGCAGCCTTCTGCAGCGCCGCGCTGTAGCGGGTGAACCCGGGGCGGAGCCGGACCGAGCGCGGGCCCACCATGGCGATGTCCTCCCACAGCACCAGGAAGGACCCGCGGTGCCGCCAGCGGAGGATCCTGGCCACCAGCCGGGGCCGCGTGAGGCCGTTCCGGTCGTAGCCCATGAAGGAGGCCGTGCTGTGCGGGCCGATGACCAGCCCCAGCACGCGCGGCTCCGCCATCAGCTGGTGCGGGGTGCCGTCCAGGACGAACCGGACGTCTGCCACCCGGCCCAGCCTCCCGCCGTCGGCATCATGGACGGGGGTGCCCAGCAGGTCACCGAGGATCATGGCGGCCTCCCGGAATGCGCGCAATGATCTTGTCCCGGACCCACCGCTCCACCCAGCCCGCGTCCAGCGACTCCCCGCTGATGCCAAGCCGCAGCACCACGCCCACCTCGGCCACGTCCTTCCATGGGATGCGGATCAGCCGGGACGACGGCGGCCTGCCGCCAAAGATGCGCGTCCCCAGCACCGCCCCCGTCAGCAATGCAGTGACGACCGGCGCCGCGGCCCCCGGCTCAATCTCCACGTCCACCGCGGGCCCGCTCAACTCGAGGTCGTCGACGGTGGTGACCGGGACGCCGTCGTGATCCAGAACCTGCCGGTCCAGCAGGTGCAACTGGGCGTCCAGGACGCGCCCGGCCACCTGCGGGGCGGGAAGCAGCGGGTCGGGCGAGGATGTCATGAGCCGGCTCCTGTCACGATCATGAGGGGGATGGCGGCGATGGAGGCCACCAGGATGATCACCAGGTAGACCATGCCCAGGACATTGACCACCCGCCCGTTGACATGCTCGCGCATGTACTGGGGGTCGTTGGCCACGATGAGGATGGGCAGGTAGGTCAGGGGCAGGGCGATCGCCGAGAACACCACCGAGTATTCGGTCACCAGGACCGGATCCACGCCGGTAGCCAGGACCGCGATGCCCACCAGCAGACAGACGATCATGGCCAGGTGGAAGCGGGCGGCCTCCGCGGGCCGGCGGAACTTGCCCCAGGACCAGCCAAAGAACTGGGCCAGCGTGTAGCCGCTGGAGAGCGTGGTTTCCAGCGCCGCACCGAACGTCGCCGCCACGATCCCCACCAGGACCAGCGCCAACCCGATCTTCCCGGCGCCCTCCGCGACGGGCAGGACCACCTGGGACAGCGAGGTCACCGAGATTCCGGCGGGGAGCAGGACGACGGCGGCGCACGCGGCGATGGCGACGGACAGCAGGCCGCCCAGCGGGAATCCCACCAGGACGTTGATCCGCTCCTGGAGCAGGTCCTTTACCGTCCACCCCTCCTCCACGGCACCGGAGGAGAAGAAGAACACCTCATACGGGGTCATGGCCGCGCCGAACAGGGCGATGGCGTAATAGCTGTACGTCCACACCGTTTCCTGTTCCGGCACGGCGGGCGCCAGCTGCCCGGCCAGCATGCCCCAGTCCGGCTTCAGCAGGAACAGTGCCACCGCAAAGATGATCAGGGTCAGCCCCAGCAGGCCCGTGACGTTCTCCATGATGGTGAACCTGACCCGCCAGACCACCAGCCACACGGCCAGTGCCGCCACGGGAATCCACAGCACGTAGTACACGCTGCTGGCCAGCTGCAGGGCCAGGGCAACGCCGCCGATCTCGGCCGTCACGGTCATCAGGTTGATGAGGAAGGAGGCCGCGAGGTTGGCCAGCCCGGCCCGCGCGCCCAGCCGTTCGCGGATCACCTCAAAGGTAGCCCGGCCGGAAGCAGCGGCCACCCGGCCGGACATGTTGGCGAACAGGCAGATCCCCACCACGCCCACAGCCACTACCCACACCAGGGACAGGCCAAAGCGGGATCCGACGACGGCGTTGGTCACCAGGTCCCCGATGTCCACAAACCCGCCGATGGCGGTGAGGATCCCAAGCGCGACGCCGAGGAGCCGCTTCACGGTTCAGCCTTCATGGGGACCCCACCTTGCCTTCGAGCTGTTTGAGGGCGTCCTGCGCGCCGGCGAGCGCCTTGTCCCCGTCGGACACGGAGGGGGCGCCGCCGTCGTTCGCTGCCAACGCGGCGCGTGCCGTGGCAAAGCCGGCGGCGCACTGGTCCAGCACGTCCAGCGCCTGCTTCTGGGTTTCGCGCTCCTCCTGCGTGGCCGGGGAGAGCTTCAGGACGGTGCTCCGGCTGGTCTGGATCTCCTTGAGCTCATCGTCCAGGGTGGTGGAGGCTGCGGCACGGGTCAGTTTGCCGTCCATGTCCTGGCGGAGCGCGATGCGGGCGGTGGCGACGGCGGAGGAACTGTCTTCGAGGGCCGTGGACACCGACTGGCCGGTGCCTCCGCTGCAGCCGGTGAGCAGGGCGAGCGCGGCGAGGACCAGTCCGCCCAGGTGCTTCCGGCCCGTCCGCGTGCTGCGTCCGGCGGGGCCCGGCCCTGGAGTTGTCAGCACCATCGCCTCCAACCCTCCGGGGAAGCCCCCGGATCCTCGGAATTCGCCCTTCCCAAGGCAGCCACAAAGTAGTTGCCTATGGTCAGGTATAGCACCGGCGCGGGAAGTTTGACCTGCTCAGGGGCGGAATTATTGCCTGCTGCGCAGGGGTGGCGGCCAGCCCTCGACGGCGGCACCCAACGGGCATATCCTGCATCCAGACCTGCGGAAAAACCCTGCCACCGGGAGGTGACGCCATGGAAATGCCCAAGGCAACCGAGGAAGAAAAAGAGCGGTTCCGCCGCGTGGTCCCCAGCCATCCCGGAGTTCTGGTGAAGCCGATGTTCGGCAATCTCGGCGCGTTCATCAACGGCAACATGTTCGCGGGACTGTTCGGGTCCACCATCGGGGTGAAGCTCTCCCGGGAGGACGCGGAGCTGCTGGAGTCATCAGAACGGACCGTCCCGTTCGGGCCGGCGGACAGGCCCATGGGTGGCTACACCGGGCTGCCTGAAGTGTGGAATGAAGAGGGCGACGGCGACGACACCCGGGCGCGGGCATGGGCCGAAAAGGCGCTGGCTTACGTCGCCACCCTGCCGCCCAAGGAAGCCAAGGAGCCCAAGGCCCGGGCCACCAAAGCCGGGGCACGCGGAGCGGCGGCGAAGTAACCGTGTCCGCCCCTGGCGTACCGTCGGAAGGAGCCCCAGCCATGGAACCGTTCCGGGTCATCCTCCTGCCCGGCAGCGTCCTCCCCGCCGGCCCCGCATACGGCGCGCTGCTGGCGGCACTGGATGGCACGGTTGATGCCGTGGCCAAGGACCTTGAGCTCTACGCGGGCGACGCTCCCCCGCCCGGCTGGAGCCTGGATACCGAAGCGGACGGCGTGCTCCGCGAGGCGGACGCCCGCGGCTGGGATACCTTCCACCTGCTGGGGTATTCCGGTGGTGGCGCAGCGGCCCTGGCGCTCACGGCCCGGCACCCGGAACGGCTGCTGAGCCTGGCCCTGCTTGAACCGGCCTGGGCAGGCACCTGGGACTGGAGCCCGGAGCACACGCGGCTGTGGCACCGGTACGGAGAACTGCGCGACCTGCCGCAGGAGGAATTCATGGCCGCCTTCATGAGGCTGCAGGTGAAGCCCGACGCCGTCCTGCCGCCTCCGCCGCCGGGCCCGCCGCCGCCGTGGATGGCCAAGCGCCCAGCCGGGATCAGCGCCTTCCTGCATGCGTTCAACACCTACGAACTGGACCGCGGCCGGCTGGCGGCCTTCGAAAAGCCGGTGCTCTTTGTGCTGGGCGGCATGAGCAGCCCGGATGAGCAGGGGGACAACGCTGGGCGCCTGTCCCGCGTCTTCCCTGATTTCCGGCTGGAGGTATTTCCCGGCCGGCACCATTTCGACCCGCCGCACCGTGCGGAGCCGGAACGGGTTGCCGCGCTGCTGGGGGCGCACTGGGCACGGGCACAGGCAGCGTCGTAGCGGGCGGCTGGGACTTTTTCCTCTGTTTCTGCGGAGCCCCGCGCACGGACGCTCACCTCCGGCTACTTCGCGCTCACCATGGGCAGCCGCATCATCTCCGTGGGGCCCGTGCTTGAGGGCTTCCACGCACTGTCCATGGCGCTGCTGGTGGTGTGCGCCCTCTCCTACCTCCTGATTCTTGTCCCCAGCCTGTTCCGCCTGGCCAGGTTCGCCGCCGCCATGCGCAGCGACTTCATGGATCCCGGGCGGGCGTTCGGCTTCTTCACGTTCATCGCCGGAACAAACGCTGCTGGGGACGCGCCTTGGCATGGCGGGATGGCAGGGCGCGACGGCGGTGCTGCTTACGGTCGCAGTGCTCGCGTGGGTGGTGCTCGGCTACGTCGTACCGTGGACACTGGAATTGGCGCACGGATCGAGGAGATGGCAGGCGCGCCCATGGTGGACGCGCGGGCTGGTGGCGGGCGCCTCCGTGGTGTTCTGGTCCTTCGCCCCGTGGCTCTTCCCGGTGCTCCTCGCCGCCGGCTGGTGGCGCCACGTGCTCCACCGCGTGCCGTTGTCCTACGAGCCGGGCCTGTGGAGCGTGATCTTCCCCCTCGGCATGTACGCCGTAGCCGGGATCTACCTGGGCCGCGCCGACCAGTTGCCCCTGGTGGCAGCCATCGGCCCCGCCGAACTGTGGCTGGCGGTCGCAGCGTGCCGGGTCAGCCTGCCCGCGGGCCGGGACCGTGGACCCTCTGCCGGCCGTCGCGGTGGGCAAGGTAGGCGTAGACCATGAGGGCGATGCCGGCCACGATCATTACCGCAGGGAAGGCGAAATCCACCGGGACCAGCACGGCCATGGCCTGCAGCACGAAGATCAGGCCCATGACGGCAAGGACGCCCGCCGGAATCAACGGCCATTTCATCCGTTCCCTGCGGTTGCCGGCCTCATCAACGCGGACCGGGACCAGGGAAAGCACGCCGAAGGTGGCCGCCAGGCCCAGGAAAAGGACGGCTGCCGTGGGCGTACCCTGCAGTTCCTGCGGGAGGGCCACGATGACCGCCAGCGTGAACATGACGCCGGAAGGTATCAGCGCCCACCAATTGCCCGGTTCCCGCACGAACACGGCCCCGAACCCGGCACCCATGAAGAGGAACAGGAAGGCCGCGCCCCAGGCGCCTCCGGTGAGCTCGGTGGCGATGACAACAGCTGCCAGGCCCAGGAACACGGACCCGGGGATGGCCGCCCACCAGTTCTCCCGGCGCCGGATGAACAGGGACAGGAACAACACCCCCACGGCCGCGAAAATCAGCGGCGCCACGAACGCAGCAGTGTCCATGACGCCCAGCCGGTCCAGGAGCAACAGGCCGCCCAGGGCAATGAGGATCACGCCTGCGATGATGCTTGCGTTTGCCGATTTCACCGTGTACCTCCCGGATCCGGCAGGCGGCCTTACACCGCCCTGTTTGTTTCAGGCTAGGGCGGCCCCGGAGCCTGAAACAGGGCACAAAGCCCCCGGCCCCGGTGACCGCCGGTGGCCCGCGTCCAGGACGGGACCTTCAGCCCTATAGCGGGCCCGGGAGGATTGGCATCCTTGTAAAGGCACCGTCCGGGTCCTCACATTGCGAGGCCGGAGCGGCTTTCCACCGTGAAACCCCCAGTGACTTTCCGCCGGAGGCACCGTCAAGGATGCCCGCCGGGGTGCAGCCGCACCCAGCTGGCTGGATTTTGAAAGGGCCGACATGTCCGCTGACATCCTCACCTTCCGTCCCGCTCCCCTGTCGCAGGCGGACGCCGCGCGCCGGCGGGCGATGCTCCTCCACCCGTCCAATTTCGTCCCGGCATCTGCTCCGGACCGTGACGCTACGGAGAAGGCCGAAGAGGAGGCCGGCCGGTTCGACGCCCTGTACAAGGAGTTCCTGGACCGGGGACTCTCCGCTAACGGGGCCAGGACCGAGGTGGCCCGGGCGGCCGCACGGGAGATCTGGGACGGTTTCGCCGTCCAGCTGCGGCAGCACCGTGCCGCGGGCCAGCAAATGGATGCCAACGTCCTGGCCGTCGCCCTTGCTTCGATCCAGTGCCTGAACAGCGTCCTGCCGCGCCGTCCTGAAGATCCCCACCACGCTGTCCGCGCCGTCAGCACCGCACGCCGCCGCCTCCAATACAACGGAGGCTTGCTGCACCGGCTGCATCCGCACCGCAACCCCGCCTTCCAGGACGCAGTCGCCACGCTTCAGTCGCTGGAGGTTTTCCTCACCCGACCGCAGCAGCACGCCGCCTGAGCCTGGGCAGGGAGGTACGGAACATTGGCAACCATGGACGAGTACAAGGCCGTACACGCCGGCAACGAACCGCCAGGAGGCCTGGACCACAGCACCGAGCTGGGGCACGGCGGCTGCAATGTCATTTCCAAGGACAGCGGCGGGGTGGTGGGCCGCTGGGGTTCGTGGGAAACTGCCAGCGTGGCCCTGAACCGGCTCCAGAAGCTCGGAGGCCGGTACGAATACCGGCTGGAGGAGTCCCATCAATGGGTGCCGGGGCCGGAACACAGCACCATCTGCGCCGTCTGCAGCGTCCACCGGGAGGTTCCGGCTTCCTCCGGGACGGCGCTGGGAATTGACTGGCCCTAAGTGCCCGATAATTTAATGAAGTTCCTCCCGGAGGGGCGGCTGCAGGGGAAAGGGCAGCCGGGGAGGGCATCGAGTTGATGAGAGCGTCTTCATGAATACACCTGCAGCACCCCCCGACGAGTCTTGGTCCGCCATCCTGCCCCTCCGGGTCTTCATCCTCACTGACCATGAAATGGTCCGGAAAGGCCTTGGCGACCTGCTCGAACACTTTGACTTCGATGTAGTTGGCGAAAGCGGATCCGCTGCAGAAGCCCGGCGCCTGATCCACGTCCTGCAGCCGGACATCGTGGTGCTGGATGACAGGCTCCCGGACGGCACGGGCATCGAGGTGTGCCGCGACCTGCGCTCCACCGCTCCTGAGGTGCGTTGCCTGATCCTTACCGGCTGGGACGAACAGCACGCCGTACGGGCAGCGGTCCTGGCGGGCGCTTCTGGCTACGTGCTCAAGCGAATCGGAGACAGCGATGCGTTGATCGACTGCATCCGCAGCACCGCCGCTGGCATTTCCCCCATCGGCCCCGGCGTCAGGGAGCGCGTGGCCGAGAGCCTCTACGCCACCGCTTCGGCCCCCTGGCTGAAGGCCATGACGCGGACGGAACGGAATGTACTCGCCCTCATGGCCCGCGGACTGACCAACCCCCAGATCGGGCAGGAGATGGTGCTGCCGGACGCCGCCGTGGCCGCCCACGTGTCTTCCGTGCTCCATAAACTGGGCTTCCGGCGGCGGGGCCACCTGATTCCCGCTCCCATCCCCCGAGCGTGGGAGCTGCTGCACTGACCGCCCCCTGACGGCCACCCCGGAACCATCGTGGGCAGGCACCATTTTGAGCCGGCCACGGTCCAGTAACCGCTCAGCCGGCAGCGGGCGCCCTCCATGTCACACTCGTGCCCTTGCCCGGGACGCTGTCGATGATGCATGCCCCGCCCAGACGGGTGGCCCGGTTCTTCATGTTGGTCAACCCGCTGACCCGCTGTGGATCGTTGAATCCGCGCCCGGTATCCCGGACTGTGAGGACCACGTCGCCATCATGGACGGCGAGCAGGATGGCGATGTCCTCTGATCCCGAATGCCTGACGGCGTTGCTGACGCTTTCGTGGAGTACCGGGAGCAACTGTGCGGCGACGTCGTCGTCTACCGCATCGTCCACCGGCCCGGAAAACTGGATCCGGGGGAGGAAACCGGAAGCGTTTGCAGCCTCCTGGACAGCGCGCAACACGCGTCCGCTCAGTAGTTCCTTATCGGGCTCCCGGGCCTGCAGGGAGTAGATGGTGTCCCGGAGCTGATGGATGCAGTCGTCCAGTTCTGCTGTGATCCCGGCAATGCGCCGCTCGTGTGCAGGCGGATCCGCGGTGTAGCGCCGCAGGCCCTGGATGCTTAGTCCGGCAGCGAAGAGCCGCTGGATCACCAGGTCGTGCAGGTCCGCCGCAATCCGTTCCCGGTCAATGAACAGGGCGTGCTCTTCCCGCAACTGGTTCGCCTTGAGCAGGTCCAGCGTCAGGCCTATCCGGGACGCAAATACGGCGCTTTGCTCAACGTCCACTTCCGTATACCGTGCTCCGCCAACAGCCCTGGCCAGGACCAGGACGCTGTCGCGGTGTCCGTCGCTGTTGCTGCCCAGGGCAGCCACCAGGACCGGCCCCAACTTCTCGGCAGACGTCGGATCGAACACCAGGAGCGGGTCGGCCAGGACCTTGGACTCCCCCGTTTCCAGGACTTCTGACAGGACGGCGGCAGCAGGCATTTCCTGGCCGCCTGGCATCGACTGGGCACCCACCGAGGTCCGGCACCTGATGATTCCGTCCGGCCCCACTGAGGCGATCAGGGCCAGGACGGAAGCCGAGGCGTTTAGGGCGCGTTCAGCGATCATGTCCAGGTTCTCCGTGTCGGAGCGTGGCTGGTCCTTGAGGCGGTCACTGACTTCCATGCCCGCTTCCAGCCAGCGCTGGCGCCGCCTGGTGTCATCAAACAACTTCGCGTTCTGGATGGCCACCCCGGCGGCCGCCGCCAGGGCGACAGCGAGGTCCTCGTCCTCACCGGTGAAATCCTGGTCACCGATCTTCTCCGTCAGGTACAGGTTCCCGAAGACCTCGTTCCGGACCCGGACCGGGACGCCCAGGAAGGTGCTCATGGGCGGATGGTTGGAAGGAAACCCCACCGCTATTGGATGCTCGCCCAAATCGTGGAGCCGCAACGGCTTGGGTTCCCGGATCAGCTCGCCAAGCACGCCATGGCCGGTGGGCAGGTCGCCGATGACCCGGGCACCTTCTTCATCGATGCCCACGGTGATGAAGTGGCTGAGCTGCTGGTCGTCGCCGATGACGCCCAGGGCCCCGTACCGTGCCCCCACCAGTTCGCACGCCGACTGCACCAGCCGGTCCAGTACTGCTTCCAGGCTCAGGTCCTCTGTCATGGAGACCACTGCGCCGAGCAGCCCCTCGACATGTTCCTGTGCCCGGACAAGATCATCCGCCCGCTCTACAAACTCCCGCAGGAGTTCCCGGGTCCGCCGCCTAATTGGTTCACGCCACATGTAAAAACGCTCCGAAATAGAACGCATCCACGGCGGGCTGCATCACCCCGGATCCGTTTTGGAAAGCCCCCAGCGTCTCTTTTCACCATGCTAACAACCCTCGGCACCGCGCGCCCTAAAGGTTACGGACAGTCGTCCCCCGCTGTGCCCTTCGGCCCTTCAACAGGTTTCTGCGGGACGCCGGGACCGGGAGAGGGGGCACCTTGACGGGGATGCTGAACCGGAAGGCCCGCCGGGAGATGTGGTGCGTATCCTTCCGGCGCCGGACGGGCGGCGGCAGGGCGGGCAGCTGCTGGGCGTCGCGCGCGAAGAACCATTGTTTGGCAGCCTCCACCAGCACCAGATACACCACCACCATGCCCAGCAGGGCCAGGAAGAACGGCACCGGCAAGGGGTCGAAGCCCAGAACTGCGGCCGCAGGTGACAGCGGCAGGAAAATGCCGAGGGCCACAACTCCCAGCGAGGCGGCGATGAGGCCCGCCGAGGGCCGGCTCCGCAGAAAGGGGACCCGCCGGGTACGGATGGCGAAGATGATCAGCGTCTGGGTGGCGATGGATTCGATGAACCAGCCGGCCCGGAACTCCCCCGGCGCTGCAGTGAACACGAACAGCATCAGCCCGAACGTCGCGAAGTCGAACAGCGAACTGATCGGCCCGAACAGCAGCATGAACCGCCGGATGAACGCGATGTCCCAGTGCGACGGCGCCCGCAGCTGTTCCTTGTCCACCCGGTCCCCCGGAATGGCCAACTGCCCGGAGTCGTACAGCAGGTTGTTCAGCAGGATCTGGCCCGGCAGCATGGGCAGGAAACTCAGCACCACGGAGGCCACCGCCGCGCTGAACATGTTGCCGAAATTGCTGGACGTGCCCATCAGCACGTACTTGATGGTGTTGGCGAAGATCCGCCGGCCCTCCATCACGCCGTCCGCCAGCACGCCCAGGTCCTTGTCCAGCAGCACGACGTCGGCCGCGTCTTTGGCGACGTCCGTTGCGGTGTCCACGGAAATGCCGATGTCCGCCTTGTGAAGTGCCAGGGCGTCGTTGACGCCGTCGCCCATGAAGCCCACGGAGCCGCCGCTGAGGCGCAGCAGGCCGATGATGCGCGCCTTTTGTTCGGGCGAAACGCGCGCGAAGATCGTGGCCGTCCGCACGGCGGCGGCGAGGTCGGTCTCGGACATCGCCTCAACCTGGGAGCCGGTGAGCGTGCCGCCGGAAATCACGTCCAGGTCCGCGCAGACCTTCTCCGCCACTTTGGCGTTGTCCCCGGTGGCGATCTTCACCGAGATCCCCAGTGCCTCCAGGCGGTCCAGGGACTGCCGGGCGTTGGCTTTGGGCCGGTCCAGGAAGACGAGGAAACCGGCCAGGGTGAGGTTCCGCTCGTCCGCCGGCGCCAGCCTGTCCAACCCCGCGGCCGGGCGGGTGGCCACGGCAACCACCCGGGAGCCGGCGTCGAACTGTTGGTCCAGCAGTGCCTGCACGGCGGCCGGGGTGGGTCCGCAGAGGGCCAGGATGTCCTCCGGGGCGCCCTTGGTGACCAGCTTCGCAGGGCCGGCGTGCTCCCGGACCAGCACGGTGGTGCGGCGGCGCTGGTGGTCAAAGCCGATCAGGTCCACCCGCTCGAAGCGCCCCGGATCGAAACCGGACGCCCCGGGGCTGTCCCAGAGGGCGGCGTCCAGCGGGTTCTGCCCGGCCGGGGAATTCTTGGCCTCCGCGTAATCGGTCTCGGTGGCCAGCAGGCCCAAGGTGAGCAGGCCGTCGTCGGACGTCTCCGGGGCGGCTGGCAGCGCACCGGTGAAGCTGATCCTGCCCTCCGTCAGGGTGCCGGTCTTGTCCGTGACCAGGATGTCCATGTCCCCCAGGTCCTCGATGCATACCAGGCGTTTGACCAGCACCTTGCGCTTGGCCAGCTGCCGGGTGCCGGTGGCCAAGGATGTGCTGACCACGGCCGGGAGCAACTGAGGGGTGATGCCGACGGCAATTGCCAGCGAGAACAGCAGGGATTCAATGAGCGGACGTTGCAGCAGCAGGTTGGCCACGAAGATCAGCGAGGTGAGCACCATGGCTACCTGCAGCAGCAGGAAGGAGAACCGCTTGAGTCCCAGCTGGAACTCGGTCTGCGGCTGCCTCTCGCCCAGCCCGAGTGCGATGCGCCCGAATTCGGCCCGGCCGCCGGTGGCCACCACCACCCCGGTGCAGCCGCCGGACTGGACCACCGTCCCCATGAACACGCAGGAGGCGAGGTCGCCCAATGCTGAACCGGCGGAAACGGGAGCAACTTCCTTGGCCGCAGGCTGGGACTCCCCGGTGAGGATGCTTTCATCGCAGAGAAGATTGTTGGTGGTCAGGAGCCGGATGTCCGCCGGGATGATGGCACCCAGGGAGAGATGGACGACGTCGCCCGGCACCAGGGCGGTCACGTCCACTTCACCGGTGGTTCCGTCGCGGAGCACCACGGCCCTGTGCGTTACGCGGTCGTGCAGGGCTTCGGATGCCCGCTCCGCACGGTACTCGTTGGTGAAGCCGAGGCCTACGCTGGCCAGCAGGATCACACCGATGACGATGGAGTTGGTGGCGTCGCCAAGGAAGAGGGACAACCCGGCGGTGACGATCAGGAGAATGAGGATGGGGCTGGCAAACTGCCGCCCCAGTACAGCCCAGGCGTTGGCGCGGTGCGTTCGGACCGCGTTGGGGCCCAGCTGCTGGAGGCGGGCGGCCGCCTCTTCCCCGGTGAGGCCGCCAGGCCCGGAACCCAGGCGCGCCAGCGTCTGCTCCGCCGTCAGGCTCGCGGCGTCGGTGATGGCCAGCTGGAGGGAGCTGCGCTCCTGGACGTTCACGTCTGTCATGCCGGATCCGTTCGGAACGCGTGGGCTTCGTGGTTTTAACCTAAGGCAAGGGTACGACGGCGGGGCCGGTTCAATCAGGCGCCCCGGGGCTGATGGCGGTTCCCAGGATGTGGGCCATGGGCGGGTTGAACCGCGCAACGGCAAAATCGAAGCGTTGGTTGTCCTGGACTGTGAATCCCGCCGCGGTGATGGCGGCAAGGGTGTCCCGGTTGAGATGGCAGCCGCCCATGAACCGTCCCCAGACCGGGGTCAGCACGTCTTCGGCCCTGGCCAGGACCGCATGGGCGGACCGGACGTGCTCGTAGTAGGCCAAGGTTCCGCCGGGCTTGAGCACGCGGCGGATCTCCGCGAGGGCGGTGGCCTGGTCCCCGACGCTGCAGAGGACCAAACTTGCCACCACGGCGTCCACGCTTCCGGAAGGGGCGGGAATGTGCTCCGCGGCGCCGGCCACAACGGTGACCGGCACACTGGCCGATGCTGCTGCTTTCTCCGCCACGCTTCTGAGATAGTCATCGGGCTCCAGGGCGAGGACATGGGTGACGGCAGGCGGGTACAGCGGAAAAGACGATCCCGCCCCTGCGCCGATTTCGACCACAGATCCCTGCAGCCCGGCCACGATGCGGCGGCGGTGCTCTGCGGCCCCGCGGCGGTCCATGCCGGCGACGGCGCGTGCGAAGGCCCGGGCGAAAAGCGGGTGTTGCAGGCGGTCCATGCGGTTGCCTCCTCGGGGATGCTCTCTGCAAGCCACCCTTTACAACTACTTAAGGCTGAGCACCTCGTCAATTGGGCGGCCGTTGACGAACACCTGCGCGCTCGTGGCCCCGGAGGCGGCCATGGCCGTGTACTCAAGCTGCGCCTTGGCCCGCGGGATGTCGCAGACACCGCCCAGCATGAACTGCCCGGAGAGCCAGATGGTGATGGTGCTGCCGTTCAGCTCGCCGCCAAGGTAGGTCAGGTTCGACTGGTACAGGACGTTGACCAGCCCGGACAGGCCCACATCCCGGCTCTTATTGGCCAGCAGGGTCCCCACGCTGGGGCCCACCTGGTCCGTGAAGCGGACGGGTGCCGTGGTGGTGGCCACCAGGCTGTCACCGCACCCGATCCTGGGCCCCGAGACCCCGTTGTCGCCCACCGCCACGTAGTAGACGGTCAGCGGCCCCACCTGCTCGGGAAGGCCGGTCGGGGCGGGTTCCTGCGTTGGTTCCTGTGTGGGCGGCGCGCTTGCCGGGGCGGACGACGGCGGCGCGGCACCTGGGGTGGTGGGCGCGGCTGAGGTGCTGCCCGGCGTCGTCGGGGTCGCCGTCATGGTGGGGGCGGTCGTCATGGTGGGGGTCGCCGTCGTGCTGGGGCCGGCGCTGCTCGCCGTGGGGCTGGGGGCCGCGGAACTGGTGGTGGGGCCCGGCGCCGGCGGCCCGAAGCAGGCGGTGAGGACCATCAGGCCGCTGAGCCCGAGAACGCTGAATGCCGAAAGCCTGGGCCTGGTCATGATGCCCCCTTGAATGCGGGTTCCGCGGCTGTGGAACCCACCCTCAAGGTACGCCTGGGGGATTACTCCACAACAGGGACTAAAGTCCGAGCCCGGCCTTTGGCGTCTTGGGCAGGTCTCCCCATCGCAGGCTCCCGCCCACGTGTGGAAGCATGCAGTAGGCCTGCTTGGGCCTGGAGGTGACTTGGGGGAAAGATGGCGTGCAGGGCAACACCACGGCAGTACCGGCTGGCACTTGTGGCCGTACTGGGGTCGCTGGTTTCGGCGGCGTGTGCCGGTCCCAAACATCCTTTGCCCGAAAAGAGCAGTGAACCGCCGGTCACGGAATCACCAGCCCCTGTGGCGCAAAGTTTCGCCAGATACGACGGACTGCGTGCGGAGCTGATCGCCGCCCTGGAACAACAGCTCCCCGGCATCAGCTGGACCGTGCATCTGCCGGCCAGCGTGAACAAGCTGGCCGACGGCAGGTGCTTCTTCGAGACGAGGACGATGGTCAGCAGCGCCGACGTAGTGGAGCCCTCAGACCGGTTCGCGGATATTTTCTCCGCCGGCGACCCCGTCCTGGCAAAGTACGGCTTTCCTGCGTTTGGAGGGACAGACCCAACACCGGGCGGCTGGACGGTGGCGCGCAGCGCGAATGCGGCCGGAGCAATCGTCAGTATCGAGTCGAAAAGCCCGGCCTACCTGTACATCGGGGCGCCCGTGGATTCAAGGACATGCGATCCGGCGGAGCTTCCCGACCCCTGACGCGGAAGCACGGGGGCCGGCCGGCTGCGGCAGCAGGAAGGCTGCGGGCGGGACGACGCCCCACCCCGCAGCCTCGCCGGCTTTACGGATGCACCAGCACCTTTACGGCCGTGTCCTTGTGGTTGATGAGGGTATCGAAGCCCTGCTCCACCAGGTCCTCCAGCGCGATCCTGCCCGTGATGAACGGCTTGAGGTCCACCTTCCCCTCCTGCACTATCTTGATCACGGCGGGGTGGTCGCGGACGTAGGCGATGGTGCCGCGCAGGTCGATCTCCTTGAGCACGATCTTCTGCATGTCAACGGTGGCGGGCGCTCCCCAGATGGACACGTTGACCACCACGGCCCCGGGCCGGACGGCGTCGAGCATGGTATCCAGCACTGCGTTCACGCCTGCGCATTCGAAGGCGACGTCCGCCCCGGTGCCCCCGGTGAGCTCGCGAACCCGCGCCGGGACGTCCTCCTTGCTTGGGTCAAGGACGTGGTCCGCCACCCCGCTGGAGGTGGCCTTCTCCTTGCGGGCCTGGGTGAGCTCACTGATGATCGTGGTCACGCCCATGCCTTTGAGGACCGCCGCGGTGAGCAGGCCGATCGGCCCGGACCCGCCCACCAGCGCGGTGTCGCCGGCCTTGACGCCGCTGCGCGCCACCGCGTGGTGCGCCACGGACAGCGGCTCGATCAGCGCCGCCTCATCCAGCGGGATGTTGCCGATGGGATGCACCCAGCGCTGGTCCACCACGATCTTCTCGCTCAGCCCTCCCCCGCCGCCGGACAGCCCGATGAACCCCATCTGCCTGCACAGGTGGTAGCTGCCCGCCTGGCACATGTCGCAGGTCCCGTCCACAAAATAGGGTTCGACGACGACGTTGTCACCCACGTCCAGCCCCTCCACGCCTTCGCCGACTTCAGTTACGGTCCCGGAGAATTCGTGCCCCAGGGTCACCGGGGATTCCTCGTGGGACAGCGGGTGTGGATGCCCCGGCGCGGGACAGAAGATTGGCCCCTCCAGGAACTCGTGCAGGTCGGTGCCGCAGATGCCGCACCACGCGACGTCGATCTTCACCGCCCCCGCGCGGAGTTCCGGCTCCGGGATGTCCTCGATCCTGATGTCCTTGCGGGCGTGGAAACGTGCTGCCTTCATGATTCCTCCATGCTGTAAACGCGGCTAGCGGGTGTGGTGGCTGGGCTGCAGTTCGTAGACCGGTGTGTCGAGTCCTTCCATCCGGGCCTTCAGCTGCAGCGCCAGGTAGGCGGAGTAGTGCCGGCTCTGGTGCAGGTTGCCGCCATGGATCCAGAGGTTGGTCACGTTGGTGGGCTTCCACATATTGCGCAGCTCCCCCTCCCACGGACCAGGGTCTTTTGGCGTGTCTGAGCCATAGCCCCAGCATTTGCCCACCCGGTCCGCGATTTCGGGCGAGACCAGGTCCGCCAGCCACCCGTTCATGGACCCGTACCCGGTGGCGTAGACGATCAGGTCCGCTTCCAGCTCGGTGCCGTCGTCCATCACCACGGCGTTGCCGGTGATCTTGGTGACCTGCCCGTTCTTCAGTTTCACCCGGCCGTCGATGATCAGCTGGGAGGCGCCTACGTCGATGTAGTAGCCGGAGCCGCGCCGCAGGTACTTTACGAACAGGCCGGAGCCGTCCACACCGAAGTCAAGGTCGAACCCGGCGGCCTCCAGCTGGGAGTAGAACCCGGCATCCCGGGATGCCATCTCCTGGTACACCGGCACCTGGGCCCCGGGCAGGACGCGCATGGGCAGGGAGGCGAAGAGCAAATCGGCCTTTTCCGTGGTCACGCCGGCCGCGAGCGCCCGCTCCGAGTACAGGTCCCCCAGCGCCAGGTCCATCAGGGATTCGCTGCGGGCAATGTGGGTGGAGGACCGCTGCACCATGGTGACGTCGGCGCCGTGCTCCCAGAGGTCGGCGCAGATATCGTGCGCCGAGTTGTTGGAGCCGATCACCACGGCTTTCTTGCCCGTCCAGTCCCCGCCGCCCGGGTGCTGGGAGGAGTGGCGCTGCTCGCCCAGGAAGGACTCGGCGCCGTCGAAGACCGGGATGTTCGGGTAGCCGGAGACGCCCAGGGCGAAGATGAGCTGCTTCGGCCGGAGCGTCACCGCTTCGCCGTTGCGAAGGACGTTGACCGCCCATTCCTGCGTGCCGTCGTCGTAGGATGCCCCCACGCACTCGGTGCCGGACCAGTAGTTCAGCTCCATGATGCGGGTATAGTGCTCCAGCCAGTCACCGATCTTGTCTTTGGCGGCGAAGACGGGCCAGTCGTCCGGGAACTTCAGGTAGGGCAGGTGGTCGTACCAGACGGGGTCGTGCAGGTGCAGGGACTTGTAGCGGTTGCGCCAGGAGTCGCCGGGGTTCTGATTCTTCTCGACGATGATGGTGGGCACGCCAAGCCGCTTCAGCCGGGCGGCGAGGCCAATCCCGCCCTGGCCGCCGCCGATGATGACGCAGTAGGGCTGCTCCTCGTAGCCGAGCCGCGCTTCCTGCTCCTCTTTGAGCTCTTTCCAGGACCGGCGGCCGCGGACGATCTCGTGGGCCACGCCCTGCTCGCGCCGCGGACCCTTCTTTTCCTCGAAGCCCTTGAGCTCCTGCATGGTGGTCAGCAGCGTCCAGCATTTGCCGTCCCGGAGCCGGAGGTGGCCGTAGCCGCGGGCCGCGCCGGTCTCGAACGTGATCCAGGCTTCCGTGTTCTCCGTGTCCCCGGTGGCATCCTCGGCAAGCGCCCAGTTGGCCGGCTGCACGCGATCCAGGGTGGCCTCCAGCATGCGGCGGATGTCCGCCTTTCCTTCCAGCGTCTTGAGGTTCCAGGTGAACGCCACGAAGTCCCGCCAGTAGCAGTCGTCCTCGAAGAGCTCCAGCGCGGCGTCCACGTCGCGCCGCTGCAGCGCCTCATCCAGACCGGCAAGCCAGGCCTGGGCGGCAGCCGTGGGTGTTTGGGTCATCTCCACTCCTTTGTGCTGTTTCATGGGCTCCGCCTGCCCGATATGCTGGGGCGGGCGTGAGCTGCATCACCAGTTGAACGCGGCGGGGGTAACAGCGGCGTTACACGGATCCGGCAAGGGAGCCGGCTGCGAGGAGGAAACGGTGGACTACGGCCAGAGGTTTTCGGACCCGGCGCGGTACGCACGGACGCTGCGGCGCGCGCACGAGCTGGTCATCGCCGGTGTCCCGCGGCCCGAGATCCCCACGCCGCTGGCGGAGTCGTGGCGGCGCTCCATGGCCCTGGGCATCAGCCCGGACCAGCACAGCCCGCGGCACCTGCACGAGGTGTCCGAGGTCCTGGAACTGCGGCGGGAACACCGGCTGCAGCAGGTGATGCCGGCGCTCCACGACCTCCTGGCCGATGATTCCCGGTCCGGCCGCCACCTGCTGGTCCTCACCGATGCCAGCGGCGAGATCCTGTGGCGGGTGGGCAGCCCGGCCGTGCTCCGGCGGGCCGACACGCTGGAGTTCTCCGAAGGCGCGGACTGGTCCGAGGCGGGCATCGGCACCAACGCCATCAGCGAGGCCCTGGTCACCGGTGGCGCCGTGCAGCTGTTCTCCGCCGAGCACCTGGTGCGCACGCACCACGAGTGGGCCTGCACGGCGGCGCCCATTACGGACCCGGCCACGGGGCGGGTGCTGGGCGTGCTGGATGTCTCGGGACCGCTGGACACCATCAGCGCGGACACGCTGCGGATGGTGCGGTGCGCCGTCCGGGTGGCGGAGGCCTTGCTGGGAACGTCCGACGGCGGCACCTCCCCGGGTGCCTCCTCTTCCGTGGGTGCGTCTGCCGTGGGTGCGTCTTCCGGGCGTGCGTCGCGGCGGCCTGCGCCTGCTGCAGCCCGGTCCGTGGCGGTGGAGTCGCTGGAACTGCTCGGCGACAAGCCCGCGGCGGTGTTCGCTGACGGGAGCCGCAGGCCGCTGACCCTGCGCCGGGCGGAAATCCTGGCGCTGCTGGATTCGCGGTCGCAGGGCTGGTCCGCGGAGGAGTTGGCCTACGAGCTTCATGGGGATGCCGGAACCCCGCAAGCCATCCGGACCGAGATGTTCCGGGTGCGGTCCATGCTGGGCGGTGCCGTGGAGTCCAACCCCTACCGCCTGGCCCCTGGCCTTGCGGGACATTCCGATTCCGGGAGGGTCCTGCGGTTGCTGCGCGACGGGCATGTGGCGGACGCGCTGGAAGCGTACCGGGCACCCCTGCTGCGCCGGTCGGTTGCCCTTGCCGTGCAGCTGCTGCGGGACCAGCTGGACCTGGCCGTGGGATCGGCCGTGCGGGCCGGCGGGGACGCTTCGCTGTTGGTTCAGTGGCTTTCCACGGACATGGGAGCTGTTGACCCGCTCGCGGTCGAGGCACTGGGCCGGTTGGTGGGCCGCGGCGATCCGCGGTACCTGGCCTTCCGGGCGTCCTGCCCCGCTGGTTGAGCGCGCCAAGGTGGGGCCGCCGCTTCCGTAACCGGGGAGTTGTAAAATGGCCGGGGCCACACCGTCCGGCGCTATGCCTGCGCTGGAGAACCGACCCCGGGCTCAGCCGGGGCTCCTGGACAGGACGGGCAGTGCGGACCAGGGAATGGTTTCCGTTTCCGCCGAAAGCTGGGGAGCACAAGGGATGTTTGGGGCTACCGAATTTACTGCCGGCGGTTGTACCCGCTGCCGGTGGGCAACACCTGCCTCCTTTGCAGTGCCCGGAACGGCCTGCGGAACCGCTCGAGGTTTATTCACCGCAGGATGGATCGGTCACTAGGAGGCCACCCATGTCATTTTCCAAGCGATTCAGGGGCTCCGCCGGCGCGGTGCTGGCAGCCACGGCTGCCGTCATGCTGGCGGCTTCCCCGGCCACGGCATTCACCCCTGCGGCGACCGTCGCTCCCCTGCCCTCCCCCGCAGTCAGCGGTGGCACGCAGGCGGCCGGCCCCTTGGCCGGTGACGAGGGCCGCTACCTGGTCAGTTTCACCAAGGGCTCGGACGTGGCAACGGAGGCGCAGTCCCTTCGGTCCCAGGGGGTCCGCGTCGGCAGGACGTTCTCCGCAGCGGTCCGGGGAGCGGCCATCACCGCCACCAAAGCGCAGGCGGCTGCCCTGGCACATTCACCCCGGATCTCCCTGATTGAGCCGGATTCGCCCGTTTCGGTTTCCGACACCCAGCAGTCACCGCCCTGGGGCCTGGACAGGATCGACCAGCGGGCGCTCCCGCTCTCGAACACCTTCACGCCCACTGCCAGTGGCGCGGGCGTCAGCGCCTACGTCATCGACACCGGAGTCCTGGCGGAAAACACGGACTTTGGCGGCCGGGTGGCCGCAGGCTGGACGGCCATCGCCGACGGCAAGGGCAGCAGCGACTGCAACGGCCACGGCACGCATGTCGCCGGCATCATCGCCGGAAAGACCTTCGGGGTGGCCAAATCAGCCAGCGTGGTTCCGGTACGGGTACTCGGCTGCGACGGGTCCGGGTATGACTCGGACGTCATCGCGGGGCTCGACTGGATCGCGTCCCAGCATGCCGCCGGCACGCCCGCGGTGGCCAACCTCAGCATTGGCGGCCCCACCAGCACCACGCTGGATGACGCCATCAGGGGAATCATCAATGACGGCGTCACAGCCGTGGTGGCTGCCGGAAACGCCGCGGTGGACGCTTGCACCACCTCCCCGGCACGGGTGGCCGAGGCCCTGACCGTCGCCGCCACCGATTCCTCGGACCGGCAGGCAGGCTTCTCGAACTACGGGAGCTGCGTTGACCTGTACGCGCCGGGCGTGGGCATCCAGTCCGACTGGGACACCTCCACCACCTCGGTAGCGACCTTGAGCGGCACGTCCATGGCGTCTCCGCACGTTGCCGGTGCTGCGGCGCTTTCCCTGTCGCGGAACCCGCAGCAGACGCCGGCTGCGGTGGCAGCGGAACTCACCTCCGCCGCCACCCAGGGCACTGTCACCAACGTGTCAACAGGCACCCCCAACCGCCTGCTCTTTACCGGCCCGGCCGCGGCTCCGGTGGCGAGGGACTTCACCAGTGACGGCAAGGCAGACCTCCTGGCACAGGACGGCAACGGGAGCCTGTGGACCTACCCCGGCCTCGGCAACGGCCTCTTCGGCTGGCGCATCAAGGTGGGCGACGGCTGGAACGTCATGACGGCGGTCAGCGCAGCAGGCGACCTCACGGGAGACGGGCAGCCTGACCTCATTGCCCGCGACACCAACGGGACTCTCTGGACCTACCCGGGGCTCGGCAACGGCCTCTTCGGATGGCGCATCAAGGTGGGCGACGGCTGGAACGTCATGACCGCCATCAGCGCAGCAGGCGACCTCACCGGAGACGGCAAACCGGACCTGGTTGCCCGAGACACCAACGGGACCCTCTGGACCTACCCCGGCCTCGGCAACGGCCTCTTCGGATGGCGCATCAAGGTGGGCGACGGCTGGAACGTCATGACCGCCATCAGCGCAGCAGGCGACCTCACCGGAGACGGCAAACCGGACCTGATTGCCCGCGACACCAACGGCACCCTCTGGACCTACCCCGGCCAGGGCAACGGCCTCTTCGGCTGGCGCATCAACGTAGGCCCCGGCTGGAACGTCATGACCGCCATCAGCGCAGCAGGAGACCTCACCGGGGACGGCAAACCCGACCTCGTCGCCCGCGACACCGACGGGACGCTTTGGACCTACCCCGGCCAGGGCAACGGCCTCTTCGGCTGGCGCATCAACGTAGGCCCCGGCTGGAACGTGATGACCGCCATCAGCTAGGGGCCGGCCCCATCCGTCACCAGACGGAGTCCCCGCGAAGGACAGCGTCGCTGCCGCCGTCAACGTAGACAATCTGACCGCACAGGTGCGTGTTTTCGGCGCTATTGAGCCAGGCCAGCAGGCGGGCAACGACGATGGGTTCGGCGATACCGTTCAGCGGCATCGGGACCATTTTCAGCAGCGCCTCCCGCTCCTCTTCGGTATCGATCAGCTCGGCTGTCATGGGCGTTGCGATGACACCAGGTGCCACGGCGTTCAGCGGGATCGCCGCACCGGCCCATGCTGCAGTGGAAGCCTGCCGGCGGACCCACCGCGACAGCGCCAGCTTCGTGGAGGAGTAAATGAGGCCGCCGGTGGTGGCTGGTTCCTTGGCCAGGACCCCGGCCCGGGCCACGGAACCGGGCTCGTCCCCCGCGGTGAGCAGCGCTACCAGCTCATCGTCGCTGGCCATGAGTGCCGCCATGGAGGACACCACCACGGCGCGGGGTGCCTCCGACCCAGCCAGCAGCGGCCGGAGCCCGTCCACCGAGGCGACGGTGCCGAAGAAGTTCACGGCCACCGTGGCGGGAGCCGGGATGGCGAGCCCGGCCACTGCGTAGATGGCATCGATCCTGCCGCCGCTGACTTTTCGCACCGCGTCCACCAGGCCGGCGCGGCCCTCCGCGGTGGAGAGGTCAGCCACCACCTCCGCATCATGGAGATCCACTCCGATCACGCGTTCGCCCCGCTGCTCGAGCAGGTCCTTGGTTGCCTTGCCGATGCCGGACGCGGCACCGGTGATAACGGACGTGCGGGGCATGGTGGTGCCTTCTTTCCCTAACCGGATGGGTCGGCCCCAACTCTGCCCGGCAGGCCCTGCGGAATCCAGAGTCCAAAGGCCCGTCCACCGCGGCATCCAAAGAAATGATTAACAAGGCTTGTCACGCCGTTAACCGCGCATTCATATCCTCCTCAAAACCTGTACAACGGCTGGAAATAGCGTGGGAGCCATGGACAACATCTCCCGCAGAACCCTCATCTCCGCCGGCCTCGGAGCCGGCCTGGTTGCCGCCCTGCCGAATGCCGCCGTCGCTGTTTCCACCGCTGACGACGCCGGCCTCCGCACCGATCCCTTCATGCTCGGCATCGCCTCCGGCGAGCCGTGGCCGGATGGCTTCGTGCTCTGGACGCGCCTGGCGCTGAACCCCGTGGCGGAGGACGGGCTGGGCGGCATGCCGTCGCGGCCGGTGGCTGTGCAGTGGGAGGTGGCCGAGGATCAGGGCATGCGGAACGTGGTGGCCCGCGGCGCGGAGCAGGCCCGTCCTGAGGCCGCGCACTCGGTGCACGTGGAACTGCGGGGCCTGAAGGCAGGCCGCGAGTACTTCTACCGGTTCCGCGCCGGCCGGCACGTGAGCCCTGTGGGCCGAACCCTGACCAGCCCCGCGCTGCACGAGACCCCCGCCTCCCTGGCCATGGCGTTCGCCAGCTGCGCCCAGTACGAGCACGGCTACTTCACCGCATACCGCCGCCTCGCGGAGGACCACCCTGACCTGGTGCTGCACCTTGGCGACTACCTCTACGAATACAAGAAGGGCAGCTACGTGATCGGCGGCGGCAACCCGCGGGACCACGAGGGCCCTGAGACCGTCACGCTGGAGACCTACCGGCAGCGGCACGCCCAGTACAAGGCCGACGCCGACCTGCAGGCCGCGCACGCCATCGCACCCTGGGCAGTGGTGTGGGATGACCACGAGGTGGACAACAACTGGGCCGACGACGTGCCGGAAAACAACGACGCCAGCCAGCTCAACGACAGCGTGGAACACTTCCGGCAGCGCCGCGCCGCCGCGTTCCAGGCCTACTACGAGAACATGCCGCTCCGCCCGTCGTCGCTCCCGTCCGGGCCGGACATGAAGATCTACCGCAGGATCCAGTGGGGCCAGCTGGCCAACTTCCACATGATGGATACCCGGCAGTACCGCGACGATCAGCTCGCCGGTGACGGCTGGAAGAAGAACGTGGCTGAGCGGCTGGCGGAGGACCGGACCATCACCGGCGCCGAGCAGGAGAAGTGGCTGCTGGACGGATTCAGGAATTCCACGCAGCGGTGGGACATCCTGGGCCAGCAGGTCTTCTTCGCCGAGCGGGACCGCAACAAGGCACCCGAGATCGACGACGTGTCCATGGACGGCTGGGACGGGTACGCGGCCTCCCGCCGCCGCATCACCCAGGGCTGGGTGGACGCAAACGTCCGGAACGCCGTCGTGCTCACCGGCGATGTGCACCGCAACTGGGCCAACGACGTCAAGGTGGACTACAAGGATCCTGCCTCCCCGGTGGTGGGCTCGGAGCTCGTCTGCACCTCCGTCACGTCCACCGGCGACGGCACCGGCTCCACCACGGACGCCACCATGGCCTGGAACCCGCACCTGAAGTTCTATAACGACAACCGCGGCTACGTGAGCACGCGCATCACCAGGGACGCCATGACCGCGGACTTCAGGGTGCTGGACCATGTCACGACGCCGGGCGCCCCGGTTTCCACGAAGGCCTCCTTCGAGATCCGCGACGGCGTCCCGGGGCTGCAGCCGCGCGCCTGACCTTCCGCGGGGACGCGTTTGCGTGACTTATGGGCCTCTTGCTGGTGCAGCACCCTTCATTTGCGGGGTTTCCTGCTCCTCGCGAAGCCAAGAGTGACGCAAACGCGTCGATGATGAGCCGGCGGTGTCGCCCAACACTCACATGGTGGCAGAGTCCAGCAGGTGAATAACCCGTAGCCCCAGGCAACAAAAACAGGTACCGAGTGTCCTTGTAGGGGTACCTAATGGAGCCTACTCTTAGTCCCCTAGGGGTACCTTCGTGTTCCCCTAGGGGGTCCGCGCCGGGCTGGGCCGGCGAATACGACCTCAGCGGAAAAGAGAATCTGCCTAAAGCATCAGCGCCCAGGAGCCGGCCATGAAGATCGCAGTTTCCCCCAGGTGGTTACGGCACGCGGTGGTCCTGGCACTTGTAGCCGGACTGGCCCTCGTCGCGTCTCCCCCGGCATCCGCCGATCCCGTCTACGGCACCCCCAGCATCACTTACTCAGGCGTCGCCAATCCGCCTACCTCTGACAAGCCGCAGAGCAAGCTCTGGTGGAACGACGGCTCCTGGTGGGCGGACATGTGGACCAGCGGCAGCGGATGGGGCATCTACCGGCTGGACCGCCCCACCGCCACCTGGGTGAACACGGGCGTGGTCAATGACACCCGCGGCAGCACCCTGGCGGACACCATGTGGGACGGCAGCCACCTCTACATCGCCTCGCACGTGGTCACGGTCTCCACCGACGCCAATCCGGTTCCCTCTGCCGCCGGACAGCCCGCCTACCTTTACCGGTACAGCTACGCCGGCGGGAAGTACACGCTGGACGCCGGGTTCCCCAGGGTCATCACCAACAACAGCAGCGAATCGATGACCATCGATGAGGACAGCACCGGCGCCATCTGGGCCACGTGGACGCAGGTGGCCGGCAACAGCACCAGCGGATTCACCAACACGGTCTACGTCAACAACTCGGCGCCCGGCGGTTCCAGCTGGGCTGCGCCGTTCGTCCTCCCGGTCTCCAACCCGCACCCGGCACCGGACGACATCTCCGCCGTGGTGTCCTACAACAAGAACAAGATCGGCGTGATGTGGAGCGACCAGCTCACCGGCTCGGTGTGGTGGGCCTCGCGCACGGACGGGACCTCCCCCACCGCATCGTCGTCCTGGAACTTCCAGCCGGCCATCCGGGGCCAGGGACAGGCCGACGACCACCTGAACATCAAGTCCCTGCAGTCGGATACCAGCGGCCGGGTCTTCGCCGCGGTGAAAACCAGCCTGAACGACATCTCCAGTGATCCCACCCTTCCGCAGCTTTTGCTGCTCGTCTTCAAACCGGGCACGGGATCCTTCACGCAATCGACTATCTCCACCACCGGTGACTGCGTCAGCAGGCCGCAGATTGTCCTGGACACCCAGAACAACCTGGTCCATGCGTTCCAGACCGCCCCGCCCACCTCGGTCAGCGGCTGCGCGTACTCCGGGGTTGCCGGCAGCATCTACGAGAAGACGGCGTCCATGGACAACCCGGTCTTCGGCACCGGCCGCGGGACTCCCATCATCCAGAGCGCCTCGTCGTCCAGCATAAACAATGTGACCACCACCAAGCAGGGGGTGGACAGCTCCACGGGCATCGTGGTCATGGCCAGCGACGACGTGGCCAAACGCTACTGGTACTCGGACCGTCCGCTGGGGCCGGCCGTTACAGCGCCGGTGGCGTCCTTCTCGGCCTCCCCCACCTCCGGGACCGCGCCGCTGAACGTCGCCTTCACCGACACGTCCACCGGCACGCCCACGTCCTGGGCCTGGGAGTTCGGCGACGGCGGCACGTCCACAGCGCAGAATCCCGCCCACAGCTACGCGGCAGCCGGTACCTACACCGCGAAGCTCACCGCCATCAACAGCGCCGGTTCCAGCTCAGCGAGCACCACCGTCACCGTCAGTGCAGCCACAGCGTCCGCCGGCATCACCGCCGTCGGCTCAGTGACCACCTACGCCGGAACAGCTGCCTCCGCCGTCTCCATCAGCGCTCCCGCCGGTACTGCGGCCGGCGATGTCCTGGTCGCTGCCATCACGGCGGACCTGAACCCGGCCATGGCATCCGTCCCGGCGGGCTGGACTCCGCTGGTCAACGGCCTCGGCATCAACAGCTCGTCCACCTCCGGTGCCAAGGTCTTCGTCTACTACCACGTGGTGGGCGCCTCGGATCCTGCCAGCTACTCGTGGACCCTCGGCACCGCCGTGAAGTGGGGCGGCGGCATCACCGGCTACCGGGGCGTGAACAACACCGCGCCGCTTGACAGCCCGGTCGCGACGGCCGTGGACGCCACGTACACCGCCACCAGCATCACCGCCCCAAGCGTCACAACCGCCACCAACGGTGCCATGCTGATCGGCGGCGTGGGCTGCGACTGCGCATCCCCGATAGTGTCGTCGGCACCCAGCGGCTGGACCCAGCGCTGGCAGGCCGCCGGTGGCCAGATCGCCGAGCTCGCGGACAAGGTCCAGGGCACGGCAGGTTCAGCCGGGACGGCCACCTGGACCCTGGGCGGGGCGCGTGCGGTTGCCGCCTGGCAGGCCGCCCTGAAGCCCGCGGGCTAGTCTCCGGCCGCGGGCTGCTTCACCGGGCTACTTCACGGCGGCGGCCGCGTTGACCCTGCCGTATGCCCAGTAGGTGCCGGTACCGGGAACATCGTCGGCAGTGGATTCCACGTCTGCCCGGATGGACGCGTTCGTCGCGCCAGGGTGTGCGCTCCAGGCGAGGGCGGCGGCAGCGGCCACGATGGCTGAGGACATCGAACTGCCATTGCCCACGTCATAGCCCTGCGAACGGTTGTTCTGTGTTGCCAGGACGAACGGGTGGTTGGGGAACGTGGAGTAGACGTTCACGCCGGGCGCGGCGATGTCCACCCAGCTGGCGCCGTAAGTGGAGAAGGAAGCCTTGGCGTCGTTGTTGTCGGTGGCGCCGACGGCGATGACGTTGGGGTAGGCGCCCGGATAGATCTTGGTCTGGTTGCCGCCGTTGCCCGCCGCAGCCACCAGGACCACCCCCTTGTTCCAGGCGTTGTTGACGGCGGCTTCCAGGGTGCGCGAGGCCCGCACTCCCAGGCTCATGTTGATCACCCTGGCACCGTTGCTGACCGCCCAGTCGATGCCGCTTGCCAGGCTGGAGCTGGACCCGACGCCACTGTCGTTGAGGACCTTGCCGGCCAGGATGGTGCAGCCCGGGCAGACGCCGGCCACCCCGATGGTGTTGTCCACGGTGGCGGCGACGTTGCCGGCCACATGGGTGCCGTGGCCGTAGTAGTCCTCCGCGACGGGGTCGCCGGCCTTGGTGGCTGAGCTGCTGAAGTTGGCGCGGGCCACCACCTTGGGGGCAATGTCAAGGTTGTCGCTGGCGACGCCGGAATCCAGGACGGCGACTTTGATGCCGTTGCCGGTGGTGGTGTTCCACGCCTCGACGGCGTCCACATCAGCGTCCTTGGTGCCGACGGGGACCGTGATGTCGCCGGCGGTGTTGGTGAACGACTGGCCGTCATTCTGCAGGGCGTACTGGCGGGGGAAGTATTGGTCAGAGGTGGCGGCACCCACCGGCTGGTCCGGTTCGGCGTATTCGACGGCGGGGTCCCGGCTTAGTGCGTCGATGAGCTGCGTTTCGCCTCCCGCGGCAACGCTGACCAGCTGGGCGCCCGTGCCGCCGATGCTGGACCCACCAGCGAGGCCGTGCCGTTGGAGGACGTTGGCGGCAGCACCGGCGTCGCGGAACTTGACGATGATGTGCCCCGGCGCGGCAGGCGCACCCTGCGCGGCGGTGGCGGGAAGGGCAAGCGGGACAGGACCAAGCACCATGACTGCTGCCGCGAGACCGGCGGCGAAGAGTTTTCTCATGCCGGCTATCTTTGCCCCGGGCCGGGCGGCCCGGCTAGGGGTAAAAGCCCCAAAGATGGTCTCCGCCGCGCTTCCCGGGAGGGATCACCAGGCGTGGTCACGGCGCGGAGCGGGTCCCCGAATCCTCCCCTGACCCCGTGGTGGCCACGAAGTTCCAGCCGAATGAACCGTCGGCATGGAGCGTCAGCCGGAGGAACCCATGGGTGTCGCTGAACCGCTTTGCGATGTACGGCGGACTGCTGGTGAAAGGACGCAGGTCTATGCCTCCCGTCGAAACCTGGAACGCGGTCATGCCCTCATCGACGCACTTGTCTGCCTTGTTGACGGGGCAGGACCGCTCGTAGTTGTGCTGTGAACCGGACAGGGTTAGCCGGACGCGGTGCTTCCACATCACATCGATCCACGGCTTCTGGGCGGCAGTCCGCCGGTGCTCGCTCGTCTCCGACGTGAAGTACGGCTCGTGGTAGACGACTGCCAGGTGCTGGCCTGCCGCCTCCGCAGCAGCAAGATCCTTGTCCAGCCAGCCGGTCGCGGCCTTGGCCTCCGCGGTGTCGTACCGCCACAGCGCGGATGGCAGGAAGGCGAAGTGCCATTTCCCGAAATCCCTGGAGTACGGCTGGCCGTTCGCGATGAACCCGCGTTCCTCGTTGATGGCCGCCTTGTCCGGGGACCCCGGGCATTGGCCGTTCATGAAGTTGTCCAGGTCTTCGTTGCGGCCGGGTTCCCAGTCGTGGTTCGGGCCGGACACCCAGTACATCTTGGGCAGGGTGCCGCCCCACAGCGGTTTCCAGAAGTTCACGTAGTCCTCGCAGCGTGCGGTGCTGTACTGGAAGTCCCCGAGCCCCAGGAACGCGTCAATATCGTTGGTCCTGACCAGCTTGCTGATCGCCGCACCGTTCCGGCCGGATGGGCTGTCCGGGTCAGTGTTCGCAGGGGGGTTCATATCGCCCACAGCGGCGATATGGATATCCGGCGCCGGTGAGGCGCTGCCCGGTGGAGACGGGGTGCCGGTGCAGCCCGTGGCAAAGAGCGCCAGCAGGGCGGCGCCTGTTGCTGCTGCACGCCGAAAGCGCCTGGATCGAGGGAGCGCTGGCTGCATCCCGTTGCCTCCTTCGGGAATCAGGACCGGACGGCGGGAGGACGACGGCGGGCCCGCACCCCCGCCTGCCACGCTCAACAACCGGCGGCGTCCACTGCTTTGCAGGCGTTCACCCGGCCGTGCGCCCAGTAGGAACCCGTGCCGGTGATGGGATCAGCTGAGGATTCCACCTTGGCGCGGACGGTTGCGTTTGACGTGCCCGATGGGGTGCTCCACACAAGCGCCGCAGTGGCGGCGACGATGGGTGAGGCCATTGACGTGCCGCTGAGGATGTCGTATCCGGGCGAAAGCTTGTTCTGCGTACCAAGGACGGACGTGTAGGTCGGGAGGGTCGAGTAGACCCGGACCCCCGGGGCAGCGACGTCCACCCATTTGCCGTACGTGGAGAAGGACGCCTTGGCGTCATTGTTATCGGTTGCTGCTACCGCTATGACGTTCGGATAAGCGCCCGGGTAGACCTGGGCCTGGGTACCGGCGTTGCCGGCCGCGGCTACGATCACCACTCCCTGGTTCCAGGCGTTGTTCACGGCAGCTTCGAGGGTCCGTGACGACACCCGCTGGCCCAGGCTCATGTTGATGACCTTGGCACCCTTGCCGACAGCCCAGTCGAGGCCCTTGGCAATGCCCGAGGAAGAGCCGGACCCGCTGCTGTTGAGGACCTTGGCGTCCAGGATGGAACAGCCCGGGCACACGCCTGCCACGCCCAGGGAGTTGTCCGCCGTGGCCGCCACGATGCCGGCCACGTGGGTGCCGTGGCCGTACTGGTCGTAATCCTCCGGGGCGAGGATCTGGGTGTCGCTGAAGTTTGCCCGGTCCACCACCTTGGATGAGATGTCCTCGTGGTTGATGGCAACCCCGGAATCGATGATGGCCACCCGGACGCCGGTTCCCATGGTGACATTCCACGCCTCGACGGCGTCCACATCGGCGTCCGTGGTGCCCGCGGCGACGGTTACCGTTCCGTCGGTGTTCGTGAAGGATTGGCCCGTGTTCTGCAGGGCGTACTGCCGGTCGAAGTACGGGTCGGCCGTGGCGGCAGTAACCAGTTCGTCCGGTTCGGCGTACTCAACGGCGGAACTGCGGCCCAGCGCCGCCACGAGCTGCAGTTCCCTGCCCGCCGGCACTGTGATGAGGTGGGCGCCGGTGCTGCCTATCGCCGGGCCGTCGGTGAGCCCATGCTGGCCCAGGACCCCGGCAGCGGCGCTGTTGTCCCGGAATTTGACCAGGATTTGTCCCGGTACGGGCGAGGACGGCGGGGCGCCGTTCCCCGGGGCAGCCGCCGTTACTGCGCCGAGGACCAGGACCATCGCAGCCAGGCCTGCGGTAAGCATCTTTTTCATGGCTTATCTTGCGCCCCACAGGCCACACCTGAACAGGCCTTGCCACAAGCAACTCTGGCAAGAGGAGTTTCGCCCGGCATGTTCGCTGATCGAACATTTGTACGTTTAATGAACTTCGCGGTAGCCTCCCATGAGAAAGCATGCCGTGGGTCACTCCCCCTGGTGACCGGGCTCGCATCGCGGCGTGCCGCTCCCGCTTCCCTGATCAAAGAGGATTACATGACTACGTCTCCTTCCACCCGCGCGTCACGCTGGCCGGTCTGGCTTTGCTGGCTGGCCATGGTCCTGGACGGCTTCGACCTGGTGGTGCTTGGCACCGTCATTCCCACACTCATCAAAAGCGGCGAGCTTGGCTTCGACGCGGTCGGCGCCACGCTGGCCGCCACCATCTCCCTGGTGGGCGTGGGACTCGGCGCACTGTTCATTGCCCCGTTGTCGGACCGGTTCGGGCACCGCAAGCTGCTGGTTGCCTGCGTTCTGTGGTTCTCCATCTTCACCATCGCGGTGATTTGGGCGCCCAACGTGGCAGTGTTCAGCACGTTCCGGCTGCTGGCCGGCCTGGGGCTTGGCGCCTGCCTCCCGGTTGCCCTGGCCTACATGAACGATTACGCACCCGCCGGCTCCGCGGGCAAGTCGACCACCCGGACCATGACCGGCTACCACGCAGGCGCAGTGGCCACGGCCTTCCTGGCGCTGATGGTCATCCCGGACTGGCGCACCATGTTCGTGGTGGGCGGCATTGCGGGCCTGGCCTTGGTGCCCCTCCTCTGGTTCAAGCTCCCTGAGACCCTGCCGGCAGAACGGGAGGCCAAGAAGCAGGAGCAGGGCAGTGTCCGCGACCTCGCGAAGAAGCCGTACCCACTGGTGGCCTTGGCCATCGCTGCGGCCTCGTTCATGGGGCTCCTGCTGGTCTACGGCCTGAACACCTGGCTGCCGCAGCTCATGGCGTCCGCGGGATATCCCGTCAGCGCGGGCATCTCGCTGCTCCTGGTGCTGAACCTTGGCGCCGTGGCCGGCCTGATCATCGCCGGCATCCTGGCGGACAAGCACGGAACCAAGCGGATCGTGCTGCTCTGGTTTGGCCTGTCCGCGGTCTGCCTTGCCCTTCTCAGCGTCAAGGTTGACAACGCCATCCTGCTCAACGCCCTGGTCTTCGTCACGGGAGTGTTCGTCTTCAGCTCCCAGGTCCTCGTGTACGCCTGGGTCAGCCAGCTGTTCCCGGCCCGGCTGCGCGCCACCGCCCTCGGTTTCGCCGCCGGCGTGGGCCGCGTGGGCGCCATCGCCGGACCTGCCGTGACCGGCGGACTGGTGGCCGCTGGCATCGCCTACCCGTGGGGCTTCTACGCGTTCGCCGCCGCCGGCGCCCTGGCCGTCGTGGCACTCGTGACGGTACCGCAGGTCATTTCCGCGCGGAACCCGGCGCCGGAGCACGCCGGCTAAGCAAACGCGGCCGGGGCTTTAGACACCACGACGGCGGGAGGCCGGCTTTCAGAGCCGGCCTCCCGCCGTCGTACGTCTTTACGCCTAAATGCAGGCGGGCTGGTAGGCGGGATCCGCCGGGCCGGACGCCTGGGCCAGGGCATTGGCCACCAGCTGGTGCACCACGGGATCATTGGGCGCCTGGTCGTGTTCGATGACGTCGGCCGGGCACTTGTCCTGGATAGTGATGTTGGTGACCTGCCGGGCGCTGCCGCTCAGGAACTGGCTGTTGTACGGGATGACCACTTCATCATGGGTGGTGGAAATGACCGTGTAGGCAGGGCCCGCGACGGTATCGCCGATCGAGTTCAGCTCCTGCATGAACGGCGAACCGGCCTGCTGGTCTGCGCACGCGGCGCATCCGGCGGCGGTGTAGTCGGGCGTGGGCACCAGATCCGGCGGCGGAAGGATCACGCCTTCGGTGCCGTGATTGGACGGTGCGATGCCGACAAGCTGGTGGACGTACTTGGCGCCACCCAGGAAGCCCATGTAATAGCGGGGCATCATGCCGCCCTGGCTGTGGCCCACCAGGTCCACCTGCTTGGCGCCGGTAGCGGAGCGGACAGCGTCCACGAACGGGGCAAGTTCATTCGCCGAATCCTTGACCGGGGCCGTGGCGTAAACGCCGTTGGTGGCACCGTAGTTGAGGGCGAAGACGCAGTAGCCCCGGCTCTTGAGGTCCGGCGAGAGCGTGGACCAGTTCTTCTCCATGCTCTCGAACGTTCCGGGAACCAACACCACCGGGTAAGGATGCTCGGCTGAAGGTTTGCAGGACCAGTCGTTGGCCCCGGGCGGGGAGATGTCGACGGCCTGGGCGGGGGCGGCCATCAGGGATGAGGTCAGGACGGCTGCGGCGGCAACGGACAGGGCTCGGCTAAGCAAGGACATGGAAACCTCTTTGTTCATCTGTCTATGGGGAAGCCGGGCTGATGGTCTTGGGGGTGTCCATCAGGTCCGGCCGAGGTTTTCCATGCTGGCAGTGGTGCTGCTCCTGCGCAGCGGAAGTGCACGAACGTGCGGCCAAAACCCGGGCTTACCAGCAGCAGCCTCCGCGGCAACTGTGACCCACAGCACGCGTATTGTTACTGGTGAGTAGCTAAATGGGGGCATGCCAGCGGCGGGCCAAGCGACCACAGGCGTTTGCACGAACGTGCAGTTTCGCCCAGTGACGCCGACGACGCCGGTTTCCCGCGGCCGGCGCTCAGGCGTGCCTTGGGAACTCGCGCACCGGACGGGCTCCTACCGCGGGTCCAGCCGCACGGCACTGACGACGTCCTCGGCGTACAGAGCATGCGCCGTTGCCTGCACGGTGTCCCACCTGCCGTAGGTTGACGGGTCGAGGAACTGCTCCCAGCTCCGTTCGAGATCCCTGCGCACGTCCTCGGGCCAGTCCCGGAATCCCTTTCCAAGCACACCGGCTGCGCCCTTCCGGTCTTCGACTTCGTCCCAGATCCGGTCCCGCCGTGCCTCGTAGTCATCATCGCTTTCACCGGGCAGTTCCAGCACGTGCGGAATGCCGCTGAGGGCGCAATGCCAGTCCCAGTGGTGCGAGAGCAGCATCCGTTCCCGCGGAATCCGGCACGTGAGCAGGACGTCTCCCCGGTTGCGCCTGCAGCTGTCAACCAGGTATTCACGGGTAGTGCGCGCCCAGAACCAAAGGGCGCCGTCGCCGCTGGTGGGAAGGCGGCGGTCCATCTCCCGGAACATCCAGGCATAGGCGTCGGCGAACAGCGGCTCCGCCAGATCTGGGTCCGGAAGGAGCTGCCCGGTCGAAAGGAGCTCCTCGAAAGCATCCTCGGTCTGGAAGGTGTGGAGCAGGAGACGGCTGGCGGTCAGGTCATAGCCCACTCGGCCGGCCGGCACTGCACGGTCAGCGCGGGAACGGGCAACAGGAAATTTCGGCACAGGCAGAGCGTAAAAGCTGCCCCTGACATTGCGACGGCGCGAGGCCAGATTGTGCGCCAATCATCCGGATTGCGCGTTTCGCGCAAGTAGCCTTGCGCTAATCACGCAGTAGTGCCTATGATCTACATCATGCTTTTGGGCGGCCCGCCCGACCTCCCCCTCCCCAAACAACAATGAGGTTGCTTTATGTCTGTCCCAATCAAGGCCACTATGGAAAAGGTTCCTGGCGGCATGATGCTGATCCCCCTGCTCATCGGCGCCGTCCTCGGCACCTTCGCCCCGGATTCCGCCAAGTTCTTCGGCTCCTTCACGGGCGCGCTCTTCACCGGCGGCACCACCATCCTTGCGGTCTTCTATGTCTGCATGGGCGCGAGCATCGATATCAAAGCCACCCCGTACATCCTGAAAAAGGGCGGCGTGCTGTTCGGCAGCAAGGTCCTGTTCGCCATCATCATCGGCGTCATCGCCGGCAGGTTCATGGGTGAACTTCCCATCGACGGCGGACTGCTCTCGGGCCTCTCGGTCCTGGCCATCCTGGCCGCCCTCAACGACACCAACGGCGGCATGTACATGGCACTCATGGGCCAGTACGGCAAGCCCAAGGACGTTGCGGCGTACTCCGTGATGACCCTTGAATCCGGCCCCTTCCTGACCATGGTGACCCTCGGCGTCGCAGGTCTCTCAGCCTTCCCATGGCAGGCCCTGGTGGGCGCCATCATCCCCCTGCTCCTCGGTGCGATCCTGGGCGCCCTGGACCCGGCCATGCGCAAGTTCCTCTCCTCCGCGGCACCGGTGCTGATTCCGTTCTTCGCCCTGGCCCTCGGCTTCGGCCTGAACCTGGGCCAGGTGCTCAACGCCGGACTGCTGGGCCTCGGCCTGGGCCTGTTCGTGCTCATCGCCGGCGGCGCCGTGCTCTTCTTCGCTGACAAGCTGACCGGCGGCTCGGGCATCGCCGGCCTCGCGGCAGCAACCACTGCCGGCAACGCCGCCACCGTTCCCATGCTGGTGGCCGCCGCCAACCCGGCCTACTCTGCCGCAGCCGGCCCCGCCACCGTGCTGGTGGCAGCCTCCGTGGTGGTCACCGCCATCGGCTGCCCCCTCATGGTCGCTTGGTACGCTAAGCGCCTGAAGGCCAAGCAGACCGTGGAAACCCGCGAGGTGTCCCCAGCAGTATGAACGCCACCGCAGCCAAGCGCTGGGCAATCATCGCCGACGACCTGACGGGAGCGGCAGATGCCGCCGCAGCCTACGGACCCACCCACAGCAGTTGCGTAATCCTTGACCTGGCCTCCACGTGGCCGGAGGCGGACATCTTGTCGGTCAACACCGAGAGCCGCTACCTTGCGGCGGAGGAGGCTGCCTCCGCCGTGGCTGCCGCGGTGGCACAGGCCCTTGGGCAGGACCGGCAGGTCTTCAAGAAGATCGACTCGCTGCTCCGCGGCAACCTCGGCCCCGAGATTGCCGCAGCGCTGGCCAGCGTCAGTAACGGCCGCGGCAGGGGCCTGGCCCTGGTGGCCCCTGCCTTTCCGGCCACGGGAAGGACCACCCTACGCGGCATGGTCCATGTCAACGGTGCGCAGAACGCGCAGGGACGGTTCGACGGCGACGTGGCGGCAGCAGTTGCCGCCGGAGGTCTTTCCGCTGAACTGGTGGGCCGGGAAACGGCACGCACCCCGGAGGACCTGGCGGCGCACCTGCAGGACCTTCGGGACCGCGGGACTGACGCCGTCGTACTTGACGCGGTCTCTGACGATGACCTTCAGCAGATCGCCGCCGCGGCAGCCCTGCTGGACTTTCCTGCCCTCCTGGTGGGTTCCGGCGGGCTGGCCGGCCACGTTGCCGCACGCGAGGAAGGACGCGATGTCCTTCGTGACCACGCACAGCACGTACAGCGGACGCTGACCGTGATCGGCAGCTATTCCGGCCTCGCCCGGCAGCACACCGAGGCCCTTGTCGCCGCAGGTGCCGAGCACATCACGCTGGACCACCAGGCGCTGGAGGACCCGACGGTTGCCCGGAACGTAGCGGCCGCGATGCTGCGGACCGACGTCGTGCTGACGCCAAATCCGATGGGTGCCGTGGACAAATCGCAGGCCTTGGTCGTGGCCGAAGCGCTGGCGAGGGCCACTGCCGGCGGCATCGGGAACTGCGAAGCCCTGATCCTGACGGGCGGGGAGACTGCGACGGCGGTCCTCAAGGCGCTCGGCGTCGGCAGCTTTACCGTCCTGGGCGAGGTTGAGCCCGGCGTCGTGATGAGCCTGCTGCCCGCGCCCCTCCCCCTCCTGGTCACCAAGGCCGGCGCCTTCGGCGATGCCGGCACGCTGGCCAGGACCACACAGTTTTTCTCTAGCACAACGACTGAAATGAGTACCAAGTAATGGGACGCCCGATCGTAGCCATCACCATGGGGGACGCCGCCGGCATTGGCCCGGAAATCATCGTCAAGGCCCTGGCGGACAGCGAACTCCGGTCCAAGGCGCGGATGCTGGTCATCGGCGATCTTCGCCGGCTGCAGCTCGCCGCGGACATCGTCGCCAGCCCGCTGGCCCTGCGGAAGGTGGCCGAGCCGTCGGACGCGCTGTTCCAGGAAGGCACCATCGACGTCCTCGACATCGACTGCATCCCGGAGGACCTCGCCTGGGGCGAGCTGTCCGCCGCGGCCGGGCACGGTTCGTACCTCTTCATCGAGAAGGCCGTGCAGCTGGCGATGGACCGTAAGGTTGACGCCATCTGCACAGGCCCCCTTAACAAGGCGGCCCTGCACGCAGCCGGGCACAAGTTCCCCGGCCACACCGAGCTCCTCGCCGAACTGACCGGCACCGAGGAAGTGTCCATGATGCTGACCGCGCCGAAGATGCGCGTCATCCACGTGACCACCCACATCGGGCTCATCGACGCCATCGCCAAGATCAACGGGGACCTGGTCTACCGGACCATCAAGCGCGGGTATGAACTGCTGCGCACCTCCGGCATCGAGAACCCGCGGATCGCTGTGTGCGCCATCAACCCGCATGCCGGTGAGAACGGGCTGTTCGGCTACGGCGAGGAGGCGGAGAAGATCCAGCCGGGCATCGAGAAAGCGCAGGCGGAAGGGATTAACGCCTTCGGTCCCCTCCCGGCGGACACCCTGTTCTTCCTGGCCGGCCGCGGCGACTTCGACCTGGTGGTGGCCCAGTACCACGACCAGGGCCACGGCCCCGTGAAGGTCCTTGGCCTGGAGAACGGCGTCAACATCACCGTGGGGCTCCCCGTGGTGCGGACGTCCGTTGACCACGGCACGGCCTTTGACATCGCCGGCAAGAACATTGCGGACCACGAGTCGCTGCTCGAGGCCCTGCGGCAAGCTGTTGACCTGGCACCGGCACGGGACGAAGCCCTCTAGCTCCTGCACGAACAGGACGGCCGGTCAGCGTGCAAGCGTTGGCCGGCCGTTGCCGTCCCTGCCGAGCACTAGCATGGGTAGCACTGCCACCGCCATGCCCACGGGAAGGAGACCGGGAATGCTCAGCGCAAACGCGCGGCGCGAGGAGATCTACCACCTTGCCGTGACCACCGGCCTGGCCTCCGTGGAGGAACTCTCGGCCAAGTTCGAGGTGACGGCCTCTACCATCCGGCGGGACCTGGCGCTGCTGAACTCGCAGGGCCGGCTGGCGCGGACGTACGGCGGGGCGATGGCCATGGGCGCACACCCGGAGGCGTCGCTGCGGCAGCGCACCGGGGAGGCGTTCGAGCAGAAGCACGCCATCGCCCGCTGGGCTGCGTCCGTAATCCAGCCGGGTGAGAACATCCTGCTCGACGCCGGCTCCACCGCGGGTGCCCTGGCGCACGAGCTGCGCGGGTTCGGCCCGTTGTCCGTGACGACGCCGGGCATCAACACACTGCAGGAGCTGGCCGATTCTGAGGGCATCGAGGTGGACTGCCTGGGCGGCCGGCTCCGGGGTGTGTCCCAAAGTTTTGTAGGCCCGCTGGCCGAGGCGGCGCTGGAGCGGATGAGCTTTGACCGCGTGTTCCTGGGCGCCGACGCCGTCACCGCCGAGGACGGCATCTGCGAGGCCGACCACGCCCAGACCCGGCTCAAGGAGCTCATGGCGCGGCGCGGACGTTCCGTTTATGTTCTGGCGGACTCCTCCAAGTTGGGCCTGCGGCCGTTCCACGCGTGGGCGCGGCTGGCTTTGCCGTGGACTTTGGTGACGGACGACGGCGCCGACCCCGGGCAGGTGCAGAAGTTCCGGGACGCCGGGGTTCAGGTTGAGGTGGCAGCGGTTACGCCCGCGGCAAGCGCGGGCTGACGCTCTGCTAGTCCTCTTCCAGTTCGCCCCGGACGAGGCGCCGCAGGACGTCGGTGAGCAGTTCGACGCCGCGCAGGGCATCGTCGTCGAGCGTGTACTCGGCCTCGTTGTGCGAGATGCCTTCGACGCTGGGAACGAAGAGCATGACGGTGGGGACTACGTCCTTCATGTTGGTCGAATCGTGCCCGGCGACGGTCATCACGTTCCTGTGGCTGTAGTCCAGGCTCTCTGCGCTTGCCCGGCCCAGCGACACTCCTTTGGGCTGGTAGGACACCACTCCCCAGTTGTGCGTCAGATCCAGGCGGATCTCAGTGCGTGAGTCTGCCTCGGCGTCGATGATCCTCTTTCCCAGGCGTTCCATGGCGAGGCCCAGCACGGACTCGTCCGGGGAGCGCAGGTCCAGGTTCATTACCACCTGCCGGGCTATGGTGACCGGCGAGTTCGGCAGGACATGCAGCTCGGAGACGGACGTGTGCAGCAGCCCTGGCTCGAACTCCGCGGCCAGTTCACGAGCGGCGGCGATCACCAGCGCGGCCCCGAAGAGGGCGTCGCGGCGGTCTTCCATGCGGGTGGCGCCCGTGTGCGACTGCGCTCCGTCCACCGTGACACGGTACTTGCTGGCGGCCCAGGTCCTGTCCACGATGCCTACCTGGGTACCGCTCTCCTCCAGCTCCTTGCCCTGCTCGATGTGGATCTCGGCGTAGCGGGCAACTTGTGCGAGGACCGGAGCGTTCCCGTCCTGGGCGCCTTGCCCTGCGGCCAGTGCCTGAGCCACGGTGGTGCCGGCAGAGTCGGCAGTAGCCAGCGCGTCACCCAGCGGAAGTTTCCCGGTGAAGACTGCGCTTCCCATCATGCTGGGCGCGAAGCGGCTGCCTTCCTCGTTGAACCAGTTCACAACGGCCAGGTTGCAGGTGGGCTCAAGCTTTCCGTCCCGGGCTTCCGCAGCTACGCGGGCGCCCGCATGCGCCGCTGCGAGCACTCCGTAGGCTCCGTCGTACCGTCCGGCCAGCGGCTGGGAATCCAGGTGGGATCCCGCCAGCACGTACGGGGCACCGGGGACCAGCTCCATGGTGCCGAACTGGTTGCCTGCCTCGTCAACTGATTCGGTATAGCCGTGCCGGGCCAGCCATTGGCTGAACCAGGCCCGGGTGGCATGGTCAGCCGCCGTGCCGGCCTGCCTGTCCACGCCTCCGCCGGGCGTCGCGCCGAAGCCGGACATCGTGGCGAAATCGGCGAGGAATTGGTCGTCGGTGGTGCTCATGGGGTTTCCTTCCCTGTCAGGGCTGCCTCAAGGTCTGCGGTGCGGACCGGCGCCGGTAGGTTTTCCGCGCCGAAGCGGATCTGACCACCCACCATGGTGGCCAGTACCCGCGTGGCGGCGATGTCCGAGGGGGCCACTGCGGTGGGGTCCTGGTCCAGGAACACCATGTCGGCCAGGTACCCCGGGGCCAGACGCCCCTTGATGTGGCCGGTGCCCGTGGCGGCTGCTGATCCCGTGGTGTAGGCGGCCAGGGCCTCAGCCGCCGTGATCCTTTCGTCCGGGCCGTAGACCTGGCGTGACGGGGTCAGCCGCTCCACGAAGGACTGCATGACGTCCAGGGGCCTGCCGTTGGAGACCGGACGGTCCGAGCTTCCCGGCAGCGTGACACCGCGTTCCAGCAGGCTCTTGGCGGGGTAGGACCAATTGGTGCGCTTGGGGCCGAGCAGTTGGGCCATGCCGTCGCCGAACTCGGTGATGAAGTGCGGCTGCGGCACCAACACAATGCCGGCCGCGGCAATCCGGTCGAGCTGATCGGGGCGGACCACCCCGCCGTGCTCAATCCGGTTGGGCTGTAAGTTGATCCCAAAGGTCTCCTGCGCCTCCGTGATGATGTCAATCGCATGGTCGATGGCGTGGTCGCCGATGGCATGCATCGCAATTGCCCAGCCCGCCCGGTACGCCTCGAGCGCTGATTCCCGCAACTGGTCCGCGTCCATTTGCAGGTAGCCGTGGTTGTGGGTGCAGCCGACGTAGTCCTCGGTCATGTAGGCCGTGCTGCCCAGGAGCGAACCGTCACTGAAGATCTTCACCGGACCCAGCCGAAGCCAGTCGTCGCCCAATCCTGTGCGGATTCCGGCGTCCAGGCTCCTGGAGGCTGGATCGTTGGCGTGGCCCGCCACGTTATGGAGGGCATCCATGACCAGCATCGGCTGCATCCTGACGCTGAGAAGACCCTTGTCGCGGGCGTTCTGGTAGGCCGCGAACTCGCGGGGCGAATAGCCAATCCAGCCGCCGGCGATGCCCGCATCCGTAACGCTCGTAA
This sequence comes from Arthrobacter sp. NicSoilC5, assembly GCF_019977395.1. Lineage (NCBI taxonomy): Bacteria > Bacillati > Actinomycetota > Actinomycetes > Micrococcales > Micrococcaceae > Arthrobacter > Arthrobacter sp. NicSoilC5. The sequence continues at coordinate 4,158,704 of NZ_AP024660.1, read as the reverse complement.
TACCTTCGGCGAGGTAGTGCGACGTCGCCAGATCCAGCGCGTGCTCAATGGTCTCCAGCGGATACGGCAGGAGGATGTCCTGCACCAGCCGCATGGCATTTTCCTCAAGCAGCCCGGTCGGGCGGCCGTCGTCGCCCACGACGACGGCCCCGCCGTCAATCGGGGCGGAGAGATCGGCCCGGGCTGATACGAGCTCCAGCGCCACGCCATTGAGTGTGCAGGCGTGGCCCGAGGAGTGCTTGATCCACACCGGACGCCCCCCGGCAGCCTCATCCAGCCGGTCGCGGTCCGGTTGTTGCCCGCCGAGAAGCAGCGGGCTGTAGCCGGAGGCCACCACCCATTCTTCGGGGGCCATCCCCGCGGCGGCGTCGGCGATGATCCGGTAGACCTCGTCCAAGCTTGCCGCTGCCCCTGCATCTGCCTCCATCAGGCCTAGACCGAACCACACGCTGTGTGCATGCACGTCGTTGAACCCGGGGACAATCGTGGTCCCGGCGGCATCAATGGTCCGGACAGCCAGGGCCGCCAGGTCGGCGCCGGGATCAACCTCGAGGATTTTGCCGTCGTGGATGAGCAGGCTTGTCGCGGCGGGGCAGGAAGCATCCTGGGTCAGGATGCGTGCGTTTCGAATCAGGAGATCGACGGGCATAAATCCTCTTTGATAGGGTCCCCGGATGTGGCGGAGGGGTTGGGACCAAGGCCTGGAGGTGGACTACGCTCTATTCAACGCTGTAATAATGCTGCCTTCAATGGACATCGAACGCCGTTTCTAGCGTATCGCTTAGGCTTTTGCATAAAATTGATCCATGACAGCACTTGACCAGGGCACCCCGCGCTTCTCCGCCTCGGCTATAAGGGAGTTCCGTCCAGGCCGGCCCACAGAGCCGGAATGGACAGAGCTGCTGGAGAGTCTGTGGAAGGAACGGTCCCTGCTGGTGGACGACTTCCTCGAGCGCTTCTCCGCCATTTCCTATGGTGAGGCCCTGGTTCCCGAGGAGGACGTCTACCGCACCGCCGCGGACACCATGGACATGTTCCTCTACCAAATGGCCGGATTGGAACTCCCACCGGACCTGCAGGCCCTCCCCCGTGAAGTGGCAGCCCGCCGGGCCCGCCAAGGCGTCCCTCTGGACGCATTCCTTGAAGCCATCCGCAACGACTTCCGCGTTCTGTGGAAGGGGTTGGAACGTGTTGCCCGGGACAAAGGGATCGGCGTCCTGGTGGCCAACATGGACCGGGTCCTGGACGCCGTCGAAGGCTATGTCAGCAGCATCCAGCAGGCGTATGCCGAGGAAGAGGCCCGGCTGACCCGGAACAAGCAGCTGTACCGCCAGCGCTTGCTTTCCCGGCTGTTCAACGCTGAACTGGGCGGCTCCCGCGGAGTGCAGGACCTTGCGGCGGCCCTCGGGGTGCAGGCCACAGGAACCTTCGAAGTGCTCGCGGTTACATTGGACGCCGTGGCCCAGGCCCTGCAGCAGTTCGAGTCGGACCACCGCACTTATGTGTACGAGAATACTGGAGTCCTGTATCTCTTCAGGCAGCAACGCAAGGGGCGAACCTGGCAAGAGGAAGGGCCCGGCTTTCCTGCCGGGTACGTACCCGATGTCGAGGGGCTGGATGCTGTCCCGTCCGCCGCAGCATCGGCCCTCGTGCTGGCGCAGCAAAAGCGCCGGGGCACAGGACTGGCGACACTCGAGGACGCATGGATGGGGATCGCGAGCGGCCTCCTGGAGCAGAAGTTCCCGGGCTTCTCCTCACCCATTAAGCAAGCACTGGATAAGTGCACGCCTCTTGAACGTCAGCGCCTGCTGGAGGTGGCGCGCAGCTACGGGCGGACGGGGTCCATCAAGGAGACGTCGGAGGAGTTGTTCTGCCACCGCAACACCGTGGTCAACCGCCTGCATAGCCTGCATGAGGTCATAGGCCTTGACCTCACCGTGCCGGCAGAGGCCGCGCGGGCCCTCGTCGCCCTTAGCCGCTATAAGGAGTTTGCCAGCTGATTTGTGAAGATGCCCAACGGGCGGAGGAAAAGTGGGTGGATATTGTCATTGTTTAGGGCTTTATCACTGACCTAATCTCGAATAATCACCGCAGCAGTGCAGGCAATCGCCTTTCGCCCGCCGCGGGACCCGGGACGCAAAACTCAACCCGCTCGAAAGGGCCCACGCAGTGACCACCTCAAATTCACTCCCCTCCACCGTAGGTGCTCCTCCGGTAATCTCAGGCAAAGACGCAGGAAAGATTGCCCGTGCCGCCTTCGTCGGGACCGCGCTGGAATGGTACGACTACTACCTCTTCGGCACGGCCGCGGCCCTGGTCTTCAACCGGCTCTTCTTCACCAACATGGACCCCACCGCGGCTCTGCTGGCCTCTTTTGCCACGTTCGGCGTCGGCTTCGCCGCCCGCCCGATCGGAGCCATGATCTTCGGCTATATCGGTGACCGTTATGGACGCCGGCCGGCCCTGCTCACGACCATCGTCATGATCGGCGCGGCGACGGCGTTCATCGGCCTGTTGCCGGACTTCGGCAGCATCGGCCTGGCTGCACCAATCATGCTGGCGGTATTGCGCCTGGTGCAGGGCCTGGCTGTCGGCGGCGAATGGGGCGGCGCCGTGACTATGGCGGTCGAGCACGCACCCGTCGAGAAGCGTGGCCGGTACGCCGCGCTGGTACAGGTCGGCTCTCCGGTGGCGACGCTGCTGGCCTCCGGCGCGTTCTCGCTGGTCCTGCTGTTCCCGTCCGAGGCCTTTGACGCCTGGGGCTGGCGCATTCCATTCCTGATTGCCTTCCCCATGCTGGGCATCGCGCTCTGGATCCGGCTCAAGGTGGAGGAATCCCCCATCTTCAAGGACCTGCTTGCCCAGGGCGAAACGGCCAAGGTCCCGGCCTTCGAGGTGTTCCGCCACGCCGGCGGCCGCCTGGTCGTGGCAGTTCTCGCCGCGCTGCTCGGCGTCGGCGGTTTCTACATGATCACCACCTTCGCCGTCAGCTACGGTTCGAACACGCTCAAGGTGGACCGGAACGTCATGGTCAACGCGACTCTGGTTGCCGCGGTAGCCCAGATCGGCGTTACTTTCCTCATGGGCCGGCTGGCCGAGAAGATCGGGCCTGGCAAGGTCACCATGTGGGGCGGCATCGTCAGCGCCGTCGCCGCGTTCCCCCTCTTCGCGATGATCGACACCAAATCCCCGCTGATGATCACGCTGGCCATCACCGTCGGCATCATGCTCATTGCGGTGGCCTACGCCGTCAACGGCGCACTGCTGACCGAGCTGTTCCCGGCCAAGCTGCGCTACTCCGGCGTGGCCTTGGGCTACAACATCGCCGGTGCCACCAGCGGGTTCATGCCCCTGCTGGCCACCGCCATGCTGGGTATTTCCGGCAACCAGTCCTGGGGCGCGGCCCTGATCCTGGCGATCATCTCCCTGCTCACGGCAGTCGGCGGGTTCCTGGGTGAGCGCCTGCGCGTCCAGGACAAGAAGCTCGTCGCCGAAAGCTAGGCACCGCGGCCGCCGCCAGGAGACCGCGTTACACCCTCTGTCGAAACTCACCACCACTTCGGGGAGCCGTCCGGCGGACGGCTCCCCGTTTGTTAGGAGACGAACATGCTTAGTGACGACCAGACCCTTCGGATCCTGGACGCCGTAGACGCCGCCTTTGATGCGCAGCTGTCCTTCACCCAGGACCTGGTCAAACACCCGTCGCTGCGCACCCGGGAGGGGAGCGCCCAGGACCTGATGTTCGCGGCCATGGCCGGCCGTGGCCTGGAAATGGACCGGTGGGAGCTGGACGCCGAGGGCTTGTCTGCCCATGAGGGCTTCGGGCCTGTGACGGTGTCCTATGAAGGGATGACAAACGTGGTGGGCACATACCGCCCGGCCACCGAGCGCAGTCGGTCCCTCATCCTCAACGGACACATCGATGTGGTCCCCGAAGGCCCCTCCGAGGCCTGGTCCCGCTACCCCTGGGATGCCCCGATCATCGACGGATGGATGCACGGCCGCGGCGCCGGCGACATGAAGGCAGGCCTGGCTGCCAACCTCTTCGCCTTTGACGCCGTCCGTGCCGCAGGGTTTGAGCCCGCTGGCCGCATCCACTTCCAGTCCGTCATCGAGGAGGAATGCACAGGCAACGGCTCGCTGTCCGCCCATCTGCGCGGCTACCGGGCCGACGCCGTCATCATCCCCGAGCCCGAGGAGGACATGCTGGTGCGCGCCAATGTAGGCGTGCTCTGGTTCAAAGTCAGGGTGACCGGCAACCCGACTCATCCGCGCGAGATGGGCACCGGCTTCAACGCCATCGATGCGGCGTATACGGCGATCTCGGCGCTGCGCGAGGTCGAGGAAAAGTGGAACGCGGACCGCGGACAGCACCGCTACTTCGAAGGCCTGGACCACCCCATCAACTTCAACTTCGGTGGAATCGCGGGCGGCGACTGGCCTTCCAGCGTCCCGGCCTGGTGTGAGTTCGATGTGCGGGCGGCGATCTACCCCGGCATCAGCGCGGAGCAGGCCTGGTCCGAACTCCAGGAGTGCCTGACTTCCTTGGGCCGCGGTCCGTCGCCGATTAATGCGGTAGGCGTGAAGACAGGCTTCTTCTCGGAGGGCTATGTGCTGGAGCCCGGGAGCGAGGCGGAGGCCATGCTCGAGCGCACGCATTCGCAGGTCTTCGGCCGGGAACTGGAAAGCTTCACCACACCGGGCTACCTCGATGGCAGGGTCTTCGCCCTCTATGCCGATACGCCGGCGCTGGTGTACGGCCCGGTTTCTGAGGCAATCCACGGGTTCGACGAGCGGGTCTCGGTCGAATCCATCCGCCGGATCACCAAGAGCATCGCCCTGTTCATTGCCGGCTGGTGCGGTATTGACGAGAAGCCGGGCCCGCCTCGGGAGCGTTGAACCACGACGGCGACAGCATCCGCCTCCACAAGCTCCGCCGTCTTGGCTGAGGTGCCACGGTTTCCGGCCATCACACGGTGGGTACGCTGCTTCTACAGCGAACGAAACCACTAACCGGACTGGAGACACGCATGCACGCCGTACTTGAATACACCTACGCGGACGACTACCTCGAAAGCCGCGGGCAGTACCGCTCAGACCACCTCAGGGCGGGGTGGGAGGCGGTGGAACGCGGCGAGCTCCTGCTCGGCGGCGCAATCGGCGAAGGCCCCTTCAAAGGGTTGCTGATCTTCACCGGCGAGAACCCGCTCGAGGCCGCAAAAGCCTTCGCAGCCGCAGACCCCTACGTCATCAACGGCGTGGTGACGTCCTGGAGTGCCAGCCCGTGGACCACGGTGCTGGGCAACGAGGCCGCCACACCGGTTCACCCGTAGCCACCGCACACCAGCGCGGGACCGGCGCTACTCGGCGATGTCCTCCGCCCACAGCTCCGGCTTGTCGGCCTGGAACGCAGCCATCATGTCCACGCAACGCTGATCATCCAGGACCACCACCTCGACCCCGCGTGACCGCAAAAGCTCCAGTTCGCCGTCGAACGTCCTCGCCTCCCCCACCACAACGCGGGGAATCTTGAACTGGATGATGGTTCCGGCGCACATGGCACACGGGGCCAGGGTGGTGTACAGCGTGGTGTCCCGGTAGCTCCTCTGCCGTCCGGCGCTGCGCAGTGCGGACATTTCCCCGTGCGCGATCGGATCCGCGTTCTGGACCCGTTGGTTGTGTCCGCTCGCAAACACCACGCCGCCCCGCGCGATCGAAGCCCCGATGGGGATGCCACCTTCGGCCAGGCCTTTTTGCGCTGCCTGGTAGGCGGCTTCGAATGCGGGAAGGTCGGCGCTGTCCAGTTCCGGCGCAAGGAGATGTGGCTGCTCGTGGGTCATGGCGTCATTGTTGCACGGGCTGATTCTGCGCGGGCGCGCCGTCGTCCTCATAGTGGGTGGCGCGGGCAAGGTCGCGGCCGGCGATGTAACCGAACGTCAGGGCAGGGCCAAGGTTGATCCCGCCGGCCGGGTAGTGTCCGCCCATGACCGAGGCCTGGTCGTTGCCGGCGACATAGAGGCCCTCGATGGGGTGCCCGTCGGTATCCAGGACGCGCGCCCGGGCATCGGCCGCCAGCCCCGCAAAGGTTCCGAAAGATCCCGGGAGGATTTTCACCGCGTAGAACGGCCCCTTCTCCAGGGGACGCAGCGAGGGGTTGGGGGTGTTCCCGGAGTCACCGCCGTACTTGTTGAACTCGGTGGCGCCGCGGTTGAAGTCGGGGTCGACCCCTCTGCGTGCGTTGTCGTTGAAGTCCGCAACGGTCCTGGCCAGGGCCTGCGGGTCGATGCCACAGGCCACGGCAAGTTCCTCGATGGTCTTGCCCCTTTTCAGGTATCCGCTGCGGAGATACGGGAAGAGCGGCACCGGCAGCGGTTTGGCCATGCCCAGCGGGTACTTGCGCACGAACGCGGCGTCGGCGATCTGCCATGCTTCTGCGGGTTCGCCGTCCGGGGTGGCAGCCAGCAGGCCTTCCACATAGTCGTAGTAGCCGTTGGCCTCGTTGACGAACCGCTTGCCGTCCCGCCGCACCCCGATGCTGCCCGGCTTGGCCCGGTCCATGATGTGCGGGAAGGTGCCGGTGCGTCCGTTCCGGTACGGGACCAGCGACACCGGGCACCACGCGGCCGGGGACGCCACCCCGGTCTCGAAGCGGGCACCCACCTCTTGGGCCATGGTGATGCCGTCCCCCGTGGTTTCCTTCGGCGCCAGGGTCCAGTGCTCCCGGCCGGTCGGTGTTTTGGGGAAAAGGGCTTGGCGGCGGCCGACGTCGTTGGGAAAGCCCCCGGCGGCCAGGACGACGCCGCGGGAGGCATTGATCCGGAGTTCGCCGTGCGGGGAGCTTACGACGGCGCCCGTCACCTTCCCGGACTCATCGGTGAGCAGGTGCCGGGCCGGGGTGGAGACGCGGATGTCCACGCCCAGGTCGTCCGCCGATTTGAGCAGCCGGCCGGTGAGCGCGGTGCCGTTGACCAGCTGCATGTTGCGCCGGTAGGCAAGGAGATCCAGGAGGTGGAATCCCACCCGCCAGCCGGCGTGGAAGATCCCCCGGATGTCCCCCTGCGAGGCGGAGAGGAACTTGGACAGGTCCGGTCCCGCCATGATGCCCATGCCCAGGAATGAGGTTTCGTAGAGCTGGTGGCGCATCCTGGCCCGGAGCGCGGGCTTGATCCGGCGTGCATTGATCGGTTTTGGACCCACGGAGCGGTGCCCGGTTCCGGCGCCCGGGGTGTCCCCGTAAATGTCCTTGATCTTGGCTCCGGGCACGAACTGCAGGCTGGTCTTGTTGTGGAAGAAACCCACCATGTGGGGAACGGCTTCCAGGAACGCGTCCACCCGGTCTTCCTGGTAGTGCCGGCCGAGGCGGTGGCGCAGATAGGTCCGGAAGAGTTCACGGTCTTCGTTGACGCCGGCGGCTTTGGCCAGCGGGTTTCCGGGCGTCCAGGCCCAGCCGCCGGACCAGGAGGTGGCACCGCCGCAGACGGCGGCTTTCTCGACGACGACGACTTTCAGTCCGTGGTAGGCGGCGGTCACGGCGGCGGACAGGCCGCCCGCGCCGGAACCAATCACCAGGACGTCGCAGTCCAGGTCCGGGAGCCGGGAAGGAGTTTGTGAAGGGGACATCATGCCAAAGCTTTCTTAGTGGAAGTAGGTGTCGGAGTCGAGGCGCGGCGGCGCACCGGTTTCGAGCGCGTCAATGGCGGCGAGCTGCGGTGGCGTCAGGGTGAAATTGAATACGTCCAGGTTTTCGCGCTGGCGTTCCCGGTGTGCCGACTTGGGGATGGCGACGCGGCCGTGCTGGACATGCCATCGCAGGACGATCTGTGCCGGTGTTTTCCCAAGTTCCCGAGCCGGGCCGCTGATGGCCGGGTGGCTGAGGAAGCTGCCGTTGCGGCCCAGCGGGCTGTAGGCAGCGGTCAGGATCCCGTGCCCGGCGTGCCAGCCCAGCTGTGCCGGTTGGCCGTGTTCGGGGTCAACCTGTATCTGGTTCAGGGGGACCCGCAGCCCCGCGGCCTGCACACGCTGCAGGTGGGCGGGCTTGAAGTTGGAGACACCCCATGCGCGGATGCACCCGTCATCCATCAGCTGCTGGAGTCCCTCGCAGGCTTCCACGAACCGTCCCTGGGCGGGGTTGGGCCAGTGGACCAGGAACAGGTCGAGGTAGTCCGTGCCGAGCCGCCGGGTTGCTTCCGCGAAGGCTTCCTGGACGCCGGTCCGGCTGTGCCACCGGGTGTTGAACTTGGTGGTGAGGAAGAGCCGGCCCCGGTCAATTCCGCTGCGGCGGATTCCTTCACCCACGGCTTCCTCGTTGCCGTAGTTTTCGGCGGTGTCGATGTGGCGGTAGCCGCTGGCGATGGCCTGCGAAACGGCTGCGGACGCATCCTCACCCATCAGCGGCCAGGTCCCCAGGCCGATGAGCGGGATCTGCACGCCCGGCACCAGCTCGGTGGAGGTTCCGCCTGCGGTGGTGGTGCTCATTGGACACCCGCCTTCGTGGGCGTCCCTGATTCGCGCAGCGCGTCGGCCTTCGCCAGCACCGTGTCCACGCCGGACTTAAGCCGCCGCGCCCACTCCAGCTCACCCAGTTCGGCGACGCGCCGGTCCGACGGCGCCTCCGCACTGACCGGAAGGCCGGCCGGAAGTGCCGCCACCACCCCGGCAAGGTCAAACCCGCCCTCGCCGGGGACCTCCCGTTCCGACCGGGATTCGGCGATGAGCGCGTCCCGGCTGGCCGGCCGTGCCACCGGGCCGTCACACAGTTGAAGCAACGGCACAAGGGCTGCGTGGGCGCGCAGCGCATCCCACTGGCCGCCGGCGCCGGCACCCACGAAGCGGTTGAAGTGCAGCGTGTCCACCACGATGTTGCAGCCTGCCCGGCCGGCGAGATCGGCTGCCTGGGCAATGGACGCAACCGGCTGGTACGAGATGGCTTCGAGGGTGGGGGTGATGCCAAAATCGCGGCCGTCCTCGGTCATGGCCGACAACGTGGTGAGCAGCCGCCCGGCGTCGGGATCCCCTCCTGCAACAGTGATGGAGCTGGCGCCCAGTGCCTGGCCGGCTTCCATCATCCGCAGCCAGGCGTCCCGCTGGTCGCTGCCGTCCAGCAGCAGGAATTCGATGTCCCGTACGGTGACGCCGGTGTCCTGCATGCGTGCCAGGGTTTCCGTCAGCATCGGCGAGCCCGGCTGCAGGTCATAGGGCCGTTCCGTGGGGGTTACCGGACGGACCCGCACGCCAATGAAGTCGAATCCCGCCTGGGCGGCGATGCCAACGAGGTCCGGCGGGGCGGTGTTGAGCAGGGAGAGTTGGGCCAGCCCGACGGGCCGGGGCGGGGTGTGCGTCATCGGGGTGCTCCGTTCAAGCTGTAGTCCGTGGTGTCCATAGCGTCCGTGGTATCCACCGGGCCGGGGGCCAGGCGGGCGGCGATCCGCTGTGCCGCGTCGTAGCCGCTCTTGACCGCGTTGGAGGCGATCGCCGGCGTCTTGTCCACTACTGTTCCGGCCAGGGTCACGGGCACTCCGGCCATCAGGCTCAGTTCCGCGTCGCGGGCCCCGGCTGCGACGGAGCCGTCAAGCGGAACCACGGAGCGCGAGACCAGGAGCGGTCCCGGCGCGTCCAGCCATTCCCCCTCGGGCGGGCAACCGGGGCCGGACACCCGGACCCGTGTTCCGTCGTATTCCTCGATGACGGTGTCCAGCCGGATCCGGACCCGGGGGTTGGCCTGGAGCCGGGGAACGGCCAGGATCTTGGCCCTGCGGCCGGATTCCGGGGCGATCGCGTCCTGCGGCCCGACCAGCAGGACCGCTGTTCCCCTGGCGGCCAGGGTGTCGGCAACGCTCATGGCGACGGAATCGGCGCCCCAGATTGTCACGGCCTCGGGCATGGCGGCGCCGTCCACCGGTTCGGCGAGCACTTCCGGGTGGCCGGCCAGCCAGTCCCGGATGTCCAGGACGTCCGCGGAGTCTGCGCCAGGGAAGCCGGCGCCGGGCCGGAGACCACCGGTGGCAAGCACGACGGCGTCTGCCGCGGTTTCGCGGACCAGGGCGTCCAGGCGGGTGGTATCCACGTGCGATCCCAGCCTAAGGTCGATGCCCAGCCGGGCGTTTTCTGCGGCCGACCAGTCGGTGAAGCGGTGGAAGTCGGGGGTCGACTTCATCCGCTCCGCGAAGGCGAACTGGCCGCCCGGCCGCCCGCCGTCGTCGAGCACTGTCACTTTCGCCCCTGCTTCGGCGAGTTCCCGGGCGGCGGTGAGGCCGGCGGGGCCGGCGCCCACGACCGCCACGCGGGCGCCCTCGCGGACGGCCGGCGTCGGGACCGGGACTCGGGAGCGGCCCACCGCGGGGTTGACGGTGCAGGTCACCTGGCCGAGGCCGAGGTTGTCGATGCAGACGTTGCAGGCGATGCAGGGGCGGTAGCGGTCGCCGCGGAGGACACCGCCCACAAAGGCCGGGTCGGCGTGGATGGCACGGGCGAGGCTGACGAAATCGCAGGTCCCCGCGGCGAGGACTTCTTCGATGATGGCGGGCGAGTTGAGCCGGCCGGCCATCCCCAAGGGGATGCCGAACTGGCGGTAGGCCTGGGCGTAGCCGGCGAGGATGCCGGGCTTCCACTCCCCCGACTGGACGATCCACTCACCCGCTTCGTAGCTGCCGGCCGAGATGTCCAGGAAGTCCAGCTTGTCCAGGTGGGCCTTGGCGATGATGGCCACCTGCCCTTCGGCGGAAATACCGTTGGCGGGGCCTTCCAGCACGGAGACCCGCATGCCCACGATGGTGTCCGGAACTGCGGCCCGGACCGCGTCGATGACCCTGTTCATGAAGTACTCGGGCGCGCCGAACCGGTCCGTGCGGTGGTTGGAGATGGGCGACATGAACTGGTGGATCAGGTAGCCGTGGGCGCCGTGGAGGTTGATGACGTCGAAGCCGGCCAGCACCGCCCGGCGGGCGGCCTGCGCGTAGGCTTCGACGAGCCCTTCGCATTCGTCGCTGGTGAGCTCGCGCGGAACTTCGCCGCCTGCCACCTCGCACGGTACGGGCGACGGCGCCACATTCTTGAACCCGGACACGGCGGCCTGGGCGGTGCGGCCGCCATGGTTGAGTTCGACGGCGGCCAGCGCGCCTTCCTGGTGCAGCGCGTCCGTGAGTTTCCGCAGGCCCGGGATCATGGCGTCAGTGTGCAGGCCCAGCTGGTGGGTGCGGCCCTTGCCGTCGGCACGGACGTAGGTGGCTTCCGTGGTGACCATGCCCAGGCCGGCTTTGGCCCGGGTCACGAGGTAGTCGATGTACTGCCCGGTGATGCGCCCGTCGGTGGTGCCGTAGTTGCGTTCCATCGGAGCGGAGGAAAGCCGGTTGCGGAGGGGCTTGGGGGTGCGGCCGTTGCGCCCCAGTGTCAGGGGGCGGGCGGCGTAGCGCGTGTTCTGTTCCATTGTTCTTCCTTAGCCCCCAACCTGTGCGAGGGATTGTGCGCTTTCGGCCAGCGGGGTGAAGCGGACCGGGCTGCCTGTCCGGGATGATTCGTAGACGGCCAGCAGGATCCGCAGCGCCTGGGTGGCATCGCGGCCGGTGATGGCCGGTTCGCCGCCTTCGCGCAGGGCCCGGACAAAGTCGCGGACCTGGGTGGTGTGGTGCGGGATGAGCTGGCCGTTGATGGTGGCCAGGTCGACGTTGGGTTCAGCGTCCCCGGGGTGGGCCTGCTCGGTGCTGACCTTCCCGGATACCGCCCACAGGTCCACGCGGCCGTCGCTGCCTTCCGGGAATTCGGTCAGGGACGCGGAGGCACCCGTCTCCCCCGTGATGCGGACCTGCACGCCCAGGCTGGGGGACACCGCCGTCGACGCTTCCAGCGTGGCCATGGCGCCGGAGGTGAAGGTGATGACGGCCGCCGCCGAATCCTCCACCTCGATGTGCTCGCCGTGTTTGTAGGTGTTGATCCTGCCGTACACCTCGGCAACATCGCCCATGAACCACTGCAGCAGGTCGATGTAGTGGATGGCCTGGGTCATCAGGACCCCGCCGCCGTCGTTCGCCCAGGTCCCGCGCCAGGCGTCCCGGGAGTAGTATTCCGGGTCGCGGTGCAGCATCACCGAGCATTGGCCCAGGATGGGCCGGCCCAGGGTCCCGTCGTCGATTGCGGCGCGGATGCGCTGGGCTGCCGGCCAGAACCGCCGCTGGAAGAGGACGCCCAGCTTTACTCCCGCCGCGTCGCAGGCCTGCACCATGCGTTCAGCGGATTCCAGTTCGACGGCGATCGGCTTCTCGCAGAGCACGTGCACTCCCGCTGCGGCCGCCTGCAGCACCACCTGTTCATGGGTGGGGTGCGGCGTGCAGACGGAGACGATATCCAGATCCAGTGCCAGGAGTGCGTCCACGGTGCCGGCGGCGTGGGGAATCCCCCACTTCCGTGCCGTGGCCTCCGCACGGTGGGGGTCGATGTCGCAGACGCCAACGACCTCGACGCCGTCGAGGGAACGGAAGGCGGCCAGGTGGTTGTGGCAGATCGCTCCGCATCCTGCGATTCCAACGCGCAGCGGGCGGGAAGTGGCGGGTGAGGGGGTGGTCATCGGCGAATGCCATCTTTCTGGTCGGAGTGGGTGGCGGATGCTGCCTGGTGGAAGGCGGCCAGCATGTGGTCCGGGTCCGCGGGGATGCCGGTGAAGAGTTCGAATGCAGCGGCGGCCTGCCCCACCACCATCCGTCCGCCGTCCAGGACCGCGCAGCCCTTCTCCCGGGCGGCTGTGACCAGCGCGGTCTCGAGCGGACGGTAGATGACGTCCGCCACCCACAGCCCCGGGTGCAGCAGGTGGGGATCCACCGGGATTCCGGGATGGCCGGTCATGCCGATGGGCGTGGTGTTGACCAGGCCGTCCGCGGCCCGGATGGTTCCGGCGATGGCATCGGTGCGGGCAGCCACCACCTCGCTGTTAGGAAAGTGGGGGGCCAGCCGGGCGGCGAGGCTTTCGGCCCGGGCGGGTTCGATGTCCGCGATCACCAGGTGGCCGGCACCGGCGTTGAGGAGGGCGTAGGCCACGGCCGCCCCGGCTCCCCCGGCGCCGACCTGCACGACGGAGTTGATGGGCGCCGAGGGGAGGCCGGCGCGAAAGCCGCCGATGAAGCCGGTGTGGTCGGTGTTGTGGCCCATTGCCCTGCCGCCGTGAAAGGTGATGGTGTTCACGGCGCCGAGGATGCGGGCATCGGGCGAGAACTCGTCCAGGCCGTCCTGCACCAGCTGCTTGCTCGGGTGGGTGACGTTGAGCCCGTCGTATCCGAGCTCCGCTGCGCTCCTGACCAGCTCCGCGGACCGTCCGGCCTGCCCGCCCAGGGCGTCCAGGTCGATGATGCGGTAGGTGTAGGCCAGGCCCAGCCTGTCCGCTTCCGCTTCATGCAGGCCGGGGGTGAGTGAGCCGGCGATGCCGGCGCCGAGCAGCCCCACGACGAACCGGTGGCGGACATCGCGTTTACGCGGCTGGAGCGGCTGCGGCCCCGCCAGGGTTTGCAGCATCACGCCTGGACCTTGTCTGCTGCCAGGGCCGACGGCGCGTGGTGCCGGGAGCCGGCCGCCTTCAGTCCCAGCAGCGGCGTGGGAGTCCTGGCCGTCTCGGGTGCCGTGAGCGCCGCGATCGCGGAGACGGCGCAGGCTGCTGCGGCGAAGATGGCGACCGGAACCCAGTTGGCCTTGTCGCCGCCGATCAGCAGTTCGGAAATCACCGGGGCGAACCCCGCCAGGAGAAGGCCGAACATCAGGCTCACGGCCATTCCGGAGTAGCGGACCTTCACAGGGAACTGCTCCGGGAAGTAGGCGGGGTAGATGGCGTTCGTTGCGGTGTAGGCAAGGCCGATCAGCACGATGCCGGTGAGGAAGATCAGGGGTACGTTCGCGGCCGTCAGCGCCGCGAAGAACACGAAGATCATGGCCATCTGCAGCACCAGTCCGGACAGGAAGACGGGCTTGCGGCCGACCCGGTCGGACAGGATGCCTGCCAGCGGGCCCATGCCGACGGCGGCGAGGTTGGCCACGGCGATCACGGTCAGCATCAGCCCCTTTTCCACGCCGACGACGGAGGTTGCGTAGCTGAGGGCGAAGACGTTGATGATGGTGTTGATGATGGTGAACAGCGACATTGCGGTGACGCGGAGGACAGTCACCCAGTGGTGCCGGAAGAGCGTGACCAGCGGTACTTTGACCACTTCATCGTGGGCTTTGACTTCCTTGAACACCGCGGGCTCTTCGAGGAGCCTGCGGAGCACGAAGGCGATGACGGTGACCACGGCGCTGGCCAGGAACGGGATGCGCCAGCCCCAGGCCAGGAGCTGGTCCTCGGGCATGGAGGCCACGGGGATGAAGACAAGGGTGGAGAGCACGATGCCGAACATGATCCCGCTCATGGTCCAGCTGGTGTAGAAGGCCCGTTTCCTGTCGGGGGCGTGCTCGAGGGTCAGGGAGCTCGAGCCCGGCGATTCGCCGCCGGCGGAGAGCCCCTGGAGGAGCCGCAGCGCCACGATGAGGACCGGCGCCGTCATGCCGATCTGGTTGTAGGTGGGCAGGCAGCCGATCAGGAAGGTGGAGGTTCCCATCAGCAGGAGCGTGAGCAGGAGGACCTTCTTGCGGCCGAACTTGTCGCCGAGGTGTCCGCAGATGACGGCGCCCAACGGGCGGGCAACGTACGCTACACCGACCGTGGCGAAGGACAGCAGCACGGCGGACGGGCCGGGCGCGAAGAAGAGCTTTCCGAAGATCAGGGCTGCGGCCGAGCCGAAAATGAAGAAGTCGTAGTATTCGAGCGCGCTGCCCACGAATCCGGAGACGGCTGCGATCTTGGCGTTGTTCTTTGGGTGTGCTGGCACCGATGTCGACACTGACATGGTCTTCCCTTCATGGACTGGAACGGTCGTGCAGGCAGTGCTTGCGCTGCAACCGGGTGGCCGCATAAGGCGGCTTCTCACTCCAGTGTGGGTGCCATCACTTAGTTAGTCCACGACTAAATTGATCTAGCACTATGCTGCGATCGAACTATATTCGTTAGCTGGCGACAGGCGGGAAGATATCCTCGACGACGTCGAGCACGGCCTTCAGCACGGCCGAATCGTTGTCGGCGGACCAGGCAATCGCGTGGTTCATGTAGTGATGCGGCGCGTCCAGCGGCACATAGGTTGCGCCGGAAGGGATGATGCTCGAGATTCCGCTGCTCATCAACGTGACTCCGACCCCGGCGGCCACGAACGTCAGCACCATGTAGGGGTCCGACAACTCCTGGACGATGCGCGGCCGGAACCCCGCCGCCATGCAGGACGCCAGCAGCACTTCCGTCATGGAGGACGAACCGTCCGTAGGCGGCGAAATGAAGTCGTCGCCCGCCAGGCTCTGCAACGGTATTGACTTCTCCCGGGCCAACGGATGGTCCAGCGGAAGCACTGCCCCAATTTCTTCCCGGGCAACGAGCCGGGCCACTACTGACGGATCCGGGGATTCGGCAACGCCGACGAAGGCCAGGTCAAGGGTTCCGTTGGCAACGCTTGCCAGGCCGTCCCTGGTGCGCACCCTGCTGGTGAGGTCCAGTTCAATGTCGGGGTGGCGCCGCCGCACTGCGCGCGTGAGCGGCGGCAGGGTCAAATGGTTCACGGCCCCTGAAAATCCGATCAGGATCTTTCCGCGGACACCCTCCACTTCTGCCAAGGCAGCCTCGCGCGCCAGGCGCATGTCCTGGAGCACGCGGTAGGCCCGCGGAAGGAGGGCGTGGCCGGCCGGCGTGAGCGCGACGCTCCTGGTGTTCCGTTCGAAAAGGCGTGTGCCCAGGTCGTTCTCGAGCTTCCGGATCGTCTGGCTCAACGGCGACTGTGAGGTATGCAGGCGGAGCGCTGCGCGGCCAAAGTGGAGTTCTTCGGCAACGGCGACGAAGGCTTCAAGCCACCGGATTTCGGTCATTCACGCGCCCCTTGCTGGCAGCCCGCGTGCAGCGGGCCGCCCGGATCCATGGGAATGCATCAAGTGCACTGGGATTATAGTAACGGGGCAACTAGGTTGAATCAGCGCTCAATCGGGCCAGGACTTCGGCCCACCGGGAGGCACATGGAACTGCGGCAGATTGAGGCATTCCTGGCGGTCGCCGAAGAGCTTCACTTCGGACGGGCGGCCAGCCGCCTGCGCATGGCACAGTCACCGCTGAGCCAGACCATCAAGAAGCTGGAAAAGAGCCTGGGTGCGGAGCTGTTCGAGCGCAATACCCGGGCCGTTTCGCTGACCACGGCGGGACTGTCGTTCCTGCCCCACGCCCGGAAGATCCTCGAGGAGCTGGACCTCGCCCGGCGGGCCGCCACCGCTGACACGGGGACGGTTTACGGCCGCCTGGCCATCGGGTTCTCCGGCGCGCTCAACCACACCACGTTGCCGCCGCTGACCCGCGCCCTCCGGCAGCGCTACCCCGGACTGGACCTGACCCTCAGCGGCGGGCTGTTGACGCAGGACGCCCTGGGCCATCTGCACAATGGCTCGATGGACCTGGCCTTCATCGGCCTGCCGGTGGACGCGCCGGCCCTTGCCACCAGGCGCATCGCGGTGGAACCGCTGGGAGCCACGGTCCCGGTGGACCACCCGCTGGCCGGGCGGTCCACCATCGCGTTGCACGAACTGGCCGCGGACGGCTTCGTCACCATGCCCGAGGCCCAGGGGTCCACCCTGCGTGAGGCCATCTTTTCCGCGTGCACCGCTGCAGGGTTCCGCACGCGCGTGGCGCAGGAAGTGTCGGATCCCTACACCGCGCTGTCCCTGGTGGCCGGCGGCGTGGGGGTAAGCCTCATGCCCCAGTCGGTCGCCGGGATCATGCCCGGCGGCACGGTGTTCATTCCGCTCTCGGGCAATGCGCCGCGGCTGGAATCCGGCATTGCCTGGAATCCAGTCCTCGTCTCCCCTGCCCTTAAGCTGGCGCTGCAGGTGGCGGAGGAAGTCCTCCCCACGCCCTCAGCCTAAAGCCCGGCCCGGGGCCCAGGAACTCTTCTCGCACAGGGCCCCCGACTATGCAGTTCCTGCACATAGTCATTGACTGAATAAGTATTGGACTTGTCTCAATCGGGTCAGCACCATGGAATCACCCGGACCGGCCCGACAAGCCGGCACACCTCCCGACTCAATGAAGAGGAACTTTCCATGGCCACTTTTGCCGTCACCTACTCCTACGCGAACGGGACTGCCGCTGCCCGCGACACGCACCGTCCCAGCCACGTGGAGTTCCTCCAGTCGCAGTTCGACGGTGGCCGGCTCCTCAAGAGCGGCCCGTTCGGCCCGGAGGAGGCACCTGGCGCGCTGTTGGTCATTGAAGGTGAGTCCAAGGCCGATGTTGAGGCCCTGATGGACCAGGACCCCTTCTTCCGGAACAACCTGGTCGAAGAACGCAGCATCCGGCAGTGGAACATCTTCTTCGGCGCGGACGGGAAGTAGGGAAGGATGCTGACCGCACGCACCATCGCCAAGGAAACCATCAGCTACGAGGAAGTGGCCGAGCCCTCCCTGGAAGCAGGCCATGCCTTGGTCCGAGTCCACCATGTCGCCCTCTGCGGGACGGACCTGCACATCTGGGAGGACGACTACCCCACCGAGCTGCCCATCGTGCAGGGCCACGAATTCTCCGGCGTCGTGGAGGCCATCGGGGACAACAGCGCCAACATCAGCGTCGGCGACCCGGTGGCCGTCAGCCCCGTGACGTACTGCGGGCAATGCCAGCCGTGCAAGCTGGGCCGGCCCAACGTCTGCCGCAGCATCGGCTGCATCGGCTGCTACTCCGACGGCGCCCTGGTGGAACTGCTCAGCGTCCCCGTGGAAAAGCTGTGCCCTGTGCCCGACGGGCTGCCGCTGGAGATCGCCGCGATGGGGGAACCGGCGTCGATCGCCATGCAGGCCGTGAACCGCGGCCGGGCAACGGCCGGGGAAACTGCACTGGTGCTGGGCAGCGGACCTATCGGACTCCTTGCCACCCTGTACCTGGCCGACCTGGGAGTGCAGGTCGTTGCCGCCGACACGGAACCGGACCGCTTGGAGCTCGCCACTGCCTTCGGCGCCGCCGACACCCTCCTGGTGGATCCCTCCAAATCCTTTCCCGACGCCGGGCAAAGCGAGCGGCTGGATGCCCTGACGGACGGCAACGGCCCCATCCTGGTCATCGAGGCCACGGGCGTGCCGTCCTCGCTCGAAAACGCCATTCGGGTCGTGGCCAGCGCCGGCCGCATTGTCCAGGTGGGCATCTCGCCGCGCGCTGTCACGCTTTCCATGAAAGACATCCCCTTCAAAGAGCTCGACATTCTGGGCAGCCGCAACAGCCTGAACCTGATTCCCGACGGTTTGGCACTGCTGGCCCGGCACCGCGGCCAGGCGCGGGCGCTCATGACGCACCGCTTTGGCTTCAGGGAGCTGCCGGAGGCCTATGCGCTGATGGGCAACCGGACCGAAAAGGTGGGCAAGATCGTCATCGACATGCCCGCTGCGCAGTCTGCCGGAGCGGCCGCCGCTGCGCGGGAAGCGGTCACGGCATGAACTCCGTGACCACTCCCGTGGAGGATCTGGCCGGCTCCTACGACGTAGTGGTGGCGGGCAGCGGTGCCGCGGGCCTGGTCGCAGCGGTACGCGCCGCCGACGCCGGCCTCTCCGTCCTGGTGGTCGAAAAGGCCCCGCAACTGGGCGGCACCACGGCAGCCGGCGGCGGCGTGATGTGGGCACCGAACAACCATCTGGCCCGGAAGGCGGGGTTCGCTGACAGCCATTCCGGCGCCGTCGCCTACCTCACCGAGGCGGGCCGGGGCGTGCTGAAGGATCAGGACATTGAATGGTACGTCAGCACGGCCCCGCGCGCCGTCGAATATCTGGTCAGCAACACCAGGGTGTCCATGACGCCGATCGCCCGGCCGGATTACCACATGGAGTGGGCGGGGGCCACCGATGGTGGCAGGGGCCTGGACAATGATGCGTTCGATCCCGCGGACTATCCCGGCATGGCGGAGTTGATCCGCCCGTCCTCGTACTTTCCGCTGCTGACCATGACCGAACGGGATGAACTGAACGGCCGGGCGGCCGACCCCGCGCTCCTGGTGCGCCGGGCCGCCGCCGGCGTGCGGACCATGGGCGGGGCCCTGGTGGGCAGGCTCCTCGCGAGCGCACTGGACCGCGGCGTGCACATCGCCGCGTCGGCGCCGCTCCAGGACCTGCTCCCGCTGGGCAACGGGCCCGACGGCGGCCCCGGCAACGGCTGGAGGGTGACCATCGGCGAGGGCGGAGGCAGCAGGACGATGGAAGCGGCCGCCGTCGTCCTTGCCTCCGGCGGATTCGAATGGAACCCGCGCCTGCGGAAGGCATTCCTGCCTTTCCCCATCACCCCCATCAGCGCGCCCTCCAACGAGGGGGACGGGCTGGAACTGGGCCTCAAGGCCGGCGCCGCCGTGGCGGACATGACCACGGTGTGGGGCGTGCCGGTCATCAGCACCCCGGCGCACTTGTACGACGGCGTCCAGTCCGGACGGATGGGCAACGTGGAAATGACGCTGCCCGGGTCCATCACGGTCAACGCCGCAGGGAAGCGCTTCGTCAACGAGGCCCTGAACTACCATGACGTCTCCCGGCTGTTCGCGTCCATCGACCCGCACTCCCTGGGCCAGCAGAACAACCCGGCCTGGCTTGTCTTCGACTCCACCTACATGGCGAAGTACCCGGTGGCCGGCTCCACGCCCGGGAAGCCCGCGGACTGGATGGTGCGGGCGGACACGCTCCGTGAACTGGCTCGAAAGACCGGCATCGATCCGGCCGGGCTGAAGCGGACTGTGGCCAGGTTCAACACGGACGCAGCGGCCGGTGTCGATACTGAGTTCCACCGCGGCTCCACCCCGCAGGACCGCTTCCTGGGCGACGCCGGAGTGGCACCCAACCCCTGCCTGGCGCCGCTCACGGCGGGACCGTTCTTTGCGGTGCCGGTGTCGGCCGGGACCCTGGGCACCTCAGGCGGCCTGGACACCGACCTCGACGGGCGGGTTCTGGACCGCCACCGCCAGCCGATCCCTCGGCTCTACGCCGCCGGCAACGTCTCCGCCAGCGTCTTCCGCAACAACTACCCCGGCGGCGGCGCGACCCTCGGCTCGGCGATCACCCGGGCCTTCGCCGTCGGCGAGCACCTGGCTCAGGCCCTTGCACCGCTTGCGGCGGCTGCCGCGTCCGGTCCCGCCATGACGCAGGAGCTCCGATGACCCGCGCTAGTGAAACGGCCCAGCCCTCGCCCGTTTGGCCCGGCCGCTTCCAGGGCCAGGTGGTCCTGGTGACCGGGGCGGCCGGAGGCCTGGGGTCCGCAGCAAGCGACCGCCTCCGGGCCGAGGGGGCGACGGTGGTCAACACCGATGCACTCGGCACGGGCAACGGCGAGGCTCCTGGAATGTCCCTGCGCCTGGATGTCACGCAACGCCAGGACTGGGATGCGGTAGTGGCCGGCGTGCTGGGGCAGCACGGCCGCATCGACGGGGCGCTCTTCGCCCACGGAGTGCAGGGACCTGAAACCGCGGTGCAGGACATGCCGTTTGCGGGTTGGTCGCGGACGTTCGCCATCAACCTCGACGGGTGCTTCCACGGCCTTGCCGCGCTGCTTCCCGTCATGCGGGCCGCCGGCTACGGCCGCATCGCCGTGCTGGCTTCCATCGCCGCGCGTGAAGGCAACGCCAACATGGCTGCCTACTCGGCGTCCAAGGCGGCCGTGGTGGCGCTGGTGAAGACGGCCGCCAAGGAAGCCGCGCCGGACGGAGTCACGGTGAATTCGGTGGCGCCGTCGATGTTCCGGACACGCCTCCTGGAGGACCTTTCGCCGGAGCGCAACGCCGAGCTACTCGCCAGGGTGCCGATGGGCAGGGTGGGCGAACCGGCCGAATTCGCGTCGCTCGCTGCCTGGCTGCTGTCCCCGGAGGCGAGCTACACCACCGGGCAGGTGCTGGACCTCAGCGGCGGGCGGAACACGGCGTAGCCTTCGGAGGGGAACAAAGGCGAACGACGGCGGCTCAATCCTTAAGGCTGCTGGCCATCACTTCGAATTCCTCCACGGCGACGATCTGGGTCCTGTCGGCCTGGCTGCTCTCCTCACGGATCCTGGTGGCCGCCTGCCGGCTTGCCAGCATCGCGTCCTCGGTATCCCAGAGCGTGATGGAGATGGCGTTGTCCGTCTCCGTCCCGTTCAGGTAGTAGACGCCTTTGCATCCCGGAAGCTCGAGAACGCTGTTGACCACGTCGTCGGTGGGGTTATCCGTGCGGGTATCGGGGCCGGTCTTGTAGGTGCTGATTCTGGCGAACATGGTCTTTCTCCCTCAGGGCGTCAATGGGGCGGCGGGTTCCATTCCTCCATCAGTAATGAACCTTCGCCGGGGCACAGACAAGTGCCAAAAGTCAGGCCTGTTTCAGGGCCGCCGAACGGCGCGTCCAATCACCGGGACGGACGACGGCGGGACTCGCCTAGGCGCGCACGTCCCCGTTGGCATCGATGGACTCCGCGATCCGCTTGATCGCGGCGAGCGTCTTCGGGATGCCGTCGAGGGCTTGCTGGGTGCGCTCGGCGATCTGGGCGTCGGCCTCGTCGCCGTATTTCTCCCTGAACATCGCGATCCCCTCGGGCAGGAACTCCCACGACTCGGTCAGCGTCGTCCCGTTATCCGCTGGGGTGAGCGTGAAACCCCAACGTACAAAGCGGCCGCCCACCACCCAGGCGAACTCGCGGCCGCGCTCGGCAGCCACCACCTGCGACCGGGTCTTCCAGGTCCGCCCCGGGATCTCGTTGCGGCCGGTGAACCAGGCGCCGGTCTGGCCGGCGCTGGCCTCGTCGTCCCACCAGCACGATGTACAGACCGGGCTCCACTCGCCGGTGCGGGTGACATCGGAGACCAGGTCGTAGAGCGTCTCGGCTGAGACCTGGACCGTGACGGATTCCTGGTGTTGGCGGGTGTTTGTCTTCATCGATCCATCCTCTACTGTCGTCATTTCTTCTGCCGCCGGCTGCCGCCGTGCCAGTCCTCCTGCCGGCCGACGGCATCGGCATTGACACCGAAGGCAGCAAGCTGCGGCTGCTCGCGCAGGCTCCGCTTGAGTTCAGCAAAACCAGGGAAGCGTGCCAGCCCCACCACGTGGTCCCACAGCTCGGGAGCCGAATCCTCGTCCGGGAGCCGGCTGATCACCGGGCCGAAGAAGGCCACTCCGGCGGGCGGCTCAAAGTGGATGATGGGCGTGCCCACGTCCTTGCCCGTGAGGGCCAGTGCCTCGTCCGTCTCCTGGCGGATCTCGCGGTCCCAGGACTCGTCGTCGAGAGCCTCCGCCAGTACCAGGGGCAAGCCTGCGTCGGCGAGGATAGGCTCCACGAACTCACGTGTCCCGCGCCGCTCACGGATTTCGCCCTCGGTGCGCTGTTCGGCCGGGTCCGGGGCGGTGTCGAAGATGTGTATGCCGAACGCCTCATAGAGCCTGGCTATCGACTCACGGCCATGCTCCGCGCGGGCCCGGGCTGCCACCCGCAGAAGCCTGAGACCGGCGGTGTGGCCGGCCTCGTACTCCGGCGGGAAATGCGCGTCGTAGTCCACATTGGAGTTGATCAGCCGCAGCGAGATGAACCGCCAGTCCACGGTGTAGTCGCGCTGCGCCTGGACCTGCCGCACCCATTTGCTGGTCATCCAGGCGAAAGGGCAGACGGGATCAAAGTAGAAGTTGATGTCGGCATCCATCCGACCACCCTTGCACCTGATAGTGACGTACGTCTAATCAACAAGCCCGGCCCAGGCAGGTTGACGCTCACGCCCCGTGGCCGCAGCGTAGGCGTCACGGCGCTTCACCTGGGCGCCCGGTGCTCCCCTGCCTTGGACAGCGTGAAAATTCCGTAGTGCATCGCCCCGGTGCGGTAGGCCAGGATCAGGCGGGGAATGCTCAGAATGGCACCGCGATTGCGTGCGCCCAGGGCGAGTTGGCGGGCTTCGCGGTCAACGAAGAGGGCCTTCAGGAGCCGGCGAGCGCAAATCATCCACGTGCGGGCGACCCGGCGGCTGACATCCTCATAGCCGGTGACCACAAAGCCCGCCGCCTCCGCCATGGCCTCATATTCTTCGAGCGCGCCCATCGAGGGCAGGCGCCCTTCGCGGCAGATCGGCTCGAGCAGGTGGCGGACCTTCCACCCGCTGGCGTCGGTCCCGGCGAGCCACGCGCAGATGACGAAGCGGCCGCCCGGCGCCAGCACGCGGTGCGCCTCGGCGAAGAACCCGGGCTTGTCCACCATGTGCTCGCTCGACTCGATCGCCCAGGCGGCGTCGGCCGAGGCATCGGCCAGCCCGTTGTCGAGCCAGTCGCGGACCTGGACGTCCACGCCCGGCACGGGATGCGCGGCGGCGTAGCGCGCCTGCTCGGCGGACAGCGTGACGCCCGTGACCCGGACCCCGCGCGTCATGGCCAGGCGCCTTGCGGTGGCGCCATAGCCGCAGCCGATGTCGACGCACGCCTGGCCGGGCAGGAGGCCCAGCCTGTCGCCAACAGTGTCCACCAGCGTCTCAACAGCCTCGGCGGGTGTCTCGCGGCCCGTTGCCCACAGCCCGTGATGGACATGCTCGCCCCACACCCGGCGGTACATGGGATCGAGCTCATCGTAGTGATCCGCCACCGCCACGGCGTTCTGCGAAATATCAGGGACGATCACGCCCTGACCCTACAACGGCGCTCCAGGGCGAAGGAAGGGGAAGGACGACGGCGGGACTCGCCTCCCGCCGTCGTCCTCCCCCACCCTGGCAGGTATCAGCCGAGAGGCGTAATGGGGGTTACGGAGAAGGGTGCGGCCAGCATTGACTGCACCACGTTCACGAATTCCTTTACATGGACTTCTTCGTTGTGGGCCTTGAGGTCCTCGTTGCGGGCCCATCCCTCAATGAGGACGAACGTACCTGGCCTTTGATCGTCAGAGAAGACGGTGTATTCCAAGCATCCGGTGTCTTTTCGGCTTAGGGATTGCAGTCCGATGAGTGCTTCATGAAGCGTTGCTTCGTGCCCAGCCTTTGCGATGAACACGGGCATTAACCAGACTTGCGCTTCTTCTTGCTTGACTGTTGTGTGTGGCATTTTTCGTCCTCGGGTGCTCCTGGGCCTGCGGGAGGGGCGGATTGGTCGCCGCCCCTCCCTGTGGGTCATGCGTTGATTTGCGGAACGTCGACCCAGGATTCTTTTGCAGCCGACTCGACGATTGCGTCGTCGATGAGGGCCACCTGGTAGCCGTCTGCGAAGTTAGGGCTTACGCTGCCGCCTTCTGCGATGGCCTTGAAGAAGTCGTAGGCCTCGATGATCTTTGTTTCGCCGTATCCGATGCCGAGGGCAGGGATAGGCCAGAGTGCGTCTCCGTAGGGGTGCGCGGGCCCGGTGTAAACGGTTCGGAATCCCCGGCGGTCACCGGGGTCCGAAGCGAAGCAGACCTGCAGTTCGTCGCGCCGCTCGTAGTTGAACACAATGCTTCCTTCGGTTCCGTGGATTTCGAAGGTGATGAAGTTGTTCCTTCCGTGGGCGTTGCGTGTTGCTTCCACGGAACCCACGGCACCGTTGGCAAAGCGGATCATGGTCATGACTTCGTCGTCCACGTCAACCTGACCCCGGGGGCCTTCTCCGCCCCGTACCGTGCCGAGCGCGTCAGCACCTCCGGTTTGGAGCGGCCGCTCGGGGATCCAGGTGGACATGAGGGCATTGACGGCGCTGAACTCGCCGACAAGATAGCGGGCCATGTCGATGACGTGCGTCGCGATGTCGCCGAGCGCACCGGAACCTGCGATGGATTTCTGGAAGCGCCAGGACAGCGGCGAGTTGGGGTCGGCGCTCCAGTCCTGCAGGTAGGTGCCACGGAAGTTGAGGATTTGTCCGATTGCCCCTTCCTCGATGTATTTCTTTGCCAGTGCCACGGCAGGGGTCCGCCGGTAGTTGAACGCCACCATGTGGACGAGGTTCTTGTCTTTAACCGCGTCGTACATGGCCTTGGATTCTTCGCCGGTGCGGGCCAGCGGCTTTTCGCAGATGATGTGCTTGCCTGCTTCGGCGGCGGCGATGGCGATTTCGGCGTGGAGATGGTTGGGCGTGGCGATGTCTACAACGTGGATATCTGGATCGTCGATGATGCTGCGCCAGTCCGCGGTGGAGTTCTCGAACCCGAAGCGGCGGGCCGCCTCGGCGGCGAGATCCGGGTTGGCTTCGGCGATGACCTTGCGGACTGGGAGTGCTGGTGCGGGCCAGAAAAACATAGGCATGGCGGCGTAAGCCAGTGAGTGGGCCTTGCCCATGAAGCCGCCTCCGATGAGGCCGACGTTGAGGTTCTGCATATGAATCTTGTTCCTTCCGGAAGGCAGGGCAGTTGCCGTTGGTGGCAGTCCCTGCGGTTGACTAATTAGTTAGAGAGGAGCTTTTCCAGGTACTTCTTGCTGAGGGCTGCGGCTTCGCGGGGGTCACCGTCGTAGTTGTCGAGTTCGACCATGAGCCAGCTGTCATATCCGCTTTCCCGGATCGCGGCGATGATGTCCGGGAAGTCGAGCTCGCCCTGTCCCAGGGGCAGGAAATTGAAGGGGTCCTTCTGGAAGTCCTTCAGGTGGACGTGCTGGATCCTGCCGGCGTACTTCCGGATGACCGCGGCCGGGTCGGCACCGCCGGCCGCGAGGTGGGCGGTGTCCGGGCAAAAACCGATCCGGGTGAGAGGCATGAGCCTGTCCAGTTCCGCCGGGCTTTCGACGATGGTGCTCAGGTGCGGATGGTAGCTTGCCGACAACCCGAAGCCTTCCGCGATGTCCGTGACGCTGTCCAGCGCCTCACCGAGCCGTTGGTAGTCCTGGTCAGTGGTTCCGGCGGCGCGCCGTGCCCCGCCACCCACCACGAGCCGTTCCGCTCCGAAGCTTGCGGCCAGTTCGGCGGCGCGGTGAATGCGGTGCATTTCGTCCGGGAGTATGTCGGCGTAGATGAAGTTCGCGCCGGTGTAGACGCTTGTGAGTTCGACTCCGGCGGTAGCCAGGATTTCCTTGAGTTCTTCGGGCTTGTCTGCATAGTCCGCGAGGTTGCCGTCAAACATTTCAACACCCTGGTAGCCGACGGATGCGATGTCCTGGACTGCTTGCCGCATAGACCCGTGGGTCAGATAGAAGAGGTCCTTCACGCTGGTCACACCTTGCGGGTGGCCGACGACGCCGCCCCAGGTGATGGAACAGTAACCGAGTTTCATTGCTTCTGCCTTTCAACTGTGGAGGAAGACTTGAGTAATTCGAGTGGGGCCTCAGTGCCGGGAACATCAACCCATGACCGTTGTGCAGCGGAGGTGACCACTGCATCGGTAATGAGGGCTGCCCGTAGTCCGTCCCGGAACGTGGGCAGGCCTTCAGGTGTGTGCCCCTGGATAGCTGCGTATACGTCGGCGACGAATGAGTTGAAGCTGTCCTGGTATCCCTGGGGGTGCCCCGGTGGGAGTTTGGCGTACCGCCGGCCGCCCGGGGTTGTCAGCGTTTGCGGGCCGACCGGGACTTCGGAACTTGAGTCAATGCGGCCGACGTGCAGGGTGTCCGGCCGCTCCTGGTTAAAGCTGAATGACGCTTCGGTTCCGTCAAAGGAGAACCAGAGGCGGTTTTTCCTGCCGGGACTGACTTGGCTGACCACCAGGGATCCGGTGGCGCCCTTGTCCGTCTCGAACAGGAGCGTGGCGCCGTCCTCGGTAGCTACGGAGGACAGCTGGCCGCCGGTTTCCCGTTCGTCGTATGCCCGGCTGGTCTTCGCCACAAGCCTGGTGATTCTGTGCCCGGTGGTGAACTCCATCAGGTCGCACCAGTGCACGCCGATGTCACCGAACGCCCTGGAGGCTCCCCCGAGCTTTGAATCGACCCGCCAGTTCGTGGCTTCCGCGCCAACCAGCCAATCCTGCAGGTAGGAACCGTGCAGCATCCAGAGGCGGCCGGCGTCGCCGCGGAGGATACGGTCCCGGGCTTCGCGGACGGCCGGATAGAACCGGTAGACGAAGGGCACTCCGGTAACGACTCCCGCTTGGTCCGCGAGGGCTGTCAATTCCCGGGCATCCTCAACGCTCGTCGCCAGTGGCTTTTCGCAGATGACTGCTTTTCCTGCCGCAATGGCTTTGCGGGCGAGGTCGGCGTGGGTGGCATTCGGGGTGCAGATGTGGATGACATCCACGTCAGCCCGTGCGATCAGTGCTTCAGGGGACTCGGCTGCGGTGCGGGCGCCGAGCGCGGGGGCTGCGGCTTCGGCAGACGCCTTGCTGCTGCCGGCGACTGCGATGACTTCAGCGCCTGCCGCGCGTACCGCATGGGCGTGGACAGAACCCATGAATCCTGTTCCGATAATTCCGGCGCGTAGTTGGAAGGTCACGGGTGCTACTTCTTTCGGGCGAGGGCGACGGCCAGGATGATGATCGCGCCGCGGACCACCTGCTGCTGGCTGCTGTCGAGCCCTGCGAGGATCAGCCCGTTGTTGATCAGGCCGATCAACAGGGCGCCGAAGAGGGTGCCGATGATGGAGCCGAACCCGCCGAAGAGGCTGGTTCCACCCAGGATGACGGCGGCGATGGCGGAGAGTTCGTCTCCCGATCCCCACTGGAACCGTCCGGACTGCAGCCGGCCGGCGTAGAGCATGCCGGCGACGCTTGCCACCATGCCCGAGATGAGGAGCACCTGGAACTTAATGCGCTTGGTATTGATGCCGGTGAACTCAGCGGCGTTGCGGTTGCCACCTGTGGCCAGGACCTGGCGGCCAAACCTGGTGCGGTTCAGCACGACGGCGCCGATGGCCACGAAGATGGCGCTCCAGACCACCAGGCCCGGAACAGGACCGAAGTTGCCGGATCCAAACAGCGTGTTGAACGTGTCGTTCAGGATGGGCTGGGGCGCGGACGCCGTGATCCACTGGGCAACGCCGACGGCGATTCCCAGCATGCCTAGTGTCACCAGGAAGGATGGGATGCCAAGGAGGCTGACCAGGGCACCGTTGACCGATCCGACGACGAGCCCGACGGCGAGGCCGGCGAGGATGCCGGGGACCAGGCCCCACTGGGAGAGCGCCATCGCGGTGCACACGCTGGAGAGGCCGGCCACGGATCCAACGCTGAGGTCAATCTCTGCGCAGGCGATCACGTAGGTCATTCCGACGGCGATGACGGTGATGGTGGCCGTCTGCCGGAAGATGTTCAGCAGGTTGTTGGGCGACAGGAAGCCCTGGTCGCGGAGCAGAACGGCGAAGAAGAGGAAAACAACGACGAAGCCGATGTAGATGACGTAGCGCCGCCAGTCGAGTTCCTTGAGGATGGTGCCGAAATTTCGGGGGGCCGCGGTGTCCCGGGGCGCGATGGTTTTTGCGTTGCTCACTTTCAGACTCCCTGGACTGCAAGTTGGAGATATTCCTCGTCAGCGATCTCGCTGCGGGGGATGTCACGGATGATGGAGCCGTCCTTGAGGACGAGGACGCGGTCACTGACCGCGAGTAGTTCGGGGTACTCAGAGGAGATAACGATGACGGCCTTGCCGGCACTGGCAAGCTCCCGGATCATGTCGAGAATTTCGCTTTTCGTGCCGATGTCGACGCCAGCCGTTGGCTCGTCAAGGATCAGGATGTCCGGATCGGTGCCCAGCCACTTGGCGATAACCACTTTTTGTTGGTTTCCGCCCGAGAGAAGCCGCACCGGGCGGTGGGGATGGGCCACCTTCACTGCGAACCTTTTGATCAGTGATGCGGACAATTCCTTACCCTTTCCGCCGTCCAGAAAGGGTCCACGCTGGATCTGGCCGAGGAGGGGAAGCAGCAGGTTGTCCTGGACGGAGTGCTCCAAGACGAGGCCTTGGGCCCTGCGGTCCTCCGGGATGAGGGCAACTCCCGCGTTGATGGCCTGTTGCGGCGAGCTAAGGTTGACCCTTTTGCCCCGCAGGAGGACTTCACCGCTGTCCAACTTGTCAATGCCAAAGAGAGCACGGGCGAGCTCGGTTCGTCCGCTGCCCATCAGCCCTGCCAGGCCGAGGATTTCGCCAGGCCGGACCGTGAACGAAACATCCCTCACCCGCTGCCCCGCGTTAAGCCCGCGGACTTCCAGAAGCGGCGCCCCCTCGTGGGCCACATGATCACGCGCACGATAGGAAAGCTGGCCCTCGATCTTCTTGCCAACAATGCCTTCCACGATCTGTTCGGGAGTGACGTCCGTCAGTGGCGCGGTGAGGAGGTGGTGGCCGTCGCGGAGGATGGTGATCCGGTCCGCGAGCCTGTACACCTCATCCATGCGGTGGGATATGTAGATGATGGAGATGCCGCGCTGTTTAAGGCGGTCAATCAGTTCGAAGAGCGCTTCGGACTCATGCCGGGCAAGGCTGGCCGTGGGCTCATCCATGATGAGCACCTGGGCATTCTGCGCGAGTGCCTTGGCGATCTCGGTCAACTGCCAGTATGCAGTGCCGAGCCGCGCGACTCCGGCGCGCGGGTCGACGTCGACCTCCATCTCACTGAAGACTTCCCGGGCCCGGCGCACCGAGGCACGGTCGTCGATGAGGCCGCCGGTGCCGAGCGGTTCGGCGGCGAGGAAAATGTTCTGCGCAACGGTCAGGCTCGGTACGAGGCTGAACTCCTGGAAGACCATGCCGATCCCGGCGGCCTTTGCGTCCTGGATCGAGTTGATGGCGGTGGGCTTGCCTCCGATAAGGATCTCGCCGGCGTCCGCTTGGTAGACCCCCTGAAGGATCTTCATGAGCGTGGACTTCCCTGCGCCGTTTCCTCCTGCGAGCGCATGGACTTCACCCTTGCGGACGTCGAAACTGACATCCTTCAATACGGGAACGCCGTTGAAGCTCTTGGAAATCGAGCGCATCTCGACGACATTGTCTGCGGTATTCATCGTTGCCCTTTCGGCGCGGTGCGGGGACGGGACCCCCGCACCGCCGGTTTTTGGCTACTTCTTGTAGGAGTCCTGGATGTCCTTCGGGGCGTCCTCGTGGTAGACCTGCTTCCAGGCATCCAGGACGTTGGAGTGGTCAACCGGGAGCGCACTAAGAGCCACATAGGCGGGCGCCTGCTTGCCGATGAGCGCCCCCGCGGCCAGCCGTGCTTCCGTGACACCCTGGTCGAACGGAACCTGCGCTCCAAGGCCGACGACAAGTTCGTCTTTGGCCAGGGCAATCGCAACATTCTTGCCGAGGTCCTCCGTGGCGATCTTCAGGTCCGGCCGCCCCGCGGCCCTGGCTGCGGCCATGACGCCTTCTGCAGGAACATCCCAGACCGCCCAGATTCCCGACAGGTCGGCGTACTTGCTGAGCATTGCGTTCGCGGCAGCCTGGGCATCACCAGCGAAGTCGGGCCCGGCAATTCCCTTTTCCTCGACGATCTTGATATCCGGGTATTCCTTGGTAATCGTTTCCTTGAATCCCTGGTAGCGCTGCTTGGTCACGAAGAAATCGGCCTGGTGGAAGACGACCCCGGTCTTCCCCTTGCCGCCGAGGGCTTTGGCCATTTGATGGGCGGAGACCACGCCGTTGCCGTAGTTGTCAGCGGAAACAACAGAGACATAGTCCTGGCCGGCCGTCAGTCCCTGGGGGATGTTGTCCATGAAGACGAGCTTGGTGCCGGCGGCTGCGGCTTTCTTGTAGGCGGAGGCCGTAGCCACGGGATCCGTGGGGATGGAGACGATAATGTTCGGGTTCTGCGACATGACCGTCTCGATGTCCGAGACCTGCTTGTCCGGCTTGAAGTTCGCATCAGTGGTGGCAATGACCTTGACACCGAGCTTTTCGAACTCGGATTTAAGTCCGTTGATCTGGGCGGTGGCCCAGTCGTTGCCGCCGTAGTGCATCACGATGGCTGCCTTGGCGTTGAGTGCCTTGACCTTTTGAATCTCGTCAGGAGTGAGGTCTGCCGCGGACGCCGGGGAGGGCGTCTCGCCGTTGGGCCCCTTGCTCAGGACCTGTCCCTTGATCTGGTCAAGGGCCTGCTGGGCCTTGCTGGACACACCGGCGTCGGGCGCATTGGACGTGCCCGTGGTCGAACTGCTGCAGGACGCGACGGAAAAGGACAGGACTGCGGCAAGGGCCACAAAGGGAAGCCTGCGGATCATCATTGTTCTCCAGTGCTTGGGGTGGGTGGGGGGAGGGTGGGGGTGGATGCCTGGGATTCAGGCGAGGGCAATGGCCAGGGCCGGCGGGACCGGGGACAGGACGAGCCCGCCGGAGGCCGAGGCTGTGCGGATGGCAGTGGCCTTGTCTGAAGCTCTCAGCAGCGCCTCTGCATGTACTTTGTCGACGAAGAAGCCCATGGAGCACGGACCGTGGTGGGCTTGAACCCACTTCACTGCCTCGTTGGCCGCCTTCGCCATGTCGCCGTCCGCTTCCGCGGCCGGGCGTTCAATGGTGGACACTGATGCGGGTTTGCCTGAGTTGTCGACGGAGACCACCAGGCTTGCCCAGAGACGATTTTCATCAAAGATTCCGATGACCGCCGAGGAGCCGGCCGGGACAAAGGTGCGGACTGCGAGTGCCAGATCGCCGGCCGGGGTGTCCCTCAGGAACGCTTCGAGATTTGCCCACTGGTTCTGGTCGATGTCCCGGGGCCCGGAGTTCGGTTCGAGCGCGAGTTCGTCCACGATACGGCTGGTCATCCCGCGCCTTTCTTCATCGAAATATCTTCTCCGTAAACGATTACGAGATGACCGTAAACGTTTACGGACATCATCGTAAACGTTTACGGAGATACGTGTCAAGCATCACATTGAGAGCTGGTTTGGGGACGGGGAAATCCCGGCCGACGTAAGATCAAAACGCACGGAACCAAACGGGATCAAGGGGGTTCCGTTCGCGCTGTGCAAGACAGGAGAAAGCGTGGCCGGCATAACTGTTCCGCATAAGGCGACCGAGGAACTGCCCGGTGCCTCACGGCGCCGGAAGCCCACCATCAATGACGTGGCCAGCATCGCAGGCGTCTCCTTTGGCACGGTCTCGCGGGTACTCAATGACGCGCCGGACGTGAGTGCGGCAACGCGGCAGCGGGTTCTCCAGGTGATCAAGGACATCGGGTACCGCAGGAACCGGGCAGCCACGGCGCTGGTCACCAGCCGGTCCACGTCCATCGGCATATTGTCGGACGGCTCCCCGCGGTTCGGCCCGGTTGGGACGCTCATGGCCCTCGAGAACATTGCGCGCAAAAAGGGGTACGCCACTACCGTCATCAGCGTCGAACGGCCTTACGAGGAGTCGGTCCAGACCGCCCTCGACACCCTGGACGATACCGGCGTTGGCGGAATCATCGTCATTGCCCCGGTGGTGGACATGGCAGCAGCCGTATGGAACGCTTCCTGCCGAATTCCCGTGGAGATGATTGCGGCGGGAGCATCATCGACCCCAAACGTCTTCACCTATTCGGAGAACCAGGAACTGGGGGCACGGCTGGCCACCCAGCACCTGATCGACCTGGGCCACACCGACATCGCCCACTTCGCCGGCTCCATGGAGTGGTTCGACGGCCGGGTGCGCAAACGCGGGTGGGAGGCCGCGCTGCGCGACGCCGGGCTGACACCAGGGCTGTGCCTCGAAGGCGACTGGAGCCCCGGATGGGCTTACGAGACTGCACTCCAGCTCGTCAAAGACCAAAAGGTACCCCAGGCGATCTTCGCCGCCAGCGACCACACCGCTCTCGGGCTGATACGCGCCTTCGCCGAACATGGGATCCGGGTGCCGGAGGATGTGAGCGTGGTCGGTTTCGACGACATTGAAGGCTCAGACTACTTCCTGCCTCCCCTGACCACTGTGCGGCAGGACTTCACCGCCTTGGCGCTCATGAGCATGGAAGTGCTTCTTGGTGCGATGGAAGGGCGGGACGTGGACCGCACCCCCATCGCGCCCACCCTTGTGGTCCGCAGCAGCACCCGCCAGGCCAACTCCTCCAAGTAGGAAGGGGACAACGGCGCCACTCGCGTCCCGCAGTCGTGCTTCCACCGGGCGCGCCGGTCAACACCTACAGATGCAGCATCACCTTCACCGCCGCGTGAAAGGCGCCGACGCCGACGTTGTTAGCTTGACGCGTCCGCCTGGCACGATTCAGGGCTAAGGGCCGGGAAGGAGATCGGGAATGCTCAGCGCAAACGTGGCGTGAGGAAATGTACCACCTTGCCGTGACCACGAGGACGGCATCTACGAGGCCGACCAGGCCCAGACCCGGCTCAAGGAGCTCATGGCCCGACGCGGGCGGTCGGTTTATGTCCTGGCGGATTCGTCCAAGCTGGGGCTGCCGCCCTTCCACGCATGGGCGCGGCTGGCGTTGCCGTGGACACTGGTGACGGACCACGGCGCCGACCCCGCCCAAGTGCAGAAGTTCCGGGACGCGGGAGTTGAGGTTGAGGTGGCCGCCGTCAGCGGTGATTAAGCCTGTCGAAACCCTGCCTAAGCTACTTTTTACAGCGAAGTAGCCCTGAATGAAATGGAGTCTCCGATGCACGCTGTCCTCGAATACACCTACGCCCGACGACTACCTCGAGTCCCGCGAGCAGTACCGCTCAGACCAACTCCGCGCGGGATGGGAAGCAGTCGAAGGCGGCGAGCTCCTGCTCGGAGGTGCAATCGGTGAAGGATCCTTCAAAGGGTTGGTGATCTTAACCGGCGAGAACCCACTTGAGGCGGCCCAAGCGTTCGCATCCGCGGACTTCTACGTCATCAACGGCGTCGTGACGTCGTGGACCGCCAATCCATGGACCAGCGTGCTCGGAAATGAAGCGGCACTCCCGTTCGCCCCTAGAACGTATTAAGCGCACTCACCCGAGAACTCTAAAATCGGGTCGAGCAGCGTCACAAGCGCGTTGCGCATGAAGTTGCCCCGCTACCTGGTGTTACGCAGGACGCCGGCAGTGGCGATGGTTCCTGCACGGTGGGATACGGCCGATTTCTGCTCAATGGGTGCCCTGGCCTTACTGGGCAATTGGACCACTTCCCCAAAGCTCTGCCGCTAAGTCTTCTACTCTGTAGGCGGTGAGAGATGGGGGCTTTTCGCGGCTGAAAGACAGCTTCGTTCGCATGGGGGCCAAATCTTGTAGGACGCGTTCTTTGTCATGGAACTGGCACTCATCAAAATCGAAGGAGCCGCAGTCAGGGAGGCCGGTGAGTACCTTCGCGCTCGGCAGAAAGGTGCAGTCATGGAATAACACGCCAGAATCACTGGTTCCAATTCCGTTGAACGTAATTCCTGTACCACTGAACTCACACTCAACAAACGTAATGCTCCATGCTAATTTCTCGGCCCCTAAGCAGACGGAAAGGTCCAGTTCGCCTCCGGAAAAAGTGCAGCCTACAAATTTCAACTCCCCGAGTATTTGCGTCTTTGCAAAAGAAATTTTTCCATCGCGAAATTCACAGTCATTGAACGTTAGGGATGAGATAGTAGATTCACCGAAGTGGAGACTCCCAAAGTCGAAAGTCCGATGCGACAACGATCTAGGAAGATCGATATCTGCGAAATTCTTCCTCCTTAGGTCCACGTCCGCCCCGGTCCAACGTTGGCCAAATGTATTATTACTGTAAGCGCGCTGAAATATGCTTTTCCAGATTGCTTTCGTCAAGCCGCCAGCTGTAAGTGGATTCTCGACGCTAAGGGCCTGACGCGTGTCGGCGTCACGGTCGGAGGGGAAGGATGAGGTAAGGACGTCGATGCTCATCTGTCTTTCCCTTGTACGCGCAGGGACTTCCCACTCGTCGGCTAAAAAGGCCATGGCATAGACGCCAGCGACCTGGACAGCAACTGCAGTACTGCCCATCTGCTCGGCAGCATCTTTATACCTTGTACGCAAAGCCGTCAGTTCGGCAGATCGTTGCTGCTCGACTTGGAGCCGGACTAGATTTAGCGTTTCACCGTAATTTTTCTCCGCCGTAGCTTGTGCGTCCTCCGTCGTGCGCTGTCGTCTCACAGACAAGAACAGGGTTACTCCGAATCCAAGCCCTGCCGTTGCCGCCAGGGCCGACTGAATAACCTTACTTAAGTCGTCCGCCGACATCTTTTGTTGAAGGTTCCAAGGAAAAGGATCGCTTCGAAGGGAGAAGCTAAATAGAGATGCGAACAGCAGAAACACCAATACGGTGATTGTAACGCAGAGTATTATCAAGCCCCATTTGAGGTTTCTGCTCTTGGTGCTACTGTTCCCCATTTTTCTTACCATCGGCTTGATGGTATCAGCTCGGGCATGGAAATATTTGCTTTACTTTCCCGGTATCGCTACGAATCAAGCTAATAACAAGGTGGCCACTACCTTTGGCCAGCTGAGCTTGGCTAGTGGATGCCAGGAGTTCCCCCATACGATCCGCAGTCAGAGGACGCCATCGCCTACGCTTGCGGTGCTGTGCCAATTAGATACCCAATAGCTCTGACGGTCTACCGCTCCACGAGACCACTAGTTCATCCCGCGCCCGCGTCGCAGCAACATATAGCAATGATCGCTCCTGCAAAAGGGCGTCAGACTTCTCGGCGTCGCCGAGGTCTTTGAGCGCCCACTGCAAAGGCATGTTCGCCTCCCCCACGCCGAAAAGGATGATTTTGGAGAACTCCATTCCCTTTGCCCGGTGCATGGTCATCACAACGGGCTCGCCGGGATGTACCTCTTTATCACCGGAGACTTTTTGGGCAGAGACTCCGCGCTCCAGCAGGCCGCTGACGACGAAGTCCACCTGCTTGCCCGAGCGCACAAGTACGCCGATGGTTTCCGGCGCGAATTCTGGATCGGCTGTCCACGCCTTGACCCAATCAGCGGCGTTATCGAGCTCCTTGGAGAGCGACTCCTTACCCTCGAGCTGGGGGTGCGGCCCGCTTCTAGCGGACCGGTAGTCTGAGGATTCCTCTGCGGTGTCCTCAATGTCAGTGAACGGAATTCCGGAGAGGAGCCCGACGGCGAAAGCGAGGTTCTGGGCCGTCGTCCGGTAGTTGAGCGTCAGACGCCGTGAGCGCCCAACGATCTGGATGCCGAACCGGCTGAGGGGCACCTTCTGCCCATAGATCCGCTGGTGGGAGTCCTCCGCTATGAACAAGTCGTTCGCACCAGGAGCCACTAGTGCACGTAGCAAGAGCCAGTGGCCGGCGTGAAAATCTTGAGCCTCATCGACAATGACGTGGTTGAAGGGTCGGTCCCCTCCCCCAGCGGCCCGCTGATCGAGGACGGCAGCGGCCAGTGCTGCGAGTTCGGGGTAGCTCACGGCTCCCTTGCTCCGGCAGATCCGCCGATAAGCCTCAATGACCTTCCAAACCTCGATCCGTTTCATTCGGTTCAAGGCCGTGCCGCGACCTCCTCGCGGCACGGTCAGGTACCCGTCCCTGTCAGTCATTGAATTCGCAAGGACGATGGACAGGTACTCCTGCCCGAGGAATGTGGGGTTCGCCAGAGCGGGCTCGAGCTTGTGCTCCACTTGCTCGAGGGCCTCGGCCCATTCCTTGTCATTCGATCTGCTCGTCGCCGCGGCATCGGGAGTACCCAGCACAGCACCAAAAGCGCCAGTTTGTTCTTCAGGTGTCGCCTTTGACCAGACCTGGGCGGCAACAGAGTCAATGCCGGCTACAGTCACCGGGGCTTCAGCGAGCTTGTCGCTCTGTTTCAGCCCCGGATCCAGACGCCCCACGTTTTGAGCCAGGCTCTCGGCCAGCGTCTTAGTGAAGGTAGTCAGCAGGATGCGCGAGTTTGGGTACTGGTCTGCCAAGTGTTTGGCGCGATGGATCGCCACCACAGTCTTGCCCGTACCCGCCCCGCCGGAAAGCCGAAAGGCTCCGTTGCGGTCCTTGACCGCATACTGGGCTTGGGCCGGGTGCAGGAACACGAGCCAGTCCTGAAAGCTCTCGTTGTTGATGACGTACTCGAGGTCTTCGGACCCCTCTGCGTACGTGAACTCGAGCTTCGAGGCAGGGTGCTTGAGTGCTTCGGCAAGCTTCTCATCCTCGGACTTCGTTGGATCATCGACGTAGTCGCCAATCCCCAGGCCTTCTTTGACTTCCTGGAGGGACTTTCCTGCCTCAAGGTCAATGAGGGCAAGGCCCTGCCATTCGGGGACTGCTTCGTCAGTGACCACCAGTTCGAACGCTTCCACAGAAGCTGCACTGATCGCAGCTGCACCTGTCCGTTCAGGGATGCCCAGCTCCTCGAGGAGGTACGACGGCGTGTAGCCGGCTTTTTGGAGCCCGTTCTCATATGTGGGACCCGTGGCTGTAGGGGGAACAACGGCGGTGGGCTGAGAGGGCGCTGATCCCTCAGCCGGTGCACTGATGAGTTCCGCAATACCACTGACAGGGTTGACGGTGAGGATGCTTGTCTGCGCCTTCTTGATCGCCTCATCGTGGTTGAAGGTGCCCGCATAGACGTAGTGCGGTTCAGTCCCAGCATTCAGCTTGAAAAGCACCGCCCGGAACTGCTGGTCGACGCGGCCTGTGCGCGCCCGGGAGTCCTTGTAGGTCTTCATCGGCTCAATGTGGAGGCCGGGCGCAGTGTCGTCTTCCTGGAGCTTGTAGAGAAAGTCCAGGACCTTGCCTTTGAGGGATCCGTCGACCTTGTTGGCACCCTTCATCAGGGTTACCGATGCCATCAGTCGTTCTCCTTTAACTTAAATGCTTTCAAAACTTGTGCAGCGTCGCCGGCCACAAGTGTCCAACCTTCATACTCGCCCGCCGATTCGAAGACGACAGCTAGTTTGTGCTCCGGCCATGCAATGTCCAGTGGTGTCCCATCATCAAGCTCGTACCCGAGCTCCGGCAGCGGCAACTCGTCGACTTCGGCGAGCACTTCCAACAGTTTGCGCTCTGCAGGCGTCGCCATGTCGATGACGTCCTGCCATTCCGGCCGGAGGTGCTTACCCAGTGCTCCCTGTTCCACAATGACCGGGACCGAGGGCAAGGCCAGAGTGACCGCGCCGATGGCCGTGGCTGTCCGCCTGAATCCGAGCAGGTTGCTTAGACGCAGCCATTCCCGCCACACGTTTTTGTATCCCG
The DNA here is from genome assembly GCF_019977395.1 of Arthrobacter sp. NicSoilC5. NCBI lineage: Bacteria > Bacillati > Actinomycetota > Actinomycetes > Micrococcales > Micrococcaceae > Arthrobacter > Arthrobacter sp. NicSoilC5. The sequence continues at coordinate 4,120,745 of NZ_AP024660.1, read as the reverse complement.
GCTGCGCCACTGCTTCGTCCCGTCCATCAAGGACGAGCACGACGTCGGCGCTCACCATGAGTGGCGACGTCAGGTTAGCAGCGCACCGGAGAGGGCCTTCCGCATACATCCAAGCGCGCCCAATACCCAAATCCGGCGCCGCTTCCGGCTTATCCAAAGTGGCCTGCACAAAGTTTGGAAGATCCACAACGGATCCATCGAACCTGGTGCACTTGGCCAGCATGAGCAGAGGGATGGCATCGGACAGGTCCGCCCATGCGTCGCTGTTTGGTTCCCGGATCCACTGCCACAGTTGGCTCATGGCGTCGGACTTGACGGCGGCAAGCAGCGCGGGCTGAAGGGGTACAGTCCCCTTTTGTACGATGGTGGCCGCCTTGTCAGTGAACCACGGGGGCACCGACTGCCCGTCGCCGGAGAAGGCATCGATGTCCTCCCATGTGATGGCCCACGGAATTACACCAGCGGCCCGAAGAGCCTCCCGCTTGGCCGCATCGTCGGCCACGCGGTTGTGCCCAGGGGCCGCGTGAAACACGTAGCCGTCGGTGTAGATCGCGATCTTCGGAATGTTCGGGTCCGCCGTTGAAAGGACGAAGTCAGGGCGGGTGCCGTGAATGTCGACCTGGGGTTCGAGCCGCCAGATGTGTTTGGCGCCCGGTAAGCGGAACTCCACCTTGTCGGCGCGAACACCGGGGGTGACCTTAACGTTGGCTCCGACGGCGGAAAGCCTGTCCACGAGTGCCTTGCGGAACTTGACCTCGAGGTGTGATTCTAGGGCCGGCGCTGGCGGCGTCACCTTCGTGACGGTCCAGCCCTCGAAGGTGGGCTCACCGTCGTCGGGAACTTCGTCTTGCCCGGCCAGGATGCTGCGCAGGAGACGCTCCGCGGTCACGCGGGCCACCTTATCCACGTTCCAGGGGGACGCGAAGGGAAGGAGGCAGCGATGGCAGGCGAGGCGCTCCTCGGCACGGCAAGCGCAGTTCCGCACCACATCCCATGCGGCCCGCAGGAGGTTCCATACCTTCTCAGGTTTGGCGAATTCGGCGAGGTAGCCGGTGCCGCCGGGAACTTTGTCGTGCAGGAGCAGAGAGACGGCGGTGCCACCGTCGGCAGGCTCGTTAATCGGCACTGCGGCGATGTGGTCCGGAGAGCCACCGATCACTTCGCGGAGGCCGAGGAGTAACGCAGCGGTCAGGCTGGGGAGGGCAAAATCATCCCCCAAGACGCGGCCGGCCGGGAGGCGAAGGGCAACCCCCTGCGTCGCGAGAACACGTGCGAGTGCCACCTCGGCGACGTGCTCGTCACCGGACTTCCGGTACTTGCACCAGAAGCGGTGCTCATCAGGGTTGTTCGCACGCCCGGCTGAGTCCAGCTTGCCGCAGTACGAGCAGACACGGAACAGCGGCGCCTTGGACTCGTTGCCGGCGATGATCCGCGGCGCGGCATTGGCAGAGGCTCGCCCCAGGTTGAGCCACCTGAGCTGTACCCGGTTCGCGTACTTGGCGCCGAACTCGAAATCATCGAGGAACCATTCCTCGGTGACATGCTCAGGATCGATATCCGCTGCGAGAACGGTGTTAAAGCGTTCTTTGACGCGCTGGTCGCTGCGATCGCCGATGGCCACCTCGTCGCGGCGCACCTCTGCTGAGACGTTTTTCATGACCACAACGTCGAATTGCTGGCTTACGTCGGCGATACCGCCGAGATGGCACCGGCCACACGACTTAACCGGACCTGCGGCGTCCACGTCAGTGTGTATCCACCCGCACTCCGGGCATGCCTGCCAGCGCTGGATGTGGCTCTGCTGTGGGCCGAGGTCCACGGCGTCGATCTTTACCTCGAGGCCACGCGAGTAGAACGTGGCACCCGGGGCAAGCTCGTTGATCGCGATGGCAGCGCCGCGCTGCAGCGAGATCGTCTCGGTGATGTAGTCCTGGGTTTCGACTTCCTGCCAGGTCACACCGATGTCGAGATTCACCGAGTCGTCGAGGAGCGTGTAGTTCGGCAGCAGGCCGTACTTCTCGAGCACGGAGATCCAATATTCGTCGCGTAGGGCGAAGAGCTGTCCCCGCAGCATGCGCTGTGTGGCCTCGGCGGATTTGGGGGCACGCTTGTCCTCGTCCGTGGCGGCGTTGGACTCAGCCATGGCCCTAAGCTCGGGCATCTGTTTCTCGATATCGTCGATGCGGGCCTTGAGTTCGTCGCAGTCGTCGGCCCACAGCCTGGCGGCCCGGACCACGTGCTCGGCGAGCTCGCTCGAACCGTCAGCACGCGGGGCAGCCCATTCCCGGAGCGTAGCGGCGCTGGCGGGAGCGAGAAGGTCCCCGAACTGGCCGAGGAACTCGCTGATATATTCCTCCGCTTTGGAGTGCGCTGTCTCGATCAGATCGGCAAGGAATGTCCCCGGTCCGTCCCCTGCGAGTGCGCCGGCGGCCTTGCGCGGGTGAGGACGGCCGGCGTCGCGCGCGAACCTGTCCACCAGGTGGGCGAGGTACTGCCTTTGCAGGATCTCCTCGGCGTCGAGAAAGGTGGCAGGCGGACGGACCTGCCCGTTGATCACAGACAAGGGGTCGTGAAGCTTGGGCAGGTGCTCTCCACGTCCGCGCGCGTAGGCGAGGACGAGTGAGTTTCCAGTGAGGCGGCCTGCGCGCCCCACTCGCTGCAGGTAGGAAGAAACGGACGTGGGCAGGGAGGCCAGTATGACGCAGGAGAGGTCACCGATGTCGATGCCCATCTCCAGAGTGGGTGTCGCGACCAGTACGTTGGGCGCCTGCGGCGTCTGTACTGAGGCTTTGAACTCATTCTCAGCGCGCACCCGCTCCTCATCAGGCAGCAGTGAAGTGTGCTCCTTGGCGACGACGCGCTTCGGCTCCCGCGCTCCGTACAGCTTGAGATAGAAGTTCTCCTCCTCAGGCTGGCGCGCGAGCCGGCCGGGGCACCGAACATACAGACAGTGCGCACCGTCGAGCTGGTCCACCACGGTAGTGGAGCCTGGTGTAACCGCGCGGCACACAGAGCACGCGAGGAAGTGGCCGCCCGCGCCGAGGCCCTCGCCGGTGGGTGCCTGCAGGAGGATCCGGTCGGTGGGAAGCGCAAAGATCGTGGCGCCGTCCTTGGCCTGCACGGTCTCGAGCACGCCTTGGCCGGCGAGCTGCCCGAACAGAGCCTTGGCCACAAAGGTGGCGTCCGCCTTCGGGATGTTGAGGCACAGCGCGGTCCATCGCGTGTACCAGCTTTGGGCCTGGGCTATTGGGTCCATGTAGCCGGAGTCGCCGCCGCCGAGCCGCGGGAAGGCTGGCTTGGATCGCCCGGAAGGGAAGGCGGGCATACCCTCGCTGCGGCGCCGGCCGCCCCACACTTTCCAGCGCTGGGCCTTCTCCCCCGCCTCAATCATGTAGTCGTTAAGCCACTGGTGGCGGATGCCGCCTTGGGTGCGGACGCGTTCGACGACGCCGCGCACCCACGCGAGCAGCGCGCCGTCGTCTGTGAGCTGGTCCTCGAGACCGAAGGTGCCGGGCACCGCCTCGAGCGCAGTGCGGGCGGCTGCGAGCATCGCGGGGGGTGACCCGGCGTCAGTTTCGGCCACAATGCTGCCGGTGAGCTCGAGGGTGCGGCCGAGGCGGGACTGGAGGCCGAACTCGAGGGAGGCGTCGAAAAGGACGCGCTTCTCCGCGTTGCGTGTCGCGTTGCGCTTTTCCTGGGCGTTGGCCTCCGGGTCCCAGTAGGCGCGAAACTGAGGCCTGTCGGCGTAGTCGGGGGCGATGAGCTGGTACTTGCGGACGGGGGTGGTGGCGTCCGCAATTGCCCTGTCGACCAGCTGCTTGAGGGTGACGGCTCCCCCGTCGGGTGCAGCAGCCTCGAGCGCGTTGCGGAAGGCGGCTCGCAGAGTGAGGATGTGCGACCGGGCTTGAACGAAGCCGGCACGGTGGGCGGCGTCCTGGACGCTGTCGGTGAAGACGAGAGCCTTCTTCTCCCCCGGGTCGAGGCCATCAGCGCCGAAGAGGTTTGAGATGCTCACGGAGAGCATGGTGGCGATGGCGCTGCCCAGGAAGCGGATGCCGTCCCCGGTTTGGCAGGCCGGGCAGACCTCGCGCTTGGAGTCGTCGTCCGCGTGCTGGCCACGGAGCATGAGGACCGGGACGATGTGGCCCTCGTGGGCCTCCGCGGTGTCCTCGGCGGGCGGCTCGTGCAGGATGCTGCGGTTGACCGTATCGAGCCAGACGAGGCTGTCGGCGATCTCGCCCTTTTCGGCGCGGAGGGCGTCCTCGTTGGGCGCGTGGATTAGCGCGCGGAAGCGCGGGTTGCCGGTGGCCTGCTCGCGACGGATCTTCGAGTCGTCGTTCTCAAGGTCCGTGCCCGTCGGGCCAAGGACGGCGCCCCATCCTGAGCGGCCGCAGTGGCGGCAGAAGACTGCAGGGAGGTAGAGGGTCCGGTCGGTGTGGGGGCCGTCGTCGCCCCAGCGGTAATGGTGCTCATTGTCCACCGACTTGTCGAGGCGGGACAGCTCACGGACCCAGAGGTGCGTCTCAACGGAGATGGCGTTGCGGTTGGGTTCGGGGACCGCGCGGGTGTGACTGAGGAGGGCGAGGAAGTGGGCCATGAACTCGGTGTGCCGCTCGGCCAGAGTGACGCGGCGGCGGGGCCCGCCTGAGGTGTTGAACTCGCCGAAGACGCTTTCGGCCAGGTCGGAGAGGACGACGCCGTCGCTGGCCTCATGGAGCACTGCGCGGGTGAGTGGATGCTTGCGGATGGCGCCGAGGAGGTCCGCCGGCTGTTCGCCGAAGAGGAGCTGGGAGACATGCTCAATGATGACGGCGTTAGTGTCTTCGGCTCCTGCGCCGAGGACCGCCTCGATGGCCTTGCCGGTGTCCTCGATACCTTCGGCAACGCGGGCCAGCTCAGCGGCAGGATCACCGGCCCAGGCCTCGCACCAAGCATCGATGCTGAGGCGGGATTCGGTAACGACCGCGTCGTCAGGGAAGGTTTCTCCGAAGACAGTCTGGGCGAAGCGGAGCATCGGCTCGGATTCACCCTTGGCGCCGAGCGTGGCGGACGTAGCGACGGGAGTGATGCGGCCGAGCGGGCGTGCCCGGTCCTCCTCGCTTGGTCCGTGAGGGATAGTGCTGAGGTCCTCCGGCCAGTAGCTCTTCAGGGTGAGGCCGAGGCGGCGCAGCAGCATGGCGACGTCGGTGCCCTGGGCGCCGTCGTAGGTGTGGAACTCATCGAGGACCACGTACTGCAAGGAGGTGGCGGACTGCTCCCAGATCGATGCGTCCTCGCTGCGGAGCAGGAGCATGTCCAGCATTTTGTAGTTGGTCAGGAGGATGTCCGGGGCCTCGCTGCGGAAGATCTCGCGGGTATTGATGAGCCCTGCCGCTGAGACTTTCGTGTGCTTCTGGCCATCCTTTTGGCCTGTGTAGATGCCTGCGGTGATGCCCCCGAGTTCGGGGTTCTCGGTGAGCAGGCCGGCGAGACGCTGGGCCTGGTCGTTGGCCAGGGCGTTCATCGGGTAAAGGATGAGCGCCTTGATGCCAGTTATGCCCGCGGTCTTGGCCCGAAGTACGTGGTCGATGATCGGGTACAGGAACGACTCCGTCTTGCCCGAACCCGTGCCGGTAGTGACCAGCGTCGGTTCCGGGCGGCGGAATGCGCCGCTGAGGGCGGTTGTGGCTGAGGTTGTCCGAACCTTCGACGTCAGTCTTTGAAAGGCAAGAGCCTGATGGCCGTAGGGCGCGAATCTCTTGTACCAGTCGAGGCTCTGGCGCCATCCATCGGCCGCTGGCTCGAACGGAAGCCTCAGCCGCACGAAGGGACCTTTAAAGATTCCATCCTGCGAATCCTCCAGGAACCCTTGCAGACCGTTGCGCGCGTCCCGGTCGGTTAGAGCGAACGTTGTGGACAGGTAGTCGATCAGCCCAACCTGAAGTTCCTCGACCTGATGCGTTGGCAGGAGGACTGCCATCAGCCCTTCTCCGCCAGAAGCTTCTCGAAGTGGGAGTAGGCCTTGCGCATGTCCTCTTCACGGTCGTACGAGGCGAATGGGAACTCGAAGACATACTGGACCTGGCTTTGCGGATGGGTCCAAGTTCGTTCCTCCAGCGACAGGTCCTCCCCTCTTTGAGAGAAAAGTCTGCTCATCTCGAAGGGAACTCTTCGACCATTTGCATCGAAAGTTTGGCTGGCATCGGCGGCACGCATGACCGAGAACTGAGTGCGGTAGATGGCACACAGCTCTTCAGCTGTAAGTCCAAACCCAATCGCAACTAGGGCATCGATCTCAATCTCTGCGCGGCGCCGTTCAACTGAACGAGTAAGCCGGACGACCTCGCCGTCGTCAACAGCATGCTCAACGAATTTTAGATAGTCGGAGGTCAAACCCACCAAACCAGCGGCACGAATTCCAATCAAGTCTCGAATCACAGGATTAAGAATAATGGGAATTCTTTCAATCGAATTTGCTGAAATTTCCGAACCCGTTGAAACCTTCACCATGAAGTCGACTACCACGGAGGACAGTACACCCAACACTCCTGCGAGCAAGCGCTCCGAGCCGTCAGCAGGGCTCCCGGCCGACCGAACAGCATGAACGTGTGCCGCTCCTGGCGGTATCAGAGAAACATGAAGCGTTCGAAGCCCTACTGGAGCCGCCATCGACCGCCAACAGATTCTGTAATAATTTCTGGCAGAAACTGGTTCGCCATCAGATGCCACCCAGTGATCATAATCCCGAGAATAGTTGGCTAAGTCTGCCGAGCGCCTATAGCTGCACCGCGGAATGAAATCGGTAGGAAGAGCCTCTAAATCCACCTCAGTCCAGTCTTGAATTGACCGCATCGTTGGGTTCGGTTGCTTGAAGAATGGTTTGGCCACCGTGAAGTGCGGCCCTTGAAGGATGACCTCATCCCAAGACTCAGGAAGGATGGACCCTACTTCGAAGTAGCCCTTCTTCCTGTCGATAGACTCGTCCCAACCACGGGAGTACTGAAGTCCAAGCTCTCGGACACGTGGCGCCCTGCTGAGCTTCTCAAGAACGCGTGAGCTTGCACGGTTCACTGGGTAGACCATTCGCGCCTGAATCGGCGGCGTGCCGGGTTCATCCAGAATATCCGCCCAGACGGTGAGAACCGAGGTGTTGACTTCGATGATTCGGCCTGAGTGCGGCCGCAGATCCCATCCATCCTCGTCGTCTTTTAGCCCCGGAACCGCACCACTGCCGTCGTGAACCAAAGAACGACTAACTGTCTCTGGGTGATACAAAGAGGCTGCCATAATGAACACCGGCTCATCCTCAGGTTTACCGTAGACATGCACGCCATAGGTACGTGTATGACCGATCTCGAATAGTTGCAGCTCGTTAATGAACTGCCAGTGCCTCCTAAGTCGTCGGTAGGCCGCAGCCCGGAGATGCCGAGCCTTGTCTTCCTTAAAGTGCGACTCGGGATGGACAAGAGCAACGACGCCGCCGCTCGAGGAAGAAGTCCAGGATCGAACCATGAAGGCACGATAGAGGTCAGGTTGTAGGCCACGAAGGACGGAATACGTGGCAGCGTCACCGATGAAGTCCGCGGTTTGGGAGACACTGGTGGTCCCGTCCACGAATAGATCTAGCATCCCATCCAGGGCCAACGTTGCCTGACGCTTCTCACGCACCTGCGCCTGGGTGGGCTTCTCGGCGAGCTGCCACCATGGATCGCCCTCTGCAAGGAGGGCAGCCTCATCAGAACGCGGCCTGACCCATGGCGGATTTCCCACCTGCAGATCAAATCCTCCACGTCCGAAGACGGATGCGAAGTCCAGCTCCCAGTGGAAGAAGCCTTGGTCTCGGGCCAGGCGGTCGCACACAGACAACCACTGATGCTCTGAGAGCAGATCCTCCACGTCCCTCGCCAATGCGAGCTGGAGATCTGCGTGCTCGGCGTCGTTTAGCTCGTCCCAGTTTGCCCCCGCACTGAGGGCGCGCTGGCCCGCCATACGGGATTCTTTACCGGTTCGTCCGAGCAGGGCTTCTAGAGCGTCGAGCCATTGGTCGAGGCTCGGCGGGACGGCTCCCTTGGTCGCTTGCTCAGTCAGCGGCCAGAACCAGAGTGCATTCCAGGCGTCCATCACGCGACGGAGGCGCTGGTAGGCACTGTTTGGGTCGTTGATTGCCTCTTCGATCTCGGCACGGGTAACCGCTCGCGTATTTTCGACAGGCTTAGGCGCCGCCGGTTTGCCAAAGTAATCGATCTCCCTGCGGGCTTCCTGATCTGCGATCTCAAAGCGGCGCAGCGTGAGCTTCCACAGCGATTCAACGCGTCGGGAAAGGTTGAGGAGGCGGTCGACCTGCTGTTTTGTGGGCTTCGCGCGCAGAGATTTGCGCCACACCCCGAGGGCCTTCTGCGCGTCGCCGGCGAGGTCCTTAACCTCCTTGGCGTCCGAGGCTGCGCCCCACCCCTGAGCGGGGAGGAGGAAGTGGTGGACCCGTCCGACCACGGCAGGATCGTCGTCGTCCGTCCCCAGTCCGGCAACCAACCCGCTAACGGGGGCGTCCTGCGGAGTCGAGGTGAGCCAGGACTTGTCCCTGACCTGACCCGCAGAGTATGTCGCGCGGCGAGCCCCAATAAGCGAGTTGCCGCGGCGAAGCCGGAGGCCAAACCACGGCGCCTGCAAACCTGCCACCATGGTGTCCAGCCACAGGGAGACCTCGGCGAGCTCGACCGCCGTTGCATTGAGGTCCACGCCGTGCACCTGGTGCAAGGCGATCTGCGCTTTCACCTTCTGCAGCTCGAGTGGGTACTCGTCGGCGGGGATGCGGACCTCGAGCTCCTTCTGCTTGCGCTCGAGGTACTGTGCAGCGAGCTGGCGTACGGCCTCGATGGCGAACGCTCCCGATCCAAGGGCGGGCTCGCAGATAGTGAGCGTGAGGATGTCGTCCGCGGCTGTGGTCGCACCGTCCTGGTCGAGCAGCTCTTCGAGCGCCTGGGAGACGACGAACTTGGTCAGCACCTCGGGTGTGTAGTACGAGGCCGACTGCTGGCGTTCGCGCCCCGCAAGCCGGAAGACGAAGGTGCCCTTCTGGTGCAGGACGGGCTTCGGTTGTCCGGTAATCTCGTCCTGCGTCATGACGAAATGCTTGGCATCAATTTCCGCAGAACGTGTCACCGGAACAACCCATGAGCCCTTGGACGAGTCGCCGTCCTTCGCGACCTCGTGAAGGTCCTCCTGCGCGATGAAGCCCGTGTAGGACATGAGGCCCTCGTACACAGCTCCGAGCTGGTTAACGCCGAGCTCGGCGTATGAGATGAAGCCGCGATCCTTGCCGCGGGCCTCCTTGCTCAGCAGGAGGTGCTCGAGGACTTTCTGGAGCGGGGCGTTGCCGAGCTTGACCCCATCGATGTCCGCAGTCCGGGACGGCGAAAAGAGATCAGCTTCGAGGTTCTCGAAGGTCAGCGCGTCGTCGGTCTCCGTTGGCCGGTGGCCCGTGTTCACCAGGGTGAAGAGGAGGTTCAGGGAGTCGTAGAGGTGGGTGCCGCGCTTGGCCTTCTCCGAAGTGATCGGGTTGAGGACGAGCTCGCGGATACGGTCCAGGCCGTAGCCCTGGTCGTACTGCTCGTCGCCAACGGGGATGACACCCATCTCCGGCGACGCCTCAGCGTAGAGGAGAAACAGGATCCGGTAGAGGAAGCGCAGTGACTGCCGCGCAAGCGACTGGCCATCGACGTCGTCGTTCGACATCCCGGCCGCGGTACGGCGGGTGAGGACGTCGTTGGCGATGATTTCGATGGACAGGCGGATGCCCTCGCGGAGGTCCTTCGAGACGCCGACGGTGTGCTTGACCGAGGACTCGATAACGCCGTTCCACCAGATCTGCTCGCTAGCGTCCGGGTGGAGCGAGTCGCGCCCGAAGACGGCGAGGAAGCGGTCCAGTTCGCCTCCGCGTTTGGTGTCGTTCCGTTCGACAGCGAGCAGGGCGTCAGCGGCGAGGTATCGGCCTTCGGGCCACCGCTCGCGCTCGGTCAGGATGAGCCAGCGGCCGGCCATGAGGACGATGAAATGCGGAGCCTCGTCGGTCTGGTAGAGCTCGGAGATGAGCTTGCTGGCCGTGTAGTTCGCTTCCTTGTCGTCCACGAGAGGCTTCTGGAGGAGTTCGCCGCGGTCCTTGGCGAGGGCGTCTTCGAGGGAGTCGGCGGGCTGGGCTTCAACGAAGAGGACGTCGTTGTTCGGGGTAGACCAGACGTTGTGGGCCAGGAGTTCGGCACCGCTTCGTTCGGCCTTGAACGTGGTGCTCGAGCCTTGGAAGCCGAGCGCTTGGCGCAGGTCCCGGTAGACGCGAGAGGCGGTGGCGGGTTCCTCGGCGAGGGTGCCGAGGTCGATCTGGAGTTGGCCGCGTGCCTTCCGGAGTCGGTCCATCGGGGACTCGTGACCCTCTTTGGCCGTGTCATCCCATTGCTTGCGGAGCTTGAGGACTTCGGACTGGAAGGACTCTCCGGCCTTGGTGGTGTCCGTGGTGAAGAAATGCTCGCTGACGAAGTCCTCGCCGACGACGAATGAATCGAACGAGGGCATCTCAGTGCTCTCCTTCCGCAGGGGTGTTGAGAGGCACCACGACGAGCAGCGGACGTACGAGACGGCGGTCCGGGGCAAGTGAGGAGACGATCTCCTGTTCCTGCTCCACGCGTGCTTTGTTCTCTTTGAGGCGCCTCGTACTCATGCCGGGGAGCTGTGCCTGTCCGTGAACTTCGCTCCACGCGTCCGCCCGGCCGTGCCATTCATCGAGCCGATGATCGGCGGCTTTGGCGGCGGCCTCGAACGTTATGTCGAGCGAGCCGGTGGTGTTTTTGACGGCCCGGGCGATGAAAGGCTGGAATGCGGCGGCGTCAGCGACGGGACCTGTGTTGATCGATTTGTCGGTGAGGCCGATCTCACGGACGTACTCGGCGAGGCTTCCGATCTGTTCCGGGATGCACAGCTCGCCGCCCTGGGTCGCGAAGAACGCCTGAGAGATGACCTGTCCCCGGCGGTTCATCAGTGTGCCCATGAGGAGAATGCTCGGCTCCTCGACGTCAGCGCGGACCACGGGAACCTCGTTGCCCGCCATCGATGCGAGGGCACGGTCGCTGGCCCATTCGAGGACAGGGTGCAGCGGACCGAGGAAGTGGGCCTCAGGCCACGTCGTGGCCTTCTCTCCCTTCGCGGGGACGGCCTTCTTGGCGGCGTCGAGCTCGTTCTGGCCCTTGTCCAGGGTTGTGGCCAGTTTGAGCTTTTCAGTGACCTTGCGGTCGGCGAGGTAGCCCTGCGGCAGGTGGGCGAGCCGCTGCTGGAGGTCGCGGGGCGGTTCGAGTTCGGCGACTTGGTGCTGGGCGTGGATCCTCCAGTTCACCCCTCCCCCGGCGCTGTTGGCGGGTGGCTCCTCGGGATTACCGAAGGCCTCGTGGAGGGCGTCGTCGAGATAGTCCAGCTCGCTGGAATAAAGCCCTCCGCCGGCGTCCGTCGGCACCCGGGGCGAGCCGCCGCCGTCGTCCGCGGTGAGCTGCTCGAAGAAGCTGTCGAAATCGTCGAAGGCACCGTCGTCGGTGTGGGCCGGGTCAAGGACGTCCTCGACGGTCCGCACGACCTGGTCCTCCGACTTCTTGCCTGCGAGGACGGCGAGGATAGCGTCTTCCTCGGCCTTAACGCTGTGCTCGCCCAGAAGAGAGCCGACATCGTTGAGGGCGCCATGGGCTTCGTGCTCGCGCTCCATGAGGCGGGTGATGATCTTAAGGTCTCCGGCAAACTTCTCGTGGTTCGGGTGCAGGAGGAGCGTCGTGATTTGGGGATTCTTCTTCTGGCCGTACCGATCGATACGGCCGTTGCGCTGCTCAATGCGAATAAGCGACCACGGGATGTCAAAGTGGATGAGGTGATGGCACTGGCTGTGCAGGTTCACGCCTTCGGAGGCGACGTCCCCCGTGACAAGCACGCGGATGGGTGAGGACTCCTGCTTGAAGCTTTCGACAATCTCCTGCTGTTCAACATCGCTGAGGCCACCGTGCAGGATGCGGACATTCTCCGGCTTGAGGCCGAGGTCCTTGGGCAGGTGGCGCTCAAGCCACATGAGCGTGGGGACCCGCTCGGCAAAGACGACTGCGCGCATGCCCGACTTGGGACCGATCCCGATTTCCTTCAGGTACTGCGCGAGCTCCTGGTACTTGGCTGAAGGCTTCTTGAGCGACTCCTCGGCGAAGACCCTGAGGTGTTCAAGAGCTTCGTGCTCCCGGTGCTCCGCTGGCAGCTTCGGGTCCGCGACCTTGCGGAGGCGCTCCTTGACCGTTTCGAGAAGCGCCGCAGGGCTTGAGAGGAAGGCTTTCGCGAGGGTCCAGGGAAAGAGGGAGCTGTTCGCGCCGGAGTAGGGGCTGGAACCGTCTTGGGGGTAGAGCCAAGTATCTGCGATTTCCTGGGCGACGGCGTTCTCGGCAGGGCTTGCCGTGATAAGACGGTTGTCTGGTTCGAGGCGCTCCATCCAGTTGGCGCCCACCTCAGCCGCTACTTCCGGGCTGTGGCGGTGACGGCGGATGATGAGGCGCTGAATGTCTTCGGCGTCAAAGGTGCCATCAGGGCGGATGGCAGTGGGGTCGAGGAGCCGGATTAACTCGGCGAAGGACTCCGCTTTGCCGTTGTGAGGGGTTGCGGACGCCAGGATGAGGGCCTCGGTGTTGGGGGCAAGGATCCTCGCGAGCTCGTTGTTGAGCGTTCCTGCGTTGGTGAGGTTATGGGATTCGTCGATGACGACGGCGTCCCAGCGGATCTTCTGCAAGTGCGCTTTATAGCGGGCTGACTTGAGAGTGTCGATCGAGATGATGGCGCGTTTGAAGTAGGTGAACGGATTGCGCGTCGCCGGGAGCGTCTGACGAACCTTCTGGATGCCGGCGGAGTCCAGTCGGACAAACGGGAGGGCGAAGCGGCACCAGAGCTCGTGCTGCATCTGTTCTAGGACGTGCCTTGGCGTGACGACCAAGACTCGCTCTGCCCTTCCGCGCCGGGCCAGTTCGCTCAGAATCATGCCGATTTCAAGGGTCTTGCCGAGGCCGACAGCGTCTGCGATGAGAATTCTGGGGCGGACGTTCTGGGGATCCAGAGCGCGGGCGACGGCGATGCGCTGGTACTCGAGCTTGTCAGCAAGCATGCGCGTGGAGACGGTGAGGCCTTCATGGTCCTGCGGGATGGGCGTCTTGCGGAGGGTGGACTCGAGCCACAGGCGGGCACGGCGGTAGTTGGGGCTGGCATCAGCCACAGGGATGGCTTCTGCCGGGTCGACGACTTCGATGTCATCCAGGCTCTTATAAAAGGCGGCTGTCGTGTCGCGGACCAGCTCGCTGAGTCCGCGGACCCTGATGAGGAGTCCGTCACCCGTTTGCTCCACGCCTGTAACGAGCCACTCCTCGTCTCGGACGTGGACGACTGAACCGGGTGCGACGTTGAGCTCGGTCTTCTCGGTAACTGGAGCTGACACTAATCCTTGCTTTCTTCTGTCCCCATAGCTGCCGGTTTGGCCTAGGCAGCAGTGACCCGAGGGTCAAGACACATCTAATCATCTATAAGTGCGAAGGGGACAAAGCAAGCCATGTCGCCCGCGGCCGGGAACGTTATCGTGCAACGGCGGCAGCTGAGGCAAAGACGTCCGCAGGCATTGGCCTGTGCAGCTTCCAAGTGATCGCGATCGGCTTCTCTCCCGAGTGCTGGACGTAGTCCACCTGGCCGAGGCACGTGTACGGAACCGTCAGCCCTGTCTCGTCGTCCGCTGTGTCCCTCGTGAAGATCAGAATTCTCGAATCCTGCGAAGCCCGGTCCAGGTAGCGCCGTCCCGTCGGGCTGCTTGGTGACGTCGCATTCTGCGACTCCCAGTGGAACAGCTCCGGGCTGATTGCGTAGTCCCTGTACATCGTCGTCGCCGAGTGTTTCTTGTCGTCCTTGTTCAGGGTGACAAAGAAAGCGTCGGTAGACGTCGCTGGACACCACGCAACGCCCTCGCGGTGCTGGACGTTCTTTCCCTGCTCCAGCGAGCCGTACTGCAGCGCCGCCAGGACCTCTTCGCGCCGGTAAGCGCCGTGCGACAGCAGAGGAATGTGCTGCAGTCCCGCGCCGAGACTCTTTGCCGCGTGCTTAGACGTCACCACTCCAAGCTTCACGACCTGGCGGATCTCGCGGCACACAAACTGGTAGCCGCGCAGGTGGTCCAGCCCGTCGTCGTACGTTGTGAAGCCTGCGCCGTCATCCCACAGGGTATAAAAAAGCATGCGCGCGAAAGCCTGCTCGCGCATGCCAAGCTCCGCATAGCGTGGCGCGTCGGGAGCAACCAGCATCGAATAGGCTGCGGCACGTTCCGGATCGTCCACGTGAATCAGCGCGGCCATGCGGCCCAGCAGCTTCTTTTCCTCCGCGTCCGACAGCTCCTCGAGTTTTCCCCGCAACACGGTCTCCAGAGGTGATAACCCCTCAATAAGTCCTGCCTGCCGGAGGTAGCCGGTCCACGAGTCCCTGGTGGAGCGGTAGATCGTCTTCACGTCGTTCCCGGACCGCGCGAGATAGGCTTCGAGCTCGGTCTCGGCGTACGAGGCGATGTCCCGGACCAGCTGTGCCCGGTTGAACCGCAGCTGTGCCTTGATGTTGTCCAGCACCACCTTCTGCGCCACCCGGTCCAGCACGATCTGCGAGCCGGACGGCAGGTACGGGAACTCGTCCTCGACAGCCTTCTCCAGCTCCTTACGGCCGTAGCCGGTCAACGCCCGGTAGCGCAGATCAAAGCGGAACTCCCGGCGCTGCTGGCCGATGAAGTCCAGGACCGTCAGCACCGCTTTGCCCTCCGCACGGCGCAGCCCGCGTCCCAGCTGCTGGAGGAAGACCGTGGCGCTCTGAGTGGGCCGGAGCAGCAGGATGGTGTCCACCTGCGGCAGGTCCAGTCCTTCGTTGAAGAGGTCGACGGCGAAGATGCAGTTGATCTCCCGCTTCCCCAGACGCCTGAGGGCTTTCTCGCGGTCAGCATTGTCCGTGGTGCCGTCGACGGCGACGGCCGCAACGCCGGCGCGGTTGAATACCTCGGCCATGTATCGGGCGTGCTGCACGGAGACGCAGAAACCGATGGCGCGCATCTGGTCCGTACTGGTGACCTTGTCCCGCAGTTCGCGGATCACCTTGGCGGCCCGCGCGTCGTTTCCGGTGTACAGGGCGCTCAGCTGGGTGGTGTCATAGTTGCCGCGTTTCCATTCCAACGGGCTCAGATCGACGTCATCCGAGACGCCGAAGTAGTGGAAGGGCACCAGCAGGTCAGCGTCTAGGGCGTCCCAAAGCCTTAGTTCGCCGGCTGTGCGGCCATCGAAGAACTGCTTGGCGACGTCGACGCCGTCGCCGCGTTCCGGTGTCGCCGTGAGCCCAAGGAGCTGCTGCGGCTGCAGGTGGTCAATCAGGCGGCGGTAGGTGGGCGCCATCGCGTGGTGGAACTCATCAATGACGACGACGTCGAAGAAATCCGGCTCCAGTTGCTCGATACCGAGGGAGGACAGTGACTGGACCGAGGCGAAGATATGCTTCCACTCTTGCGGCTTGTGGTCCCCCACGTAAAGTTCACCGAAGGCGCCGTCCTGCATGACGTCGCGGTAGGTGCGCATGGCTTGTTTCAGAATCTCCTGTCTGTGGGCGACGAAGAGCAGCTTTAGGTCTCTGCCGGCAGTTTCGCTTAGCCGTTTGTAGTCCAGCGCGGCGATAACTGTTTTGCCTGTGCCGGTGGCGGCGACCAGGAGGTTGTGATTGAAACCCTTGAGCCGCTCCGCTTCCAGCTCCTCCAGCATCTCCTCCTGGTGGAGGAACGGCTGCACTTCAAGGCCGGTGGCTGCATCCGGCGCCGCGGTGCGACGGCCGCCGTTCCGTTCCAGTGCTGCGTCCAGCTTTTCTCCGTCACGCTCCGGCTCGTAGCTCTGGAAGGCACGCTGCTCCCAGTAGCTGTCGAAGGTAACCTCGAACTTTTGCAGGAGGGCGGGCGTGGCTACGGAACTGAGCCGGACGTTCCATTCCAGTCCGTCCAGGAGCGCAGCTTGGCTCAGGTTGGAGCTGCCGACATATGCGGTGTCGAAGCCGGTGTTGCGACGGAACAGCCAGGCTTTGGCGTGGAGCCGGGTTGCCTGCGTTTCGTAGCTGATCTTCACCTCGGCCTCATACCTGTTGACGAGCTCGTCAACGGCGCGGCGTTCGGTGGCGCCCATGTAAGTGGTGGTGATCACTCGGAGCTTCGCGCCCCGCTCCTTGAGCTGCTCAAGCGCGGGCTGCAGGAGCCTCAGGCCGGTCCAGCGAACGAAGGCGCAAAGGAGATCGACGGTGTCAGCGGACTCCATCTCGGCCCGGAGCTCTGCCGCGAGGTTCGGGTCGTCTTTGCTGTTGGTGAGGAGTGCCGAATCGCTCAGCCTAGTGGTGGGGCGGCGAAGTTGGCGCCGCTTGAGTGCGTCCGGGCGGTGGAGCGAGTGGAGCACAGTGGGGCCCGGTGCGACCGTGTCCGTGACGTTTAGTTGCCGCAAGACCCTATTTACCAGCCCAACACGATCCTCAGGGCTTGCGTCTGAGACAGCTATTTCAACCGCACGTGCCACATGCCGCGCCAGAAAGGCTGGCACATTGTCTGCTTCAGTCGACGCGAACTGCGCCGTAATATCCGGCCTCTCTCGAAGCTTCTTGTCGAGTTCCTCCGTGCGGAGCAGCTCATAGAGCCCCTCTGGAAAGGATTCTGGTGCTTTACCCCCAATGAAGTTGATCACTGCGCTAGAGTACGGCAACCTAAGCGAGCTTGCGGTCAACGACGAGGAGAAGCTGCTGAACCCAGCCTGGATGTGAGAGGAGTGACTTCGGCCGGTAGCTAACTTACCGAAAGGCCTGCACAAATTCCGGGGCCAGACGACGTGTATGGCATGCCTCGCCTTTCAATGAGACAGTTTCACAAAACTCAATGCGCAAATCGTCCATATAGTTACCAAAGCCTGTTTCGTCTACGCCATCCCCATCAGCATCAATAACTTTACTTGGGGTTAACCCGGCAGCAATTTTCTTGTGGATATTCCACGCCTCATCAGAGCCATACACGGCGAGATTGTCGATCGCAGACTCGTAATCTGTTGCGGCAGCATCGCGCGCCAGAAGTAGGTCCTTAACTGCTGGGTCCGAGAGCGACATGGCTCTCCCTTGTGTAGAGTCAGGGTTCTGAATGCCCCTTGAACGTGAATAGGTAGCAAGGTTCATTTGGGCCGCACGGTAGCGTTTCGCGGAGTCAAGGTAGGAAGTGTAGACCGCCGGCGTTTTCTCCCGATGCTCTTTCTCCTTTTCTGCCTGAAGCTGTTGCTGAACCGTCTGCGTTGTCACAACCGCCCCGATGCCAGCAACAAGTAGAGCACTGGACGCACCGACAAGGGCGCTGATTAGGGCAATTAGCAAAGGATTGGACAAATTGCCAATCCATTGTTTCGTGGAGTTACCTTGTTGGGTTGCTTGGGGTACTTTTCCCTTTGTTTGCGGCACAGAACAACTCTGATACAAGTCCAGCAGACAAGCAAAATGCCATCGCCCTCCGGGAACTTGGAACAGTGTCCGATCCACGGGTATGCGTGTCCACCGAACTTGAAGTCAGTTCGTTCCACCTCTTCTCCGCTGTTTGCCCATTTCCCGAGGTGGGCAACCACCGGCGCGGGAGTCACTCGGACCATCTCAGGCTGGTCTGCTGATCCAAGAGATGTGTGGCGAATAGCATTTAACGCAGGTTTGATAGCGATTCGTCATCTTGGGAAGGCTCTACAGCAGCGGCTGCATTAGAAGCAGAGGTTGAGAGGCTCAGTGTTGTATCTTGTGGAGCCTGCTTCGACAGGTCGTAAACGCTGTAGATGAGCTTCCTCACCCGCATCCCTGTCTTGGCCTCGTGAAAGATGACAGTGACGATGCCCGGGGAAGCCGGCATACCCGAAATTCCGTACAGGGGATCAAATTGCACACCTTGGGGTAACTTTCCTGTTTCGTGTGAGGCAATCCAGTCGGGGCGGTCCGCTTCCTGTACTCTCCCTTCATTCGAAGAGGGCGTTAGAAGGTCAACGATGAAGCAATAGAGCAGACCGACCCCACCAAGCGTTGCAGCAAGCAAAGCGTCAGTGAAGTACTTCGTTCCTTGGAGACCAATCACCCATAGAAACAAGTAGCCAATTCCTCCGAGTAAGCAGAGCCATCGGAACCAGTGTCGGAAGCGCGCTGATCGCATACTGGCTGACGCGAGTTGACTTGTGTAAGCCAACGACGGGAAGAGCAGCAGGACGCCAAGGGCAGCATCAGGGTTGCCGGTAAAAATGAGTATCGCCGGGATGGTGAGTATCAGAAGGGCCATAAAAGCGAATAGCGTCAGCTGTTGGTACCGGCGTGGTCGCTTAACCCTCTGGCTGCGTTTGTTATTACTGATTCGATTCATGACACTTCCCCCTGGATCATACAATGCCGGAGCTATCCTCCGCGCATAAAACTATTATATGTTATCGACTGTCAAGAAATTCGCCTGTCAAAATTCTATATACATCCTCCATAAAGTTAAATTATGGGCGCGCCAGATGGCCAGCACTATCCACATGAGCAAGCCGAAGTCAATTTGGACTTTGTGTCAACCCCGATGAGCAACGAACCTGTCCCAGCATGAATGAACAGGTACCCCGTCCACCGGCCGCCGTTTGCCAGTGGGGGGAACCTCCCATCCGCACAATCCTGGCCGCCGCCGCGTCTGCATGGCAGGCCCAGCCGCAAGGGAGCCCAGAGAATGGAGCTGAAACACCGTCGCAACGCTGCCGGTTCCGCTGCCTCCGCGTTGAAGCTACTTGGCTGCCGCGGCGAAGCACCGATGTATCCGGGCGGCCTTCTGGACCCACTGGCGCTGAGCCTGACCGCCCTCAAGTCGGAAATTCACTGATCGGAGGACAGCTCGGTCATAGTCGGATACGACGACCAATCCTGGCCGCCAGGTGCATCGAAACAGCATCCGCCGCTTCCCGCAATCCCGAGCTCCTCTACGTCCCCGACGCCTGGCGGAGCTCTCCCAGACCCAAATCAAATTCCCTAGGTTCTGGATCAGTGTCCCTCAGGCTTGCTCTCGGCCGCCGAGTTGCCCCTACAACCGCCGCTGCCGGAACATAGGGAACGACTCCCGCACCCGGTCTACCGTGTCCAGCGATACCTCAACTGCGTGCACCCCCGGCAACAGCCCAAGGTCAGCCTCAACCACCCCCATCGGGTCCACCAGCACGCTCCGCCCGACAGACACCGGCGGCGCCTGGCATACCCCGGCCACGTAGACGCTGTTCTCGATGGCCCGTGCCGTGTTAAGCGCCAGCCACTGTTTCGTCTTGTGCTCGCCCGGCACCCACGACGAGCAGACCAACAAAACCTGCGCGCCGGCGTCGGCCAGTGACCTTGCCAGCTCGGGGAACCGCAGGTCGTAGCAGGTCATCAGCCCGAACCGCACTCCCCCATGCTCGAACACCACGGGCGCCGTGGACGGGCCGGGCTTGATGAACTCCGATTCCCCGAACCCCTGTGCGTCGAACAGGTGGATCTTCCGGTAGGAGGCCAGCCGGCCGCCGTCGGGCCTGAACGCCACCAGCGTGTTGTACGCCCGGCCCAGCTCGTCGGAGGTTTCCACCACGCCCGCCACCAGCGCGATGCGGTGGCGGCGGGCTATGGCGGCAAGCTCCCGGCAGACGGCCCCGTCCAGCGGCTCGGCCACCTGGGGGAACGTGGCGTCCACCTTCTTCTTCTCGTAGGTGGCATACTCCGGGAAGGCGACCAGCGCGGCGCCGTCGCGCGCTGCCTCGGCGGCGAACCTGTCGATCGCGGCGAGGTTGGCCTGGATGTCGGCGCCCGACTCCAGCTGCCCCAGCGCTATCCTCACGATGTTCCTTCCCTTGGCCCAAGAGCCACAAGACAGGCTCAGGCGGCGGCCTCGACCGTGGCCTTCTCCGTGGCCGTCATCTCCGGCGGCGCCGCCTTGAAGCCCCGCGTGATCAAGGCCAGAACCAGCACGCCCAGCACCAGCCAGGACACCCCCAGCGTAATGGCGTTGCTGTCCAGCTGGGAGAGCAGGTACGCGCAGATGATCGCGCCGATCACCGGGACCACCACGTAGGACACCGGGTTCAGCTGCTGCCCGGCCCGGCGCTGGCGCACATAGTGGAACACCACCGAGGCGTTCACCAGCGTGAAGGCGGTGAAGGCACCGAAGTTGATGAACGACGTCGACGTCGCCACGTCCAGGAAGATCGCGATCAGGCCGATGATGCCCGTGATCACCAGGTTCACCACCGGGGTGTGGAACTTCTCGCTGAGCTTGCCGAAGACGGCCTTGGGCAGGACGGAGTCGCGGCCCATCGCGTACATCAGCCGGGACGCGCTGGCCTGCGCGGCGAGGCCGGAGGCGAACTGCGCCACCACCAGGCCGGCCAGGAACACGGCGCCGAACAGCTGCCCGCCGATCTGCAGGGCGATGGAGCTGGCCGCGGAGGCCGAGTCCTCGAACACGCCGCCCGGGTGGACCAGCTGGGTCACGTAGGAGACGGCCACGAAGATGCCGCCGCCGATCAGGGCCACGAGCATGATGGCGCGCGGCATGGTCTTGCGCGGGTTGACGGTTTCCTCGGTGAGGGTGGTGACGGCGTCGAACCCCAGGAAGGAGTAGGCGGCGATGGCCGCGCCGGCGGAGATGGTGGCGAAGCTGGAGGTGTCGTTGACGAACGGCTGGCTGCTCACCAGTCCCCCGGCGCCGGCGGTGGACACCACGTTGCCGATGGACAGCGCCACGAAGAACACGATGACCAGCAGCTGGAACGCCATCAGCACGTAGTTGGCCTTGTCCGCCACCTTGATGCCCAGGATGTTCAGCAGCGTGGTGATCACGATGAAGCCCACGATCCAGAGCCCGATGGGGATGCCGGGGAACTGAGCGCTCAGGTACGAGCCGCCGATCAGCCAGATGACCATGGGCAGGAACAGGTAGTCCAGCAGGATGGCCCAGCCCACCAGGAAGCCCACCCGGGGGTCGATGGAGCGGCGGACGTAGGTGTAGGCGGAACCGGCCACGGGGTAGGCGATGGCCATCCGGCCGTAGCTGTGCGCGGTGAACAGCATGGCCACCAGCGCCACCAGGTAGGCGGCCGGCGAGGCGCCGCCGGTGGCTTCGGCGATGATCCCGAAGATCCCCAGGACGATCAGCGGGGTGAGGTACGCCAGCCCGAACAGGACCAGCGAGGGCAGCTTCAGCGTGCGGGTGAGGGTTGTTGTCACGGGGTTTCCTTACGGCTTGTAGGACGGCGGTGTCCAGGTGGCCGGATTGATCCGGCCTTGGTAGACGGAAAGTTCGACGGCGGGCTCCCCCTCGCGGAACTGCGACCAGGGGCGGTTGAGGTTCTCCGTGCCGTGCGTGCGGACATGCTCGACGGCGGCCAGGTCCAGTTCCGCGGTGAGCAGCTGGGGTTTCTCGTCCGTTGCTTCGGTGAGGGTGTTGCCCTCCGGGTCCACGATGATGCTTTGGCCCTTGCCGCTGGGCCCGGCGCAGTTGACACTGACCATGAACACCTGGTTGACGATGGCGTTGGCCTTGGCGAGGATCAGTTCCTGCCTGCGGTCCGGGGTCGTGGTTTTGACGACGTTGAGGATCACCTCCGCGCCCATCCAGGCGAGCTGGCGGGACACCTCGGGGTACCAGGCGTCGTAGCAGATGTTCAGGCCCACACTGCCGATGCCGGGCAGGTCCACGGTGGTGAACCGGTCGCCGGGATCGTAGGGCTCGAACGGGCGCCAGGGGAAGATCTTCCGGTAGTAGCCGGCGAGCTCCCCTTCAGGCGACAGGACCAGCTGGGTGTTGAACAGCTGCCCTTCCGGACCGCGCTCGCAGACGCTGCCGGGGACCAGCCAGATGTTCAGGTCTTTCGCGAGCTGCTTGAGTTCTTTGACCCGGGGTCCGTCCAGCGGCTCGGCACTTGCCTGAAGCATTTCGGCGCGCTGCAGGTCCGGGTCTTCGTCGCCGAACAGGTGCAGCTCGGGGAAGACCACCAGCTTGCTGTGCGGCTGGGCTTCGAGGGCTGCTTTGACCTCGTCCGCGAAGGCCGAGACGGGTTCGCCGATGAGCCGTGGCCGAGCCTGGGCGGCGACAAGGGGAAGGATGCGTTGCATGGGTTTTTCTCCGCTGTGGGGTGTGATCCGGGTTATATTAGATCAGAATGATCCAATAAAGGGAAGAGGGCCGGTGTGCGCCGTAAAGTAGCGGTTATGACGGATCAGCTGGAGGACACCGCCGAGCCCTCACGCCTGGGTACCGGCATGGAGCGGCGCAGCGCCATGGACGCGGTCCGGATGCGGATCGGCATGGCGATTTCCCTGGGACTCTTGAAGCCGGGCGAGCGGCTGCCGGACCAGGAGGACGTGGCCCTGGGCCTGTCGGTCAGCCCGATCACCGCGCGCCGCGCACTGGCGAGCCTGGCGGAACAGGGCGTGGTGGTGCGCCGGCGTGGCCGGGCCGGCGGAACGTTTGTCGCGGATGCGCCGCCTGCTGAGGTTTTGGCGTCACTTTCGGCCTCCCCCGCCGAGTCGCAGGCCGTGAACCGGCTGGTGGACCGGCGTCTCTTGTTTGAATGCGCGGTGACGCACTACGCGGCAGTGAATGCCACCACGGAGCAGCTGGACGAGCTGGAACGGCTGACCCGTGAGATGGCGGAGTCGAGCGACTGGTCCTACTACCACCGGATGGACGAGCAGTTCCACCAACTGGTGGGCACCGCGTCATGCATGGACACCGCCGTCGAGGTTTACCACGAGACCCTGGCGGAGCTCTACGACTACTTCATCCCTTACCCCATCGAGAAGCTGCACAAGTCGAACCTTGACCACATCGCGCTGGTGGCAGCCCTGCGGGCCGGCAAGGTTGAGGAAGCTGTGGAGGTGTCGCGGAAGCACGTGGACATCCTGCACCGGACGATGTTCATGGGGCTAAAAAATTCCGGCGGCCTTGCAAACAAGTCATAAATCGAGAATCGGCTGCAAAGTGTCCGCCTGAGATACGGGTTGCACGAGCGCTTGCGCCATGTCGTCGTATCTTTCAAGCAGACACGTCCCAAGTCGTTATATAGAACGCTCAACTCGCCCCTTTCGGTTGCCTTTTGCTGACATCTGAAGGTCAACAATGCGATCAACACGGTCAGGCTGGCTCCGAAGAGCGGTACAAAAAGATCTGGAATGAATATTGTTCACATCAACAATTCTGCAGATACGGCATTGTCGCAGGTAGGCTGCCTGAGGGGAACGAGAGGAACAGTCCTGATGGCACAAGCAGCGGTCAGTCATTATGAGGTGCTTGGAGTACCAACCACAGCAGACACAGCTGAGATCAAAAAGGCCTACCAACGCAGACTCAAAATGTCGCACCCAGACGTGGGTGGCAGCACAGGACTCTTTAGACTCGTTCAGGAAGCCTACGAGGTCCTGTCCGACCCGGCCCGCAGAGCGGTCTATGACCGTGCTGGAAACGAAAGTGACTTTGGGAGAGCCGCAAATAGCGGCAATCAGAGTCGAAACCAGGAACAAGGGCATTCCCGTTCCAGTTCATCTCAGCAAAGGACAAAACAAACTTTTGCTGAAATGGAAGATCCGCCCGTCTTAAGTCCTTGGACCGGACCACCTGTGGAGTACCGGCCTCCGCTTAAACCGGCAACCCGTGACCCTGAGAAGATCCGACGCCCCGCACCAGCGTGGACACGTACTTGGCGCACTGTCTTTTTCGTAATCGGCAGCGTTTTCACCTTCCTGCCGCTTTTCGCCACCGTGTGGTACTTCTTCACCGCTCAATCCAGTCCGACCTGGCTGTCCAAGTGGTTGCCAGGCCTTCTCCTCACGGCGCTGACTGTCTGCTTCTGGTATGTGGTGGCAAAGCTCCCAAAGTGGTGGACAACGAGGAAGCGGCCTGCACCACCAGAGGTCCTCGCTGACGCTTTTCTGGTTGAAGAAGTCCTCAACCGCCGAGTCCACGGCGTACCCGGCCGCAGCTTGTCCGTGGGGCGCTTCGGGGACAAAGCAGAGATCGGAGCTGAGGGCGAACGGCGAACAGCGCGGCTGATTACTGCGTCCATCCTCCACGCAATTCCGTCGGCCCGTCTCATCAACGGGCTGCGTTGGCCGGGATCGGAACACGCCGACCTCGATCATGCAGTTGTCGCTGGAAACAGAATCGCCCTGATCGACTCCAAGATGTGGGCGGACGGCGTGTATTGGTGGGACAACAAACAGCTCTTCCGCAACGGCCGGGAGCTTAAAGCCTTTGGCCTTGGAGCAGGTGTGGAGGCCGTTCGCGCTGCGTACCCCGGATACGTCGTTGAGGGTTGGGTGGTACTGCACTCGGGGACGGGAAGGCTCTCCATGCCATTGGTGGAGCGTGCGGGCATGTTCCCGCTTCCCGGCCGAGCACCCATCCGGCTCGTTACTCCGTTAGAACTCGCATCCGAGGTCCATGCCTTCCTCCTACAGGCCCATGAACCCAATGTCGTCCATGTTCCCGGACTGGCCGGACTCCTACGCTCCATGTTGTAGATCATGACCGGCACGAAGTCCTTCACGAGCTGAGAGCCCCGGACCGAGTTGCCGGGGAACCGGCTTAGGATTTCTTCCATGAGGATTGCCGTTGCAGGGGGAACCGGTACAGTGGGCCGCCACGTTGTGGCCATCGCCAGAGAACGCGGGCACGAAGTGGTCAGCCTCAGCCGCGCGGAGGGGGTGGACCTGGTCAACGGGCGGGGCCTCGATCAGGCACTCCAGAATGTTGAAACCGTCATCGACGTCTCCGGCATCCAGGCCACGTCCACCAAGAAAGCCGTGGATTTCTTCACCAACGCCACCCAGAAATTGCTGGCGGCCGAGAAAAAGGCCGGCGTAAAGCACCATGTGGCGCTGTCCATTGTGGGCATCGACAAAGCCAACTCAGGACTCTACGCCGGGAAGCTGGTGCAGGAGGACGAAGTCAGGCACGGCGGCATTCCCTGGACCATCCTCCGATCCACCCAATTCCACGAGTTCGTGCCGATGTCCATCAAAGCCGCGTCAGTAGGCCCGCTGGTCTTCGTGCCCATGATGTCCACCCAGCCGGTGGCGGCCAAGGAAGTAGCCATGGCCCTGGTGGACGCGGCGGTGGCCGGACCGCAGGGACGCCTCCCGGATCTCGGCGGGCCGCGGGCCGAACAGCTGAAAGACCTGGTCGCTGCCTACTTAGCCAAGACGCATCAGAAGAAACGAATCGTTCCGCTGCCCCTTCCCGGCCCCATGGGCAAGGCCATGCGCAACGGCTCCCTAATCCCGGCGCCGGGATCCGCCGTCGGACGCCAAACGTTCCTGGAGTGGCTCGAAACCGTCGACTCTGCGTAAGCGAACGCTTTACCGTTTGACGGAGACTGGGGTCAGAAAGAGCAAACAAGCTTGACTTTGATAGAAGGGTGGTAATCCAAGCAAGGGTCCCGCACGCACCCCGACACATTGAGCGTCACTGAGAAGCGGATTCGACAACGACCTGAACCCGGCCACCGGCCACCCCGGACGGAGCTGGACGGGGCTGGACAGGGCTCCTTTCCCGTCAGCACAGAAAAGGAGGCCGACGACGACACTGGGTGTCGCCGTCGGCCTCCTTTTGCCTCCGTGGTGGGCTAAGCCGCCGCGGAACTAGGGCTTTAGGCCGCCGGGAGCGTGAGGTAGCTGCCCTCGACAGTGTCGGCGGGGACGACGAGTGCGCCGGCCGCCGTAACGTAGCTGCCACGGGTGGGGCGGGACACGTTTCGGCTGCCGGGTACGGTGACATAGCTGCCCCGGCCGACGGTCACGCTGCCGGCGGGAAGGGTGACGTAGCTGCCTCCGCGCGGGGCTGGGGCGGATTGGTTGGTGGGAAAGGTTTTTGCGGGTCGTTCGGCCAGCGTAGTCATGGGTTCTCCTCGGGATTTGGGATGAGGGCCATTCGGGTTGTTGTGTCGCTCAAACAGGAAGGGCGGTGGCGAAGAAATCGCATGCCCTGCTGGCCCGGGAATGTTCACCGGTGCGGCACTCAAGGGCGGCGGTGACCTGTAGTTAAATTTACCCGCTTATTACGAGTTATTCGAAATAACGTGGCAAGACTCACCAGCCCGTAGGACCGCCGCCACAGACTGCGGCACTCTGGACAAAAGAGAGTCTGTGGCATCAGGTCCGGCCCGCCATCACCGCCGACTGGCTCCAGACCGCGGCCGCGCTGGTCAAGATAGCAGGCGGCTGATGCCGCTCAACCCCGGCGAGAGCCCCGGATTCCTACTCTCGCGCGCCACGCTGCGCTGGCAGCGGGAGGGCGCGGCGGCACTGGCCCCGACCGACCTCACGCACGTCCAGTTCGTGCTTCCGCCTGCGCCTGGTGGGCTAGCTGCTCGGCCGTCTGACCCGGCCGGTGGGGTGAGAACCGTGTGACACCCGGCCTGGCGCCGGGTGTCACACCGCCAATCGTTAGGGACCGCTTATGCGGGATCCTCCAGCTCCCAGTCCTTGACGTCCGCCAAAGGAGCGAAGACGGCGGGGTCGAGCTCCCCGAATTCCAGGTTGTTGCGGACAAGGTGCGGCCAGTTCCGGTTGGCCAGGGCTCCCTTGCCCAGGGCGACAACGTCAGCTGAGCCGTCCGCCAGCATTGAAGCGGCCGTATCCGGATCATCGAGCTTGCCGTTGGCGATCACCGGCACCCCGGAGTACCGCTTGGCCAGCGCAGCCAGGGTTTCCTCCGCATCCGCGAACGCGGGCTCAGCGGCACGGTACTCGGTGGTGTGGACAAAATCGATCCCCGTGGCACCCAGGGTGCCGAAGATGACCTCGGCTTCCGCCACTCCCCCGCCCCACTTGTGCTCGGTGTCGCTGACCTTGGACTGGGAGATGCGGATCCCCACCGTCATATCCGGACCAACGGCCTCGCGGACGTCGTGGCAGATTTCAGCGGCAAGCCGCACCCTGTTTTCCGCTGACCCGCCGTAGCGGTCGTCGCGCTGGTTCAGGTAGTCCGTGAGGAACTGGTCCAGCAGGTACCCGTTGGCACCATGGATCTCCACGCCGTCGAACCCGGCCTGCTGCGCCCGCAGCGCTGCCGTGACGAACCCGTCCCGGACCTCTTTCATCTGGGACAACGTGATCGCGGAAGGAACAGGATACGGGCCTTCGCCGCGGTAAAATCCCAGCTGCTCCCCCTTGGGTGCCACCGCCGATGGCCCCACCGAGGAGGTCACATACCGGTTCCCCTGGCTCTGCGCCCCCGCGTGCATGAGCTGCGCGAAAATCTTCGAGCCCGCCGCGTGCACGCCGTCCACCACATTCGCCCAGGACCGGGCCTGCTCCTCCGTCGCGATGCCCGGCTGGAAGTGGTAGCCCTGGCTGTGGGCGGTGTCCGGGTAGATGCCTTCCGTGATCAGCAGCCCAAAGCCGCCGCGCGCAAAGTTCCGATAGTAGGACGCCATTCTCTCGGTGGCATGTCCGTCCTCGGTGGCGCTGATGCGCGTCATGGGAGCCAGTGCCACTCTGTTCTCCAGCTCGGTGGCACCGATCCGGATGGGTGACCAGAGCGGGGAATAATCAGTCATGCACAATCTCCTTGTGTTTGGGGTCCGGCAAGACCGGCAGCCCGTGCGGGCAGGCCCGCATTGTCTGGATCCGCCGCATACGCCTGCCGGCGCCTTCGCAGCCGGTCCAGAACCGACGCGTCGGTGAAACAGCCGAGCACGGCGGACCACAGTTCCTCGACGGTATGGCACTGGCTGGAGGCACCGGCGGGGCCCGTCATGAGCCAGCCGTCCTTGAATGCGGTCACCTTCGGGGCGCCCGGGAGGCCGGCGCAGACGGCGTTGACCGTGGCTGCCACGATCAGGTGTTGCCGCATGGTCCGCACCGGCCCCAGGGCAGGGTCCGCCACGG
This sequence comes from Arthrobacter sp. NicSoilC5, assembly GCF_019977395.1. NCBI lineage: Bacteria > Bacillati > Actinomycetota > Actinomycetes > Micrococcales > Micrococcaceae > Arthrobacter > Arthrobacter sp. NicSoilC5. The sequence continues at coordinate 4,092,788 of NZ_AP024660.1, read as the reverse complement.
TGGTCCTTCCGCAGGCACCGCACATGTTGTTCCCTTTCCTTACGGCATCACGTCGCCGGAGTTGGGCCCCAGCGTCTGCCCGACGAACAGGTTTCCGCCGGGGTCGCTGGCCAGCAGCACGGCGGCGGGCGCCACTTCCTCCGGCGTCCCGAACCTTCCCAGCGGAAGCTCGGCGCGCTTCGCGGCCTTCCAGCTCTCCGAGATGCCCTCCACCAGCGGCGTCTCGATCGGGCCCGGGGCGATGCAGTTGACCAGCACATTGTCCGCCGCGGTTTCCAGGGCCAGGGCTTTGGACAGGCCCACGACACCGGCTTTGGCCGCACTGTAATGCGTCAGCCCCACGCCGCCCTTAATGGCCAACTGGGAGGCGATGTTGATGATGCGGCCCCACTTGCGCTGCCGCATCTCCCCCACCACCTCCCGGCAGCACAGGAACACACCGGTCAGGTCCACCGTGAGGGTCTCGTTCCACATGGCCAGGGACATGTCCTCCAGCGGCGACTCCGTCAGCAGGCCGGCGCTGTTGACCAGGACGTCGATGCCGCCCAGCCTCTCCCGGGCCTCGGCGAAGGCAGCCTGCACGCTGGCTTCATCGGCCACGTCCACGCGGATGGCACCGTCCCCGCCGGCCCGGTCCAGCACCGCCACCCGGTCCCCGTTGGCTAGGAAGGCCTCGGCGATGGCTTTGCCGATCCCGCTGGAACCGCCGGTGACCACCACCCGGCGGCCGTTTCCTGCCTGGGCGTTTCCGGACGCTTGGTCAGCAGTCGATGTGTTCATGGTGTCCTTTCGTTGTGAGGCGGGCTGTCAGGGCGCCGTCAGGCGCGCATCTTCACGGTGAGGCCGCCATCAACCACCAGCGCCTGCCCCGTGATGTAGCGGGAGTCGTCGGAGGTGAGGAACCCGATCACGCTGGCCACTTCCTCCGGCTTTCCCACCCGGCCCCAGGGGATGTCATTCCCGGCACGTTGCAGCCCCTCGGGGCCCAGGGAATTCACCGGGTCCAGGGACTGCGGGGTCTCAATAAGGCCGGGGATCACGGCGTTGGCCCGGATCTGCCGTGGACCCAGTTCCACGGCCACGCTGCGGACCAGGCCCAGCACCCCTGCCTTGGCAGCGGCATAGTGGGCGTGTTCCTCCCACCCGTACACCCCGCCGGCGATGGAGGACACCGCAACCAGCGCGCCGCCGTCGGTCATTCTCTCCGCCCCGGCACGCAGCGTGCGCAGCACGCCGGTGAGGTCCACGTTGAGCATGTCGTGCCAGCGCTCATCCGTCATCTCCCCCAGCGGGGAATTGCGGAGGATGCCCGCGTTGGCGATCGCGTAGTCCAGCCGGCCGTACTCGTCCACGGCCCGCTGCGCCAGGGCATCCACGGACGCGGTGGTGCGGACATCCACCTCGTGGATCACCGCCTCACCGTTGGCCTCCTTGACCAGCCGGAGGGTTTCCTCCGGATCGTGGGGATCGCCCGGGAAGGTGCCGATGACGGACACCACCCCCTGGCGGGCGTAGTGGACGGCGAGGGCGCGGCCGATGCCGCTGGCGGCGCCGGTGATGATGGCGACTCTGTTAGGCGACGTCATGGGGGTGGTCCTCCATCAGGGCTTCAGCAGGGGGCTTGGCGGCGATCATCAGGAGCCCGGAGACCAAGGTGCCCAGAGCACCGACCCAGAGGGCTGCGCTGCCGGTGCCGCTCCCCGCGGCGATGGCGGTGAAGATGGCGCCGCCGATGATGGTTCCGGGCTGGCTCATGGCGCCGATGAACGCGGTTCCGGTGGCCCGGCAGCTCACGGGGTAGCACTCGGCCATGAAGTACTGGATGGCCGCGTACGGACCCACCAAAAAGAACAGGCCGGCGCCGTAGGTCAGGATGATGGTGAACGGGTCGCTGGCCAGCGGGCTGAGCATGATGGCGAAGGAAATGCCGGAGAGGATCCAGCCGCCGATGATGGTCCGCTTGCGGCCGATCTTGTCCCCGAGCCAGCCGTGGAACACATAGCCGAAGTAGGCCAGCAGGTTGATGACGATCAGCATCCAGAACGCGTCGGAGAGTTCCACGCCCTTGGCGTTCTTGAGCACGGAGCTGCCCAGGACGCTGAAGATGGTGATACCGAAGAAGTTCACGATCCACGCGATGGAGAACACGATGGTGTTCCGGCGCAGGTGCGGCTCCCAGATGCGCTTGAGCGGCGCTGACGAGGAGTGCTCGACGCCGTACGCGTGGGCCAGGGAGTGCGCGTCCGCCGTCTTGCCGCTCTTTTCGAGCTCGGTCAGCTTGTGGTGCAGTTCGAACTGGGGCGTTTCCTTGAGCTTCTTGGCGATGACCCAGACGATCACGGCGGCCGGGATGGTGGCCATCAGGTACAGGGCGCGCCACCCCAGGGAGGGCAGGAAGGCCAGGGCCAGGGCGCTGGCCAGCAGGAAGCCGAGCGGCCAGCCGCCCTGGATGAAGGAGTAGTGGAAGCCGGGCCGCTTGCGCTTGTCCGCGACTTCGGTGACCTGGTAGACCTCGTTCATGTAGGTGGCGTTCACGGCCTGCTCGGAGAAGCCGAGGCCGCCGAAGGAACGGACCACCACCAGCATGGCGTTGCTGAGGAACGGGATCCCCGTGGGGATCAGTGCCGTGAGGCCGGAGACGACGGCGGTCCCACCAATGGTGGTCATCATGCCTTTGCGGCGGCCCAGGCGGTCAATGACGGGCCCGATGCCGAAGCAGACGATGGCGGTGCCGACGGCAATCCAGGTGTTGATGGCGTACGCCTCAGGCGCAGACCAGCCGAATTCCTGCTGCATGGCCGGCAGCAGGGTGCCGAACAGGCCGTAGTCGAAGACGGCCACTGTCCAGGCCAGCAGGGCAAGCACGGTGGCGGTGGTGGTGTGGCGCTTGGAAAAGACCGGGAAGCGGCGCTTCTCGTCCGGGCGGGGCTGCGACAGGTCGACAACCGGTTCTTGGATGCTCATGACTTGTTGTCCTTACGGGGGCTGCGTGCGAGGAAGGAATCGGCGATCTGGTCAAAGGTGCACCAGGTGACGCCCTCATGGGAGTTGATGTGTTCGATGAGCCGCTCGAGCATGAGGAGCACCTGCGGGCGGCCGGAGACGTCCGGGTGGATGGTCATGGTGAAGACGGCCTGGTCCATTTCGCGGTAGACCCAGTCGAACTGGTCCCGCCACATCTCTTCGATGTCGCGGGGGTTGACGAACCCGTGCGAGTTCGGGGATGCCTTGATGAACATCATGGGAGGCAGGTCATCGAGGTACCAGTTGGCCGGGATTTCCACCAGGTCGGTTTCCTGCCCGCGCTTCAACGGCTCCATCCAGGTCTGGGCGTCCTTGGTGTAGTCGATCTTCTTCCAGGAGTCCCCTACCCGGACGTAGTACGGCTCGAAGTCCCGGTGCATCAGGGAGTGGTCATACTTGATGCCGCGCTCCAGGAGGATCTCGTTGGTGACGGGCGAGAATTCCCACCACGGCGCAACGTAGCCGGTGGGCCGGCGGCCGGACACCTTTTCGATCAGTTCGATCGCACGGTCCAGGATGGCGGTCTCCTGCTCCCGGGTCATGGCGATGGGGTTCTCGTGGGAATATCCGTGCACCCCGATCTCGTGCCCGGCATCCACGATCATCTGGGTCAGTTCCGGGAAGGTTTCGATCGAGTGGCCCGGCACGAACCAGGTGGCCGGGAGGTTGTATTTCTGGAACAACCGGATCAGCCGGGGTCCGCCGACTTCACCGCTGAACAGGCCTCGGCTGATGTCGCACGGGGAGTCCTCTCCTCCGTAGGAGCCGAGCATGCCTGCCACTGCGTCTACGTCCACGCCGAAGGCGACTTGAATGTCCTTAGCCATGAGATTTTCCTTTCAATTCGTTCAAAACCGGGGTGTTCTGGGTGTCAGGCGGAAGGTTCAGGGGGCCTCCCTCGTTGGGCAAAAATTTCGGTGATCCGGTCCCGGTCAGGATTGATCCTGAGCAGGAGGCTGAGCAGGATCAGCGACTGTGACGGCCGGAGGTGGCCGGAGCTGATGGCACCGGCAACGCGCAGGTCTTCGCCACCGCCGCCGGCCCCGTAGATGGGCACCACCGGTCCCGCGTCCACGCGGGTGCTGGTGACCACCACGGCGCCGGACGCGACGGCGGCGGCCACCTCTGCGCAGAGGCTGGCGTTTGCATTGCCGCTTCCGGTTCCTTGCAGGACGATGCCTTCCGCTCCTGCTTCAAGGGCGGCATGCATCAGGGTGGAGTCGGCGCCGGGATAGGCGGCAACCAGGTCCACCCGCGGGGAGCCGCCGCCCGGCTGGGGCAGGGGCAGGGCCTCGAGCCTGCCGCCGCTGCCGTCCATGGCAACTTCTCCCTGGGCTGATACCTGGCCCAGTACCCCAAAATCGGGGTTCGCAAAGGCATTCAGCCGAAGAGTTTGGCTTTTCCGGACGCCGGCGGCCGGAAAGATGGTGCCGGCAAAGTGGACCATGACCCCCTTGCCCCGCCCGTCCTTGGAACCGGCGACGGCGATGGCCCGGGCCAGGTTGTCCGGCCCGTCGGGAGCGTCGGAGTCTGCTGCCCGCTGCGAGCCGGTGAACACCACCGGCCGCTCGTCCGTGTGCGTCAGGTCCGCGAGGTAGGCGGTCTCCTCCATGGTGTCCGTGCCGTGGGTGACTACCACGCCCAGGACGTTAGGGTCCTTGAGGACTTCCTGGATGGTGGCGCAGATCCTCAGCATGTCGTCGAACGTCAGGAGGTAGGACCCCTTCTGGAATACGTCGAGCACCCGGACGGGGTGTGACACCCGCGGGCCGAGGGCTTTGAACACCTGCTCGCCGGTATCGGAGGCGACCGCGCCGCCGGCCTCGGAAGAACGCGACGAGATGGTGCCTCCGGTAGCCAGCAGCACGACGTGGGAGTCGGTAACAGTCATTTCAGCTCCGGTGGTTTGCTGCGCAATCCGCAACCCAATCGATTGGGTAACTTTCCGCAGAACGGGCAGTTGCGATGGACACGAGGGGCGGCGCCGGGGGGTGGGGGCGCCGGGGAAGGTTTGTGATGCGCAGCTACCCAAACGTTTGGGTAGCGCTGATGAATGACTATAGGATGTGAAGCGGGTCACGTCAAGGGTTGCCTTGGTGCCCTTCCGGGCACCGCGGGCGGACCTGGGCTACAGTGGCCCCGGTGGGCAGGAGAAGGACATGAAAGAAAAGGCCGACGGCGGCGGAACAGTCACGCTCAAGGATTTGGCTCGGGAGCTGGGCGTCCATCCGTCCACCGTCTCCAGGGTCCTGCACTCCGGTTCCGACGTGGCCAAGGGAGCGGCCTCTGCCGCCACCGCCGAGCGCGTCCGTGAACTGGCCCGCAAGCTGGGCTACTCCCCCGATCCCCAGGCCGCCAGCCTCCGCACCCGCCGCACCAAACTGCTCGGCGTCATCGTCCCCCGCCTTTCGGACCTGGTCCTGGCCATCATGTACGAGGGCATCGACGAAGCCTCAGCCGAGGTGGGGTACTCCGCGTTCGTAATGAACTCCCGCGATGACCCCGACGAACAGCGGCGGAAGATCGACCTCATGCTGGCCCGGCGGGTGGACGGCCTGATCATTGGCGACGCCCACCTTGACGGCAGCCTCCTGCAGGAACTGACGGACCGGAAGGTCCCGTTCGTGCTGATGAACCGCCGGGTGCCGGGCTACCCGTCCGCCACCTGCGACGACGTCGTGGGCGGTGAACTCGTGGCCAGCCACCTCTGGGAGATGGGCCACCGGCAGGTGGCGGTCATTGCCGGCGAGCCCTACGCAAGCACCGCCGTCGACCGCACCGCCGGCTTCCTGGACCGCTGGCGGTCCCTTGGCGGCACCATTTCCGACGACGACGTGGTGTGGTCCAAATTCGATACCGCCGGCGGCCGGGAGGCCGGGGACAAGATCCTCACCAGCGGCAAACCGCGCCCCACCGCCATCTTCGCGGTCAACGATTTCGCGGCCATCGGCGCGATGGGGGCCCTGCGCTCCCACGGCCTCACCGTGGGACAGGACGTGGCCGTGGTGGGCTACAACGACACCTCCCTGGCTGCCGAGCTTCCCATTCCGCTGACCTCGGTCCACTCCCCCATGGCGGACATTGGACGGACGGCGGTGCAGCTCATCCAGGCCGTGCTCAGGGGCGAAAAACCCGAACCCGTACAGCTGGAACCCACCCTGCTGGTCCGCGAAAGCAGCGCCGCCAGGGCGCCCGCGGAAATGGCGGCCAACTAGGTTCCGGCGGCGACGATCCGCAGTGCCAGCAGGCACGTGGCCCGCACTTCGCCGTCATCCAAGTCAACCCGGAGAAGCTCCTCAATTTTCCGCAACCTGTACGTCAGGGTGTTGCGGTGGATGAAGAGCTCCGTGCAGGTTTCGCGCGTATTCCCGCTGTACCGCAGGTAAACCTCAAGCGTTTCGCGCAAGGCCGTGCCGCCGTCGGACATCAACGGGGCCAGAAGGCGCCGGGACATGGCCACCAGCCCGGCGCCGGGCAGGCCCTCCACCACGCCGGCAAGGTCAGCCACCGGCGCTTGATGGAGCCCCGGCTCGCCCACCCGGCGGCGGGCCAGCTGCAGCACCAGCGGCAGTTCGTCCAGGTTCCCGCACCCGGAGACGACGGCGGACAGTTCCGGCGCGTCCTGGAAGGACTTTTGGACGGCTTCCATGAGCTCCATCCCGGCTTCCCCGCGCTGCACCAGCACCGTGGTGAGGCCGGCCTCCTCCATGAACCGCACGGTCACGAATTCAGCCTGCAGGCCCACCCGCACCCGCCAGGCGATGGTCCGCAGCTTGGCCGGCGCAACCTCCCCCGCACCGCCGATCAGCACGACTCCCCACTCCCTGTCCGGCTCGAACCCGGCCTCCGCCGCGTAGCGCCGCAGGGCCGGCGCCGGAGTCCCCCGAGCCTCGTAGAGCGCCTCGATCAACCGGGCAGCTTCCCGCGAATGCAGGGGCGACCGGGACCCCAGGGTGTAGCTCAGCTGCATGGCAATCACCGCAGCCACCGGCCCCAGCAGCGGCTGCAGCACCAGGCTGCTCTTGATTCCCTCGATAGCCAGCCTGAACCGGAGGATTCCGCCGCTGGGCAGGCTCAGGATGGTCCGGGCCGTCCCGCCCCCGGCCGTACCTGCCGCCATGAGTTCAAACCCGTTGTGGTCAAGGACCGCCACCCGCGCCCGGATGGTCGTGGCCACCCGTTCCAGGACCTGCGCCAGCGAGTGGCCGCCCGCCGCCAGCCTGGTGCACTCATCCGCCAGGTCCCACCCCGCGCGCAGCTCGGCATAGCGTTCGGCGGCGATAAGTTGATCCACGTGCCGCATCACCTGGATGAACGGCACCTCCGGAGGCAGTTCAAGCAGCGGAAGGCCATGCGCTTCGCAGGCCTTCACCAGCCCCGGCGGCAGTTCCCGGTGCGCTGCGCCCAGGCCGAAGACCAGTCCCGAGACGGGCACGGACATCAGCCGCTCCACGTAGGCATCCCAGATCCGGTAGTCCTTGACGTTCAGGCCCATCCCATTGGTGAGCAGCAGCGCGTTGACGCTGAGGAAGGGGGTTGGGTCCATGTGCTCCGTGGGGGCGCACCAGGCGATGGGCCGGGCCAGGCGTCCGGGACTTCCCGGCACGGCAAGGCGGATGTTCAGCGCGGAATCCGCGGCGAGATCGGCAACACGCATGGCAGGCCCTCCTGGTTAGTGCAAAAAGCATAATCCGCGTGGCCACATTCGGCGATCCGCCGGATTCCGGCCGGGCCCCCGCCTCTGTACCGTTGCCTGCATGCAAAAAAACGTGACAGAAACCACGCCTGCCCGGGTGCTCCTGAATTCGGACATGGGTGAAGGCTTCGGCTTGCACGAGTTCGGCAACGACGCCGCCCTCATGGAAATCATCGACGTCGCCAACGTCGCCTGCGGCTACCACGCCGGTGACCCGGACGTCATGAACCGGACGGTGGCCCTGGCCGCGGAACACGGCGTGGCCGTGGGCGCCCACCCGGGGCTCCCCGATCCCATGGGTTTTGGCCGCCGCCGCATGGTGCTCACCCCCGAGGAGGTCGAATCGATCATTCTCTACCAGACCGGGGCACTGACTGCCTTCCTGGCGAAGAACGGGCTGTCCCTGAACCACATCAAACCCCACGGCGCGCTGTACGGCATGCTCGCCGGCGACGAAGACCTCATGCAGGCGGCGGCCGGAACCGCCAAACAGTTCGGTGTTCCGTTCTACGGCCTGGCCGGGACCGCCCATGAATCCGTGTGCCGCGCCGTGGGCGTGGACTTCGTCGCGGAGCTCTACGTGGACCTCAACTACGGCCCCGGCGGCGAGCTCCTAATCCAGCGACGCCCTGCACCCACCGACCCTGAGGCCGCCGCGGAACGCGTCAGCCGGGCGGTGGCAGGCGGGCCCGTTCCCGCCGTCGACGGCACTCCCCTGAACATCGCTTTCCAGAGCATCTGCGTCCACTCGGATGCTCCCAACGCCGTCGCCGTCGCCTCCGCCGTGCGCAAGGCACTCGACTCATCCCGATCCACCCACTCCTGAAAGCGAGCAGCACATGGCCACGATCGTTTCACCCCTTCCCGGCGTCTTCTACCGCAAGCCCGGGCCGGGCAAACCCCCGTTCGCCAATGAAGGCGACACCATCGAAGTCGGCCAGACCATCGGCATCGTGGAAATCATGAAGCAGTTCACCGAGATCCAGTCCGACGTCGCCGGGACCCTGGAATCCTTTGAAGTCAACGAAGGCGACATGGTCAACCCGGGCGACTCCATCGTCGTCATCCGGGAAGGATAAAGGCAGCCCATGAAACTGTTCATCGCAAACCGCGGCGAGATCGCCGTGCGGATCGCCCGGACCGCCCGCGACATGGGCATCGAAACCGTCCTGGGGGTCAGCGAGCCCGACGCGGAATCACTGGCAGCCCGGACAGCCGACCACTACGTGGTGGTGGGCCCGGCCCAGGCAACCGCCAGCTACCTGAACCAGGACGCCCTGGTGGCCGCGGCCCTCGAGCAGGGGTGCGACGCCGTGCACCCGGGCTACGGTTTCCTCTCGGAGAACGCCGGCTTCGCCCGGAAGGTGGCAGAGGCCGGCCTCACCTGGGTGGGCCCGAACGCGGACACCATCGCCATGATGGGCAACAAATCCCTGGCCCGGGAAGCGGCAGCCAAGGCCGGCGTCCCCGTGCTCAAGGGGTCTGACGGCCCCCTGGATCCGGAAGCCGACGCCGTCGACATTGCGCGTGCCATCGGCTACCCGCTGGTGGTGAAGGCTTCCGCCGGCGGCGGCGGCCGGGGCATCCGGTTCGTGCACGACGAAAGCGAGCTCCTGGAAACCATCGAGATGGCCCGGGGCGAGGCCGCCGCCGTCTTCGGCGACGCCACCGTCTACCTGGAACGGTTCGTGGAGCACGCCCGCCACGTGGAGGTGCAGGTCCTGGGCGACGGGACCAACTTCATCCACCTCGGCGACCGCGACTGTTCCATGCAGCGCCGATCCCAGAAAGTTCTGGAGGAAGCCCCGGCCCCCAACCTTCCTGACGCCGTCCGTGCCACCATCAGGGAATCCTCCGTGGCCCTTGCCCGCCAGTGCGGCTACCACGGGGCGGGCACCGTCGAGTTCCTCTACGACCCCGTCAACCACGAAGCCGCCTTCATTGAAATGAACACCCGCATCCAGGTGGAGCACCCCATCACCGAGCAGATCACCGGCGTGGACCTGGTGCGCGAGCAGCTGCTGATTGCCTCCACCGGATCCATGTCCATTTCCCAGGACGATGTGCACTTCAGCGGCCACGCCATCGAATGCCGCATCAACGCGGAAGACCCCAGCCACCACTTCTTCCCCAGCCCGGGAACCATCCGTTCCCTGGACTGGCCTTCCGGTGAGGGGATCCGGGTGGACACCGGGGTGGAAGCAGGGTCAGTGGTGAGCCCCTACTACGACTCCCTTCTGGCCAAGCTGGCCGTCCACGCCCCGGACCGGGATGCCGCCATCGCGGCCACCCTGGCGGCGCTGGAGGCAACACACATTGAAGGCGTCAAGACCACCGTCCCCGTCCACCTGGCACTGCTGGTGCGGCCCGAATTCGCCGAGGTCAGCCACCACTCCAAGTTCATTGAAACCGCAGCCGACCTCATGGGGGCAAAATGACCACCGAAGCCGCCGTCCTCCCGGGTGCGCGCTACACCTGGGGCGGGGACGAATTCCTGTTCGTGGAAGTCTCCGAAGCGATGAGCCTGCCCGCGAACTTCAAGGTCATGTCCATCGCCGGCAGGCTATCCGACGCCGGGCTTCCGGGAATCGTGGACATCTGCCCGGCCAACGCATCCCTGCTGGTGCGCTTCGACCCCGACGTCCTGCCTCCGGAACAACTGGAAACAGCTGTGCGCGGCATCGAGCGGGACCTGGCGTCCCACCAGGAACGGGCACTGGAGACCCGGATCGTTGAAGTCCCGGTCTGGTACGAGGACCCGTTCACCGCAGAAGTGGCAGAGCGGTTCCGCGAAGGGTTCCACCAGGAGCCCGAAGGCAGCGACATCGACTACGCGGCCAAGGTCAACCACCTGAAGGACGCGGCGGAGTTCATCCAGCGGCACCACGAACAGCCGTGGCTGGTGTCCATGGTGGGCTTCGTGGCCGGGCTGCCGTTCCTGTTCCAGCTGGTGGACCGCGACAAGCAGCTGGAGGTCCCCAAATACCTGAGCCCGCGGACCGACACCCCCAAGCTGACCGTGGGGCACGGCGGATGCTTCGGCTGCATCTATTCCGTCCGGGGTGCCGGCGGGTACCAGATGTTCGGCGTGGCCGCTGCCCCCATCTTCGACCCCGACCAGGCCCTGGCTGACTTCAAGGACTTCATGGTGTTCTTCCGCCCCGGGGACATCGTGAAATTCAAACCGGTCACGGAAGCGGAATACAACGCCATCCAGGCGGAGATCTCCGCCGGCACCTTCCGCTACCGGCAAGCGCCGGTAACGTTCGAGCTGTCCAGGGCGCTGGCCGACCCGGAAGGCTACAACCGTGAACTCATGGAGGCCCTCAATGGCATTTGAAATTGGAAACCCCGGCCTGGCCACCACGGTCCAGGACCAGGGGCGCACGGGCCACTACAACGTGGGCATCCCGCAAAGCGGCTCCATGGACCAGTACTCCGCGGAGCTGGGAAACGCCCTGGTGGGAAACACGGCACGCGAAGCGGTCCTTGAGTGCACCTACCTGGGCCCGGTGCTGACCACCGACAGCGACGCCGTCATCGCCGTCACCGGCGCCCCTGTGGAGGTGAAGGTCAACGGGGAGCCGCGGCCCCAGTGGAGCCGCCTGGTCCTGAAGGCCGGGGACCAGCTTTCCTTCGGCGTCATCCAGGGCGGCACCCGCTACTACATCGCGGTCCAGGGCGGCATCGACGTCCCGGAGGTGCTGGGCAGCCGGTCCACGTACAGCCTGGGTGCCATCGGCGGATTCAAGGGCCGCAAGCTCGAAGCGGGCGACGTTGTCCCCGTGGGCGCTCCCCTCAACGGGGGAAGGCTCCCCCAGGCCGAAAGCGTCCCGGATGAATTCCGGCCTGTTTTCGCCAAGGAGCAGGAAGTCCGGATCGTGCTGGGGTTGTACGACCACCGCCTGACCGAGGAAGGCCTGGGCAATCTCCTCAACGAGGAGTGGAAAGTGACGCCCGTGGCTGACCGGATGGGTCTTCGCTACTCCGGACCGGGGGTCAAATGGAAGGAGCGGGAACAGCCGTTCGGCGCCGGCTCGGACCCTTCCAACATCGTGGATGCGGGGTATGCCGTGGGATCCATCCAGATTCCCGGTGGCACCCAGCCGATCATCCTGCACCGGGATGCCGTCTCCGGCGGCGGCTACGCGATGGTGGGCACCGTGATCAGCGCGGATATGGACCTGGTGGCCCGGGCTGCGCCGGGAACGGCGACCCGGTTTGCCGCTGTCAGCCTGGCTGATGCGCTGGCTGCCCGCAGGGATCTTGCCGAACGCCGGACCAAGGCCTGGGCGGCACTGGGCGCCAACCGCTGACGGGCAGCGGCACCCCGTACGCAAAGCCTCGGTGTGATCCGACATTGAGCGCAGGCCGGCGCCCACGGCCTGCGTTCGTACTACGCCCAAAGTCACTTTAGACCGCGTAGGTGTTGATAACACCGGAGGGAAGGCCCCTCCTGGGAGGGGCCTTCCAGATAACCGTTGGAATTCCTCTGGTCAGGTCCGCCGTGATGCTTCCCCTCCCCGCCCTCATCCACGCTACGGCGCGAGCAGTTTAAGGGGGTGCAGACAGAGCAGGCATTCCTTCTGAAGCAGACGGTCAGGTGGTCACAGAATAAGCGTGGGCTCCCTACGCGAGCAGTGCGCAGATATCCGTCACATCCCCGGTACCACTGAAGACTCTCGCTTCAGTCCCGTCCGCGTTGAGGGCAAAGTTGAAGTTTCCCTCCAACAAGTAAAGGCCAGGTTTCTCCGATTTTGCCTCCCGGGCGTTGAGGACAACATTGAGTCCCGTCACCGTGACTTCTGTTGTGCCGTCAGCCTGCAATTCGCCGTGCGTAGTGCCGGTAATCAAGTAGGTCACTGACTCTCCGGTTTTGAGGTTGGTTACGGTGACTCTCTGCCCCGGGGAGGCGATCACGAATTGGTCGCCTGGAAGCTCTATAAACTTTGACTTGCCGGTCACAAGCAACTCGACAGGGTACTTGCATAGTTGGTTGGCTTTGAAAGTCACATCCAGAAGAACATCGCCTGAGGCGGCAGTTGCGGGGCCAACGCCTGTGATCATGGCAAAGAACACGACGCACATAGCTAACAGTTTCTTCATCGAAACTCCGTTCAAGAATCTATTTGAGCGCGCACAAAATTCGTTTGAGCTGCGTTCAGGGGGAGGGTGCGATTACTCGGGGATTATTTTCGGTATCGGCGGTAGGCCCCAACGAAGGTGGGTCCGCAGATAAATTGCGGTGCGGGACGCAAAGCGTCTGCCTTTTACCGCATCATTCCTTACTTGACGTAAGTTCGGCTGCTGAATCAAGTAGCAGGTATTACTAGGTGCTCGGATATTAGACCGCTGGTTCCTGGACTGTGAACCAGGAGATAAAGAAATAGGTCCCCCTATTAGGACATAGGGTAGGCCCCTAACGTTCCCTCAACAGTCAACGGCCTCCTCCCGCTTCGTCCTGCAGGCAGCGGGCAGCAAATGGGCCGCAGGCAATAGATCGCGGCACTGAGGCACGCAAAGTAGGGTATTTCTCCCCCTGTGCGCAAGCCGCCGGCGGGTTTACGGTGATCCGCATCAGCGTCCACCGCCGTCGAGGAGCCATCATGGCCGGGTTTGTGCAGATCATCGAATTCACGTCCTCCCGCATCAAGGAGATCGAAGAGCTGGGCCGCCCCTCCCGAACCGAGGGAACCACTCCGCCCACCTTCCGGCACATCGTTGCCACCGCTGACCGGGACCATCCAGGGCACTACTTCACTATCGTGGACTTCGATTCATTCGACTCGGCCATGGAAAATTCCGGCCGTCCGGAAACATCCGAGTTCGCTGCCCGGATGGCCGCGCTGTGCGATGGGCCCGTGATCTTCCACAACCTGGATGTCCTGTGGGAGGACGCCGGGCAAGGTGCAGGCAACGCCTAGCAGCCGGACATGGCTTCCCTGGCTCCCGGTCCGGACCGGGGCGGCGACGGCACGGGACTGGTCATCAAGCTCGCTGACGTGGCCTCAGCGTCGCTGGCCACCGCGGGCGGGAAGGCGATCAACCTGGGCCGGCTTGCCACGGCGGGCTTTCCCGTTCCGCCGGGCTTTTGCCTGACCACCGCAGCCTACCGGGAGGCCACCCCCAAGGACGTGGACGCCATAGCCGCCCGGCTGCACGGGGCCGCCGGCACCGACACGAAAACAGGGTACGACGGCGGGCGCGGCCTTCCGGACGAAGACCGGAACCAGCTCGCGGCCCAGGCCAGCGGAGCCATGGCGGCAGCGCCGGTACCGCCCGGCGTCGAGACCGCCATCCGTGACGCGTACGCCGCGATGGGCGGCGGGCCGGTGGCGGTGCGTTCGTCCGCCACCGCCGAAGACCTGCCCTTTGCCAGCTTCGCCGGGCAGCAGGACTCCTTCATGGATGTAGCCGGCGCCGACGCCGTCGTCCAGGCCGTCCGTCGCTGCTGGGCCTCGCTCTGGACCGACCGGGCGGTGGCCTACCGTGCAGCCAACGGGATCAGCCAGCGGGAGGTGGGTCTCGCCGTCGTGGTTCAACGCATGGTGGACGCCGCAGCCGCGGGCGTGCTGTTTACCGCCAACCCGGTGACCGGCACACGGACGGAAACCGTCATCGATGCCGGCCACGGGCCGGGGCAGCCGGTGGTGTCCGGCGCGGTGAATCCGGACCATTTCAGGGTGGAGACGGCATCGGGCCGGGTCCTGCAGGCACCGCAGGTCCGTGCGTCCGGCTTGACGGACGCAGAGCTCCGGGAACTGGCTTCCCTCGGTGACGCGGCCCAGCGGCTGCTAGGTGCGCCCCAGGATGTGGAGTGGGTGATCGACGCCGGCGGCACGGCCTGGCTCACCCAGTCGCGGCCCATCACCACGCTGTATCCGCTGCCCGAGGAAGCACCAGCCGGGGCCGGCCCCGCCGCTGATGGGCAGGCCCGTGCCTACCTGTGTGCCACCCTCCTGCAGGGACTAACCCGCCCCATCACACCCATGGGCCTGTCCGTCCTGGGGATCATGAGGAACACCAAGGGGCCATGGAAATACGCGTCCCCGGGGCTGCGGCTGTACGTGGACCTGACGCCCGCGATCCGCAACGCGTACGGACGCCGGTGGCTGCTGCGGGTGCTGCCCTTGGCGGACGGCAGGTCAGCGGCGGTCGTTCCCGCATTGCTGGATGACCCGCGCTTCAGCGTTGTCCGGTCCGCGCCCGGCAGACGGAGCAGGAAACACCGCCGCGGCGGGACCCCGGCATCGGCGGCGAAGGCGAACGCGAACGCCGGAATCAGCAGCGTGTGGACGGTGGTGGCCCTTTTCCCGGCCATGGCCCGGGCCGTGCTGCGGCCGGAGGCGGAACTGCGCCGGGCACGGCGGTACCAGGACCAGTTGGACACCCTGCTGCAACTGCCCGGACCGGCCACGGCAGCGCAGCGGCTGCAGCACGCGGAGGGCGTCCTGGGCAGCACGGTTGACGGGATCATCCAGTCCTCCCTGCCGGCCCCCTCCGCGGGCTATGTAATGCTGGCCGCCGCCCGCAGGCTTCTGCGCGGGATCGCGAAGCCGCGCGAGCTGGAGGCAGTGCTGCGCGGGCTGCCGCACAACGTGACCACCGAGATGGACCTGGAACTGTGGCGCGTGGCGGCGGACATTGGCAAGGACCTGGAGGCACGGAAGGCGTTGATGGAGCAGCGGCCGGACCAGCTTGCCCGGCGCTACAGGGCAGGCACCCTGCCGGGGATTGCACAGGAAAGCCTGCGTGGGTTCCTGGCCAGGTACGGCCACCGTGCCGTGGCGGAAATCGACCTGGGGATGCCGCGCTGGGCCGAGGAACCGGACCACCTGTTGGGGATCATCTCCAACTATCTCCGCGTGGAGGATCCGGAGCAGGCCCCGGACCGCCAGTTTGCCCGCGCCGCCCAACACGCGGATGACCGCGTGCAGGAGCTCGTGGGACGGGCGGCGGCCAGGAGCCGGCTCCGGGGACGACTGGTTGCGCTGTGCCTGCGCCGGGTGCGGCAGCTCTCCGGGCTGCGGGAACTGCCCAAGTTCTACATCGTGCTGGTGTTGGCGGAAATGCACCGGCAGCTCGACGCCATCGGCGACGAACTGGCGAAGACCGGCTCCATTGCCCATCCCGGCGACGTCTTCTTCCTCGATTTCGGCGAACTGCGCGTGGCCCTTCGCGGGGCGGACGTCAGGAAGCTGGTGGCTGAGCGCCGCCGGATGTACGACGTCGAGCTGCGGCGCCGCCACGTCCCGCGCCTTTTGCTCTCGGACGGCACGGACGTCGAGGCTGCCATGATGGCAGCCTCCGCCGCGCAGCCGGGCCCGGCGGCCGCGGACCGTCTCACGGGAACGCCGGCGTCCGCCGGCACCGCCACCGGAAAGGTCAGGGTGGTCCTGGATCCTGTGGGTGCCCATATTGAGCCGGGCGAAATCCTGGTGGCCCCCTCCACCGATCCCGGCTGGACCCCGCTGTTCATGACGGCAGGTGCCTTGGTGATGGAGATGGGCGGGGTCATTTCGCACGGCGCGGTGGTGGCCCGCGAGTATGGCATCCCCGCCGTGGTGGGTGTTGCGGACGCCACCGAGCGGCTGCGCGACGGCCAGAGCGTCACCGTGGACGGGGCCGCCGGAACTGTGGCGTGGTGAGGCCCAAGGACGGGTTTTCGCTCAAGATTGGGACAATAAATCCCCTCAATGGACAAAAGCCCTACCGAATGCCGGTTGCTGCTTCCTAAGGTGTTCACAAGCTCGACCAGGGGGAACAATCTTGCTCACTACGGACGCATCTACAAGCAATATCGCTGACAGGGCCGGCAACGTTGAGCCCGCCAGCCCAACTGGTCTGCCCGCAGCCCACCGGCCCGTTCCTGCGCCGCCTCGCAACGGACCCGCACCCACCCAGACGCCGGTCCCCAGGGTCAGCGGCCGCGAGCGCGAAGTCCAGCAGCTGATCTACGATCTCGCGCTTCTCGCCGCCAGGCAGTGTCCGCAGTAACCCGCCCAAGCAGCGGCAGGCCGCCGTCGTAAATTCCGACGGCGGCCCGCCAGCCACGAATGACCGAATCTACCTGCGGGCGGGTCTCCTCTTTCCGTTAATCAAGTAGAGCGCTTTTGGTCCGTTTTACGGCTTCCTTTTATGCGAGTCTGGCACAAATATCGATGCTGGTCCCGGACGTTTTTAGGGACGTCAGAGTGAATGAGCCGTCGTCGACGACGGTGTAGACAATGCGGCCATAGAACTGTGTGCTGCTGGGGCCTTTGGGCGTGTCTGAAGGAAAGAGAATGATCCCGGCAGTTCCCGTTTCTGTGATGGTCAAGGTGTCGCCATTGTCCACGATGGTCCGGTTGGAACCAGTGGGCCTTATTGTCAAGGACTCACCTGTGTCGAGGTTCGTGTAGGTCAGGGTGTACCCCCTCCCCGCCTGCAGGATGCGAACGGGATCGCCTTGCCTGTCGTAAAAGGTCCTGACAGTTACGTTCGAGCCGGACGCTTCGACGCGCAGGGGAAAGTCCGGGCATGCTTCTCCGGCGAGCAAATCCGCGGAGAAGTCGCCGGGTGCCGGCCCTTTTTCCGGGGGTGCAGCAACTGCTGATGGTGACATGGTGAGCAGTGCGGCAACAATCATGGCAGATGGCGCAAAAATATGAGCCTTTGTGAATTTCATCTGATTCTCCGTGTACTCGGCAGCCGTCTTTGGCTGCTAAAAAATGGAAACAAGTAACGCAAGAGATGCGCATTGAGAGTGGGAGTGGAGTGATGCCGTGCTTCATACGGCAGGGGGAGACCCAGAATACGTCCGCGTTCCTGTTGTGGAAAGTACCTGCGGTTATCTGGCTGCATTATTGTCGAAAAATTGAGCGACAGTTTTCCCATTGGACCGGCAGGCCGCCGTCGTAAATTCCGACGGCGGCCCGCTGGCCAAGGCGCGTCACTCCCCTACTGTCCCGGTGCCCGGTAGGACGGGGTCTTCTTGGCGGCCGCGTCGATGTCCTCCACGGTGAGGAGCGGCTTCAGCCGGACATTGACGGTCCCCGACGAATTGATCAGCAGCGACAGCGCGGCAGCACTTGCGTCGTCCGGCGCCTCAAAAACGCCCAGGACGTCGTAGTACCCAAAGGCGTAGTAGAAGCTTTCCAGCGTTCCGCCCACGGATTTCAGCGCCTCCGCAAGGGCATCACGCCGCGCGGTTCCGCCTTCCTGCATAAGCCCTTTAATGCCCTGGCCCACGTACGTGGCTTCAAACGGATACTTCGGCATGGTCTTTCCTCCTGGCCTGTCCCGCGGCGCCTCGTTCCGTGCTTTGCCGGGACCGGCGCCGATAAGGCGGAACGTATTCCCCGGAACAGCGGCAGTCAATATCCCGGGATACCCAATAACAGGAGTAGGGGAAAGGGCTCCGGCGCTTACCGCAGCCCCAAGGCCGTTCGGCCCTAGCGGGGCACGGCGGCCGGGAACAATCTGGAACAGGTAGGCGTCGGGGCCAACGCCCGCGTGCCCTGCGCCGGGCCGCTTGCTGGAGCGCGGGCTCTGAGGACATCCCACCATGTCAGTTGCAGGAGGACGGCTCCCCGGGCGCGGGCGGGCTCTGCTGTTCAACGGCCACCGCAGTGAGGCCCTGCGCATCACCCTCCTTGCCGCCGGACCGCTGTCATCACTGCTTTACGTGGTGTTCACCGACGGCATCGCGGCCTCCCAATGGGCCGGTTACCGCCGCACGGAACAGATGGTCAGCGAACTGTTCGCCGTGGGCTCCCCCGGCTACCCGGTCCTGGTCCCGTTCACGTGGCTCTACACGGTGCTGTTCACCGCGTTCGGGGTGGGCGCCTGGAACTCGGTCCGCGGGAACCAGGCCCTGCGCATCGGCGCCGGGCTGCTCACCGCCTACGGGCTCTGGAACATCATCGGCGCACTCTTCCCGCTGCGCCTGGGCGACGACTCCTCCATCCCCGCGCACATCGTGGCCACCAACGTGCAACTGGCCCTCATGGTCGCAGCAATGTGCTTCGTCGCGGCAGGATTCCACGGCCGGATGCGCGCCTACTCGATCGTCTCGCTCGCACTGTCAGCCCTCATGGGTATGGTCGCGTTCATGGCAGCCCCGGGACCGAACCTCGTCTTGGGCGTCGGCGAGCGCATCAGCATCGGGGCGTTCCTGCTATGGGTTGCGGTCCTGGCGGCAGTGCTTTGGAAACGGCCGACGGCGGCCGACAGTAAGGGGGCATCGTCATGACCTACGTCATGGACCTGGGCGACGTGGACCGGAGCGACATCGCCGGGGCGGGTGGCAAAGCCGTGGGCCTGGGCGGCCTTATCCGGGCCGGGCTGCCGGTCCCGCCGGGGGTGGTCCTCACCACCGCCGCGTACGCTGATTTCACTGCCGGGAACAACCTCGGGGCGGCCATTCAGGAGTTGGCCGCTCTGCCACCTGATGCGTCGCCGCAGGAGTATGAGCATGCGTCGGCGCTGATCCGGACCCTGTTCCGCAAAGGCTCCATGCCTGCCGCCATCCAGGCCGAACTTGAGTCAGCGTATGAACGCCTCGGCGGCGGGGACACCGCCGTGTCGGTCCGCTCCTCCGCCACGGCCGAGGACCTCGCCTCCGCCAGTTTCGCCGGGCAGCAGGAAAGCTACCTCAACATCCGCGGCCTGGACGCCCTGGCCAAGGCCGTCATCAACTGCTGGGCCTCCCTCTGGACGGCGCGCGCCATGGCCTACCGTGCCCGCGAAGGCGTGCTGCCCGGCCAGGTGCGTCTCGCCGTCGTAATCCAGCAGATGGTGGAGGCCGAGGCAGCCGGGGTGATGTTCACGGCCAACCCCGCGAACGGCCGCCGCGACCAGACGGTGATCAGCGCCGCGTGGGGCCTGGGCGAGGCCGTGGTCAGCGGTCAGGTCACCACCGACGACCTGACCGTGGACGCCCACACGGGCACAGTCCTCACGCGGCAGACAGCCGACAAGGAGGTCATGACGGTCCTGACGGAGGACGGGACGGCTGAGGAAAAGGTGGCGGAAGCCCGCCGTCGTGCGCCGGTCCTGGACGATGCCGCGGCGGCCGAGCTCGCCGCCCACGGACAGCGGATCGCCGACCACTTCGGGGCCCCGCAGGACATCGAGTGGGCCAGGGCGGACGGCACGTTCTTCCTGCTCCAGTCCCGCCCCATCACCGCGCTGCCCGGACCCGCGGCGGACGTCCCCACGGAATGGCCTGTCCCCTACCCCAAGGGCCTCTACTTCCGGGCGAGCATCGTGGAGCAAATGCCGGAACCGCTCACCCCGCTCTTCGCCGACCTGGTCGACGGCTCGGTGTCCCGCTCGCTGTCCGCCCTGATGAACCAGGCGCTGGGGCCGGGCTCCCTCCGCGAGGGCGACGTCCGCTTCCCCACCGTCAACGGCTACGCCTATTACTACTACCGCACCTGGCCCATGCTGCGGATGACGGGCAGGACGGTGCCGGCCATGGGGGCACTGTTCGGCGGCAAGGCGCATATGGGCGTCGCGGGCTGGCGCGACTACTCGCATCCGCGCTACGAACGCATCATCAAGGACTGGTCAGCGAAGCCACCAACGGAGCTTTCGGGAGAGGAGCTGCTGGCGGGCGTGCGGGCCCTCCTGGACGCCGGAACCGTGTACTACACCGCCGTGCAGTCCATCATCCCGATGGCCGACATGAGCGAACTGTCCTTCCGGGCCTGCTACAAGGCTGTCCGGCGCGAAGGCGATCCCGCGGCCCAGGAGTTCCTACTGGGCTTTGACAGCGAGCCCATCCGGGCGGAAAAGTCCCTGTACGACCTCGCGGGCTGGGCGCGCAGCGATCCTTCCCTGGTGAAGGCATTGCTTGAACGGCCGACGCCGGAACTCGCCGAGTGCCTGCGGACAGGTTCCACGCCGGAGGGCGTGGAGGACGTGTTGTGGCAGGAATGGCGGTTCACCTTCCAGGAACATCTGGACCTCTACGGGCACGCGGTCTACAACCTGGACTTCGCCACCCCCGTGCCGGCGGACAACCCGTCCGCGCAGCTGGAAACGGTGAAGTTCTACCTGCGCGGGCAGGGCACCGACCCGCATGAGCGGCAGCGGCTGCAGACCGAGCGGCGGGAGGCACTGACCCGGGAGGTGGCGTCGCGCCTGGGCCCGCGGCGCCGGGCCCTCTTTCTCCGGGTACTGAAATGGGCGCAGGAGACAGCGCCGGTGCGTGAGGATGCCCTGGCCGACGTCGGACTCGCCTGGCCGCTGCTGCGGCGGATACTGCGGGAACTCGGCCGGCGCCTGGTGCTGTCGGGTGTCATCGCCGCACCCGACGACGTGTTCTGGCTGCGCTTCCAGGAACTTCAGAGTGCGGTGGAGTTTGGGCTGGCGGACGTGGAGGCCAATGTTTCCCTGGCCGGTGCGTCGCGGCCGGTCCGGGCCGCCGCCGTCGAGGAACGCAGGATACTGTGGCGCGGCCAGGCGAAGGCCGAAGCCCCGCAGATGCTGCCGCAAAAAGCGTGGATGGAGAAGGCCTTCGGCTCGATGATGCCGGCGGGATCGCAGCGCCAGTCCGGCGACGTGATCAAGGGCGCGGGTGCGAGTTCCGGCCGGGTGACTGCGCCTGCCCGCGTGCTGCGCGGTCCCGAGGACTTCGGCCTGATGCAGCCCGGCGAAGTGCTGGTGGCACGCATGACCACTCCGGCCTGGACGCCGTTGTTCGCGATGGCCTCTGCTGTGGTCACCGATGTGGGCGGGCCGCTGAGCCACAGCTCCATCGTGGCCCGCGAGTACGGCATCCCGGCCGTCCTGGGCACGGGGGTGGCGACGCAGCGGCTGGCCGGTGGACAGAAGGTAAGCGTGGACGGCGACGCGGGCACCGTCACCATCGTCGTGTGAGGCCCCTGTCCACGTGACTTTGCGTGCATGATGTTCGGGTGAATAAAAACCGGCTTGAGGCTTTCAGCGACGGCGTACTGGCGATCATCATCACCATCATGGTGCTGGAACTGCACACGCCCGAGGAACCCACGTGGGCAGGCGTCGCCGCCATCCTGCCCACGATCTTCACCTACCTCCTGAGCTTCGTGTATGTGGGGATCTACTGGAACAACCACCACCACATGATCCACCTCGCCAGCCGGGTGAGCGGGGGCATCCTCTGGGCCAACCTCCACCTGCTCTTCTGGCTGTCCCTGTTCCCGTTTACCACCCGGTGGATGGACGAGTCCGGTTTCCTGCAGGTTCCCGTGCTGCTGTACGGCGTCAACCTTTTGTGCGCCGCGATCGCCTACTTCATCCTGGAGCGGCGGCTGATCGCCGTGCAGGGCAAGGATGGGGCCCTGGCCCAGGCCGTAGGCAAGGACTGGAAGGGCAAGGCCTCGCCGCTGATCTACCTCACCGGCATCGCCCTCACCTTCGTTCAGCCGCTGCTGGGAGTCGCGGTCTTCACCATCGTCGCGCTGATCTGGCTGGTTCCGGACCGGCGGGTGGAACACTTTGTGGTGACGGCCCACCAGGACAGCGCCGGGCAGGCGTAACCACCGGTTACTGCACCGGTGCTTTCCCCCTTGCCGGGCCCGCACGGCACGGGTACCTTGACGCCATGAGTGACCGCGAAGACTTCATTCAGTGGGTCAAAACGACCCTGCACGACGCGGAAGTCTCCCTGCACAACGGCGACGCGGACCCCCGGCGCGCCATCTGGTCGCAAGGTGAGCCGGTGAGCATCCTGGGAGCCTTCCGCAACGCCTACGGGCTGGCAGAAGTAGAGCAAATCTTCAGGTTCCTGGAAAACAGCTTTTCCAACTGCACATCGTACGAGTTCGAGTTGCAGGCATGCGACGTCATAGGAGACATGGCCTACACCGCCGGCATCGAACGCATCTCATTCCGCCGGGACGGCGAGCCCACCGGCCTCACGCTCCGGGCCACGCAGGTCTACCGGCGCGAGGGCGGGCAGTGGAAGGTTGCTCACCGGCATGCCGATGCACTTGCCGTGTGACCACCCGCAGGCTTGTCGCTCCGGCTACTCCCCCATGCCCGGGTGCACGGGAACGAAGTCCAGTTTGTTGCCGGAGTTGGTACGGCCTGCCGGAGTCCGGTTGAAGCCCTTCGCGTCGAGGCCGTTCTGGGCGCGGAACTCGGCGAGCGCGGCGTCGTAGGCGTTGTTGAGGACCCGACCGGAAAACTCGCCGGTGCTGCCATCGTTGAAGGCAATCCGGATCCGGACACTGGCCGGGTAGTGGCGGTTCATGCGGACGAAACCGTCGGCGTCCTGCTGGAGAGTGATCACGGGGTCCTGCTTTCGTTGGGGGGTGCAGCCTCCAGTGTGACTGCCTCACGCTAGGGCACCAAACAGCAGCGGCGGCACCCAGCCGTGGATGCCGCCGTCGTCATTCAATGGCTCAGCAGTGCACCGGGCTGTAGAACGCTGCTCCCCAGCTGAATTTGTCGGTCGAGTTAGGCCCGAAGCTCGCGTCCAGTGTGATGCACTGGCCACCGACCGGTTGGGTGTCCGTGTAGACCGGTCCCGCATAGTAGGAGTAGTAGTCATGCGAAACATCGTCCGGGCCGTAGGAAGGGTACCTGCCGATCATGTTCTCGCGGTACATCCTTACCCCGTAGGTGGGGCCATAGGCGTAGGCCACTGAGCAGTTCTTGCGTGCTGTGGAGTTCCAGTACACGTCAATGGACCCGGTTTTGGTACCCGGCTTTCCGTACCGGTAGTCCTTGCTGTAGCTGGGCACGGTGATGGGGTGCGACCCGATATAGGTGTAGCCCGTGCCGCACAGGTTCGCGGCGTCGGCAGGAACCGCCGCCACCAGGGATGCCCCGGCGGTCAGTGCGACGGCGACAAGCGCCGATAAGCCTTTGAATTTCAATTTGCCCTGCGGGACCTTCATGATTTCTCCAACGTGGTGGGTGGCTCGATGCAGCTGGCGCGCTGCAACGCAGGGCCATATAAGCACACCGATTGGATGAAATGACAGGGCGCGGGATGGGGAGTCCTCCCCTGCGTGCTCGTCCCGCAAGGCATTGGCTTGGGTGCCGGCCTCCTACTGCGCCTCGAGGACTGTTTTGAGCTGTGCCAGCTGGGCTACCTCCTGGTCCATGGTGCGCTGGACCATCGGCCCGACGAGTTTCATCAGTCCCTTGGGGTGCAGGTCCAGGGTGAAGCGGACCGTTGTCCCGCCGTCGGATGGCCCGAGGTGGTAGGCGCCGGACGGGCGGGCAGGACCGGCCACCACCTGGAAGCCGAGGAGCCTGCCGGGTTCGGCGGCGGTGATCTCGTAGTCGCCGTCGATGGGCCGGCCGCCGGGTCCGCTCAGCGTCTGCTTGTATACCGCGCGAAGCATTCCGGGAGTGCCGCTCTTCAGCGAGATCGACTGAACGCCTGCACGCCAGGCCGTGTTGTTCAGCCCGTCGGCCAGGAACGCATATACCTCGTCGGGCGAACGGCTGATGGTGATCTGGTTCTCGGCGTGAGCCATGGTACCCCCTAAGCGTATCTTTTCGTGTCCGGCTATCCCGGCGCCAAGGAACAATCTGCCATCTGCGGCCCGTCCGGGGAAGGCCTGAACGACCCGAACCGCCCCCGGGCTTCGCGTTCCTGGGCCCTATTCTCCAAACGCCGTTCATACTCCTGCTGGCCGGTCACCCTTTCGCCCTGCGCGGCACCCCGGGCTGCCGGCATATAGCGGAGCTGCCCAGCGGGTGCCGAAAGCCGGCGTCGCTTCAGGCAGGAACGTGTGGCCGGACATGGAGATTCCCGAGGATGTGTTCAGGAAGAGTTTGGTGCGTCAGCCCCCCACTACCGCTGACGCCACGCAAGAGCTTAGCGGCGGCGAACCTCCCAGCTGGTCGGTTCCGGCGGAAGTCGGGCAATCCTTCCCGACTCCTGCGCCAACCCTGCGGTTGGGCACGACCCGGGGCCTCCAAATACGGCACACTGTGGCAGTCAAAGGGGGAAGCCCACCAGTCTCCACACACAGAACCTGCAGGTACCTTCGCGATCTCGCTAAGAGAAGGCTCGGACATCCTCATGTCCTGAACAACCCGGCGTCATCTGATGGTTACCTGCAGGCGCTTTAAGTTTAGGACCGGACCCGCTCTTCCAACAGGGGGCAGTACCATTCCGCCAAACTTTCCTGGGTTTCGAACGGCCCCACCTGAACCGACCGCCAGGACCGGCCAGTGCCTTCCCAGGAATCATGCCCTGGTATGGACCACCAGGACAGGACATTGGGCGTAGTTGACCACCTGGGCTGAGACAGAACCCATGTGCAAACCGGGAAATCCTCCATGCCCCCGGGAACCGATGACTATGAGGTCCGCGTCATTGGCGGCATCGAGAATTGCCGACGCCGGTGAATGCGTGTTCACCAGCTGCCCTGCTGCCGGTACGCCTGCATCTTCGGCGGACTTCAGCGCCTCATTTTGGAGTGTCCGGGCGATTTGCTCCGGAGACGCTTCGGCCGCAATTTCACCCGCCGCCGTTTCCAGGACAGCCGGATACCACGCCATCGCCGGCTTGTTCCAGGCGGTAATCAGGCGGAGCTGCCCGTTGCGCCGGGGTGCCTCGTCCAAGGCCCAGGCCAGTGCTGCCTGGGAATGTTCGGAACCGTCAAAACCCACAATTATCAAGAACGAACCGGTGCCGGCCATGTGGCTTCCTTTCACTGTCCCACGGATGCTGAAGATCCGTTCATGGTCCTGGGGGCGGACGGTGGGTACGGGCCGCATCCGTATGGTCGGGCACCTGTCCCGACCACAGAGTACAGCGTGTTGCCCGTGTGCCGGCAGGGGCGGAAACCCCTGTTTTCCACGGCAAAAACCTGCATGCAGCCGTGCGTGACGGGCTCCGGCAGGAGGGCCTTTTGTCTCTATCAGCCCAACGTTCGCGGGTATTAACTGGACTGACTCCGGCACCTCAAGAGTGCCTTCCGCTGCATCGAATTTGGAGAAACTGCCGTGTCTGATCTGCTCAAATGGTCCCCGTTCTCCAGCTCCCGGAGGACCTCCCCGTTCACCGCCGTATTGCGGTCCCCCTCTGACCTGCTGGACTCCGTGGAGCGTATGTTCGACTCCGCAGCGGGGCCCGCCCCCATCCGCGTCGATGAGTATGTCGACGGTAAAACCCTGGTGGTGCGGGCCGAAATGCCCGGCGTAGACCCTGACAAAGACATCGAAGTCACCATGGACGAGGGCTACCTCCGGATCCGCGCCGAGCGCCAGGAAAAGGAAGAGCACAAAGAGAAGGGCCGCTACCGCTCAGAGTTCCGTTACGGATCCTTCAGCCGGAACATCCCGCTCCCCGACGGAGTAAAGGAAGAAGACATCAAGGCCACCTACACGAACGGGGTCCTGGAAGTCCGCGCGCCGCTTCCCGACGAAGCGCAGGCCACAGAACCGAAGAAGCTTCCCATCACCCGTGGCTAGCGCGGGTACTTTTCCCTCCACCGCCACAGCGCGATAACAAGGAGCAGGCATGGGAGAACAGCATTCCCCGATGCTGCAGTTTCTCGGCGCCACGGACACGGTGACGGGTTCCCGGTACCTGGTCCGTTCACAAGGACACCAGGTCCTGGTCGATTGCGGGCTCTTCCAGGGCTACAAGCTCCTCCGCGACCGTAACCGCATACCGTTCCATGTCACGCCGGCCGACATCGATGCAGTCGTCCTCACCCATGCCCACCTGGACCACAGCGGGTATGTCCCTGCCTTGGTGCGCGACGGTTTCCACGGTCCCGTCTATGCAACACCTGGTACCGCAGAACTGTGTACCCTGCTGCTTCCTGACAGCGGCTACCTTCAGGAAGAGGAAGCCCGCTACGCAGATCACAGGGCGTCATCATCCCACCATCCCCCCAGGCCCCTGTACACCGCCGAAGATGCCGTCCGTTCACTCAACAACTTCAAGACCCGGGACTTTGACCGCCCGTTCCCCCTGCCCGGAGGAATCGAAGCATCATTCCTTCCCGCCGGCCACATCCTCGGCGCCGCACAGGTGCATCTCAAAGTGGCCGGACGCACCATCCACTTCACGGGAGACCTCGGGCGCGCCCATGACCCCCTGATGTACGCGCCGTGCGGCCTTGAGCCCGTGGATGTGCTGGTCACGGAATCCACCTACGGGAACCGTGCACACCCGGCAGGAGATCCTGAGACTGAACTGGGGGAAATCATTACCAGGGTGGCCAAGCGGCAAGGAGTCATCCTGATCGCAGCGTTCGCTGTGGGCCGGGCCGAAACAGTGCTGCTGCACATCTCGCGCCTCCTGGCGAGACACGCAATCCCCTCCATCCCGGTCTACCTCAACAGCCCGATGGCCATCGATGCTTCCGACATGTACCAGCGCCACCGCGAAGAACACCGGCTCAAGCCACACGAATTCGAGGCCATGTACAAGGTGGCGACGCCTGTCCGCAGCCCTGATGAGTCCAAACTGCTCAATCTCCGCGGCGGCCCCATGATCATCATTTCCGCCAGCGGCATGCTCACCGGCGGCAGGATCCTGCACCACCTCACTGCCTATGGACCTGACAGGCGCAACGCCATCATTCTCAGCGGCTACCAGGCAGGGGGAACCCGGGGCGCCTCCCTCGCCGCAGGCCAACAGCACCTCCGGATCTACGGCCAGGACGTCAGTATCGAGGCGGAGGTCATCCAGATGGAAGGGCTGTCCGCTCATGCGGACTCCGACGAACTGATCCAGTGGATGAAGGCCGCGCCCCAAGCGCCGGCAATGA
Organism: Arthrobacter sp. NicSoilC5; assembly: GCF_019977395.1. Classification (NCBI taxonomy): domain Bacteria; kingdom Bacillati; phylum Actinomycetota; class Actinomycetes; order Micrococcales; family Micrococcaceae; genus Arthrobacter; species Arthrobacter sp. NicSoilC5. The sequence goes on along the minus strand of NZ_AP024660.1, from coordinate 4,065,350 downwards.
CCTACATCACCCACGGAGAGCCGGATGCCTCTGATGCCCTCCGGGCCAGGATCAAACGTCAGCTCGGTTGGAGGGTCCGCGTCCCGGAGCACATGGAAACCATCTCACTGGACAAGCCGCGTTGAAAAGGGATTGCAGCCCCCTGCCCTCCGGCACGTAAATCCTCCCCACTCGCTCGGTTGCCTGTCATCAGGGCGACGGCAGCACCCTCCTGGAGTGCCGCCGTCGTACGTCCTGCCCTGCGAGCCGGCCGGCGGCTAGCTGTACTAACCCGGTTGGTTGGTGACACGGCTGGCGGGTGAGGCGCCTTTGAGTGCAGTGTGTGGCCTGCGCTGATTGTAGTACTCGATGAAGTCGGGGTAGCAGGATTGCCGTTCGGCTTCTGAGCTGTAGGCCTTGGCGTAGGCCCATTCTTCTTGCAGGATGCGGTTGAAGCGTTCGACCTTGCCGTTGGTTTGGGGCCGGTACGGCCGGGTGCGTTTGTGCCTGATCCCGGCTTCGCCCAGGACTGCTGCGAAGGCGCGGGAGCGGTAGCAAGCGCCGTTGTCCGTGAGCACCCTCTGGATTTTGACGCCCTGGGCGGCAAACGCGGCGATGGCGTTGCGCATGAACGCCGACGCGGTCTCTTTGGTTTCGTCCGGCAGGATCTCGGAGTACACGAACCGGGAATGGTCATCCACGGCGTGGTGCAGGAAGGTGTAGCCGCGAACCTGGCCGCGGTCCTTGGGCCGGCCTTCCGCGACGTTCCGGGCCCTGGAGTTCGCTTCGCCCTGCACCCGCCCGTGGATGCGGTGTCCACCACCGTTGGGGATCCGGCCGAGCTTCTTGATGTCCACATGGATCATTTCCCCCGGCCAGGCATATTCGTACCGGTTGGCGCGGTCCCGGCCACGGACCCTGATCCCTGTTGCCGGGTCGGTGAACCGCAGCGGCGGACAAAGGTAGCGGCTCAGGATGCGGTGCACCGTGGAGACGTTCAGACGCAGGTGGTAGGCGATCCGTGCCGGACCCCAGCGCCGGTTCACCCGCAGCCCCAGCACGCGCCGCTCGGTGCGCACCCGGGTCCTGTGCGGGCAGGTCAGGGGCCGGCTCCTGCGGTCCTCCAGCCCTGCCTCGCCCAGTTCCAGGTAGCGGCGGGACCAGCGCGCGGCCGTCGGGACGGAGACGTTGAACCGCTCAGCAGCCCGGCGTAACGGCCACCCATCCACCACAATGCACCGGGCCAGCTGCAGACGACCCGAATGAGCCAAAAACGCGTTACGGTGGGACACGAGGACCTCCTGGTTTGTGTTCGCTCTCGACAAGCACCACACAACACCCGGAGGTCCTCTTATTGCGTCAAATCCGTCCCCGAGTCACCAACCTGCCGGGACAGTACAGCTAGCGGGCCCCAGCCGGCGTATCCGAGTCCTCGCCTGCGCGGGCATCAACGTCACCTGTGACTGCATGTCCGCCCCCGCTGCCGGGACGGCGGCGGGTCTTGGCCAGGCTGGCCACCGTGGCCACCAGGATCGTGGCGCCGATGAACAGCAGGGAGAACCAGATGGGGATCTCGGGCACCCAGAGGAGCGGCTGGCCGCCATTGATGAAGGAGAGCTCGTTGACGTGCAGCGCGTGGAAGACCAGCTTGACGCCGATGAACGCGAGGATGACGGCGAGGCCCTGCGCGAGGTAGACGAGGCGCTCCAGCAGGCCGCCGATAAGGAAGAACAGCTGCCGCAGGCCCATGAGGGCGAAGGCGTTGGCCGTGAAGACGATGTACGCTTCGCTGGTCAGGCCGTAGATCGCGGGGATCGAGTCAACGGCGAAGATCAGGTCCACAAACCCGATCGCGATGATGGTGAGCATCATCGGCGTCACGAACCGCTTGCCGTCCAGCTTCACGGTGAGCCGGTCCCGGTGGTAGTCCGGGGTGACCGGCAGGACACGGCGGACCAGTTTCATGAATTTGCCGTCAGCCGGGTTGACGTCGTGGCCGCCGAAGGCCTGCTTGTACGCGAGGAAGAGCAGCAGGGCGCCGAAGATGTAGAACACCCAGGAGAAGTTTTCGATCAGGGTGGCGCCAATGGCGATGAACCCGCCGCGGAGGATGAGGGCGATGATGATGCCCACCATCAGCACCTTCTGCTGGTACTTCTTGGGAACGGCGAACCCGGTCATCACGATGAGGAAGACGAACAGGTTGTCCACGGACAGGGCTTTTTCGGTGAGGTACCCGGCGAAGTACTCGCCGCCGTACGTCCAGCCGGACACCATTCCGATCCCGGCGCCGAACACCAGCGCGAGCCCGATGTAGAACGCCGACCAGCGCGCCGATTCACCGATGGACGGTTCGTGGGGTTTGCGGACGTGGGCGAAGAACTCGTAAACGAAGAACAGGATGGTCACAGCAATGGTGATGATCCAGACGAGGGGTGTTACCTGCATGGCGGGTACTCCAAAGGGTAGGCGCTGACATGTACGCCAAGGTCTCCTCCGCCCGGTGGGAACCGGAGCCGGTGGCCCGGGATGCTTCGCTGCATCCGTATTGACGGGCCACGCACAGTCGGGAGTACTCCCCTTGATGGGTTAAATCGTAACTGATCAACGGGCGACGGCGGCACCCGGTTCCGGATGCCGCCGTCGTAATCATGCTGCGGCAGAGCCCTACTTTAGCTTGGGCACTAGGACAGGAGTGTTCCTCTTGTACTCCTCGTAGTCGGCCTGGCCGCCCCACTTCTTGTCCGCCTTCTTCTCCAAGGGCGGCACGCCGCTTCCCTTGATCAGCAGCAGGGCAACGAACACCGGGGAGATCAGCGCCGCCCACTGCCAGCCCTGCAGGACGGGAAGGGCGATGATGGCGACACCCACCCACAGCGTGATCTCGCCGAAGTAGTTGGGGTGGCGGGACTTGGCCCACAGGCCGGTGCTGATGAAGCGGCCCTTGTTGGCGGGATCGTCCTTGAACCGGTTCTTCTGCAGGTCCGCCGCGGTCTCGATGGTGATGCCCACGAGCCACACCAGCAGGCCGACCCAGAAAAACCAGTCCAGGCCCACCTTCTTGTCCGACGTGATGGCCACCCACGCGAGCGCCGCGGTGAGCACCACCCACAGGCCCTGGATGGTCCAGGTGTTCAGGAAGCGGAAGAAGTCCGGCTTGAGTTCGTCAAAGCGGTCGTCCTTGCCGTGCTTGCTGATCCGCAGGAACAGGAAGCTGCCCAGCCGCGCGGCCCACAGCACCACCATGGCCGCCAGCAGCATGCCGCGGGCATCCACGCCGGGGGACGCCAGCACCAGGAACACCGTGATGGAGATGTAGGTCAGGGCGCCGGTGAGGTCGTAGAACTTCTCCGTCTGCGCCTTGTAGGACGGGATGAAAACCAGCCACTGGATCACGAAGGCAATGGCGACCGCCAGTGCGAACACAGGGAACCCGCCGATCCTGGACCCGCCTTGGCTTCCGGCGAGGGCGATGAGCACCGCCACCACCACGGCGATGATGGTGCTGATGAGGGCCTTGCGGCTCTTTTCGTTCACGGACAGATTCCTTTCCCCTGGTCCGCCGCGCGCTGCTGCACGGCCGGTACCCGTCCGCGCCTCTCCGGGCACGGCTATATCCAACAACAACTCAGCCCTGGTGGCCTTGTCCACTAAGTGTTCGGAGCGGCGGCCATCCTGTATGGGGTGGAACCGGCACGGTCGCCGGCTTCACTCCTGCAAGAATGCGGATCCGGGCAGTCCACACCCGGCTGTGGCTGCGAACCACTCCTGAACCGCACCCGAGCCGCACGCGAACCGCACCCGAGCCAAGGAGCCCGCCATGAGCCCCCGCACCAAGAACTGGCTGACCGCCTACGTTGTCAGCGCCCTGATTTTCGCCGTGCTGGATGTGGTGTGGATCCTGCTGGTGGCCAACCCGCTCTACCGGAGCCAGATCGGCCACTTGCTGGGGGCCAAGACCAACCTGCCTGGCGCGGTGCTGTTCTATGTCATCTTCGTGGCGGGAATGGTGCACTACGGCATCCGGCCCAACGACTCCCGGGCTACGCTGCGGCAGCGGGTCACCGGCGCTGCGCTGTTCGGGTTCTTCACCTACGCCACCTGGGCGCTGACCGGGTTCGCCGTGCTGAAGGACTTCACCGCGCTGGTGGCCGTGACGGACATTCTCTGGGGCGCCGCGGCCTGCAGCCTGGTCACCTGGGTCACGGCCAGCATCCTGCGGCGGCGGCTCATGAAGCCTGCTGCGGCCTGACCGCCGGCACCCGCGTCACGGACGGCACGCTTTAGGCCCACGAACGGCGGCGAACCCCCGGAAAACCGGGGCCGCCGTCGTCCGCTCCCGCCGAAACCCTGCTCTGCGTGACGCCCGGGCGCACAGACTGGCCCGGTTTTCAGCGCCGAGCGGGGGAAGCAACGGGCAACCCCCGCGGTTCGGTCGCCAAAACCGGGCCAGCGTGACACCAAGGGCCCGGCGCAAGAACTCAAGAACTCAACCGAACAGGGCCGCCACCTGGGTCAGCGTCTGGAAGACGCCGTAGGCCAGCGGGATCCCCACAAGGACCCAGGCCAGGACCAGCCTGCCCGTGGACTTGTTGACCGGCTCGTGTGCGCCGTGGGTGTGTGCGGTGCTGCTCATTTCAGGCCTCCATGGTGGATTCGTGCCGCTCGGGGCGGGATTCGTGGAACCGTGCGTCGACGGGCTTGACCAGCAGGTTGGCCACAAAGCCAATCACCAGCAGCGCCACCATGGTCAGCAGCGCCGGCTGGTAGGACACCGCATTCAGCTGGCCGGGCTTGCCCTGCGCATCCAGGATGCTGTTGACGATCAGTGGCCCGGCCACACCGGCGGCGGACCACGCGGTCAGCAGCCGGCCGTGGATGGCGCCCACCTGGAACGTCCCGAACAGGTCCCGCAGATAAGCCGGAACGGTGGCAAAACCGCCCCCATAGAACGAGATGATGACGAAGGCGAGCACCACGTAAAGGGCCGTGGCACTGGACCCGGCCAGCGCCAGCACCGTGTACAGCACGGCACCCACGCCCAGGTACACCATGTAGATCCGCTTGCGGCCCGTGACGTCGGAGGTGGCGGACCAAACGAACCGGCCGGACATGTTGCCGATGGACAGCAGCCCCACGAAACCAGCGGCCACGCCGGCGCTCACCAGGGACTTGCCGTCGGACTGCCGGAAGAAGTCCTGGATCATGGGCGCGGCCTGCTCCAGGATGCCGATGCCGGCCGTGACGTTGCAGAACAGCGCCACCCACACCAGCCAGAACTGGCGCGTCTTGATGGCGTTCTTGGCCGAGACGTTCTCGGTGGTCACCAGCTTGGCCGCCTTGACCTTGGAGGGGTCGAACCCGGCGGGGCGCCACCCGTCGGCGGGCACCCGGACGGTAAACGCGCCGAACAGCATGTAGGCGAGATAGACGACGGCGAGGGTCAGGAAGAGCTTGCCCACGGCATCACCGCTGGCAACCCAGCCCTGGGCACCGGAGTTGGGATCGTACGCCTTGAGCAGGGCCTGGGATACCGGGCTGGCGATCAGTGCGCCGCCGCCGAAGCCCATGATCGCCATGCCGGTGGCCAGGCCCGGCCGGTCCGGGAACCACTTGATCAGCGTGGACACCGGCGAGATGTACCCGATGCCCAGTCCGATGCCGCCCACCACGCCGTAGCCCAGGTAGACCAGCCAGAGCTGCCGGGTGAAGATGCCCACCGAACCGATGAGGAAGCCGCCCGCCCAGAACATCGCGGACGTGAACATCGCCTTGCGCGGGCCGTTGGTGTCCACCCAGGTGCCCATGACCGCGGCGGAAAGGCCCAGCATGACGATGGCGATGGAGAAGATCACGCCCACCTCGGTCAGGCTGGCACCGAAGTGCTTCACCAGCGCGGTCTTGTACACGCTGGTGGCGTAGGCCTGCCCGATGCACAAGTGGACGGCGAGCGCCGCCGGCGGGACCAGCCAGCGGTTGAAGCCCGGCGGGGCGATGGAGTGGTCACGGTCCAGGAAGCCCATGGTTGATTCCCTTTGCTTGTCGAAGACGTCGATGTCTGATCGATCCAGAGGCGAAAGACCTTGACGAGCCCAGGCCCCTTGCCTTGGGCAATCATCATGCAAATCATCAGCAAACGTACTGTTGGCGCGCCGAACGGCGGGGATTTTACGGCGAGCGGCGGTCAGGCGGCCTTGATGGGCGGTTTACCGGCGGAGGCCGCCTGGCCCTCCCGGGCCAGGAAAGCCGACAGTTCGCCGATGGTGCTCATGAGCGGCGCGGGGAACACCACGGTGGTGTTCTTGTCCACGCCGATTTCCACGAGGGACTGCAGGTTCCTGAGCTGCAGGGCCAGCGGGTGGGCCATCATGGTGTCCGACGCGTCGCCGAGCGCCGTTGCGGCGATGGCCTCGCCTTCGGCGGCGATGATCTTGGCCCTCTTCTCACGTTCAGCTTCAGCCTGGCGGGCCATGGCCCGCTTCATGCTTTCGGGCAACTGGATATCTTTCAGCTCAACGAGGGTGACCTCCACGCCCCACTCGACGCTGAGCACGTCGAGGATTTGCCGGATGTCAGCGTTGATCCGCGCGGTCTCGGACAGGGTCTGGTCCAGGGTGTGCTGGCCCACGACTTTCCGCAGGGTGGTCTGGGCGATCTGGTCGATGGCCGCGGCAACGTTTTCGATCGCGACAATGGACTTCACGGCGTCCACCACGCGGTAGTAGGCCACCGCTGAAACATCCACGCTCACGTTGTCCTGGGTGATGATGCCCTGGGACTGGATGGGCATGGTGACGATCCGCAGGCTGACCAGCGGCAGCCGGTCGATGACCGGGACGATCAGCCGCAGCCCGGGCTCCCGCACGCCGACCACCCGGCCAAGCCGGAAGAGCACACCCTTCTCGTATTGGCGCACAATCCGGATGGACATCCTCGCCACGATGAGCAGCAGGATGACGACAACAACCGCAATGACGGTGGTGGGGTCCATCAGGATCCCCTCCTGAAGTACTGGGTGGGACCTGCCGGAGCCGGGCCGGCGCCGTGACAGATGTCCTGGCTCCATTCTCCCACCAACCATGAAGGAGAGCTTCAAACCTGCTGTAGGTTGATGCTGGACTCTCACTTATCGTCAGGCAGGGCGGGGATCGCATGGACGCGGACGTCATCATCATCGGCGGCGGGCTGGCAGCGCTCGTGGCCGCCAACGAGCTGGTCCGCGCCGGACGGCGGGTGGCCATCGTGGACCAGGAGAACGCGGCCAACCTGGGCGGGCAGGCGTTCTGGTCGCTGGGCGGCCTGTTCCTGGTGGACACCCCGATGCAGCGCCGGCTGGGCGTAAAGGATTCCTTTGAGCTGGCATGGCAGGACTGGCAGGGTTCGGCGCAGTGGGACCGGCTTTCCGGCCCGCACCCGGAGGACGAATGGGCGGCCCGGTGGGGGCGCGCGTACGTGGAGTTCGCCGCCGGAGAGAAGCGCGCCTGGCTGCAGCAGCAGGGCATCCGGTTCACCCCGCTGGTGGGCTGGGCGGAGCGCGGCGACGGCAGGGCAGGCGGCCACGGCAACTCGGTCCCCCGATTCCATGTCCCCTGGGGCACCGGCACCGGGGTGTCGGAACCCTTCGCCGACAAGGCCCGCGCGGCTGCCGCGGCGGGCGTCGTCAGGTTTTTCTTCCGGCACCGGGTGGACGGTTTAACGTACGACGGCGGCACGGTCACCGGGGTGCGGGGCGCAGTGCTGGCACCGGATGCCTCCCCGCGTGGCGTCTCCTCCAACCGCGACGTGGCCGGCGAGTTCGAGCTGCGGGCGCAGGCTGTGGTGATCGCGTCCGGCGGGATCGGCGGCAACCACGGGCAGGTGCGCCGCTGGTGGCCCGATCGGCTGGGGACGCCGCCGCGGAAGATGGTCACCGGCGTCCCGCAGCATGTGGACGGGCGGATGCTGGACATCGCCGACCAGTCCGGCGTCAGGCTGGTGAACCGCGACCGGATGTGGCACTACACGGAGGGCATCCGGAACTGGAACCCCATCTGGCCGGACCATGCCATCCGGATCCTGCCCGGGCCGTCGTCGCTCTGGTTCGATGCCCTGGGCCGCCGGCTCCCCGCCCCCGGCCTGCCCGGCTACGACACCCTGGGCACCCTCGGCCTGCTCCGAACCACTCCTGGGATCCAGCAGTTCGATCATTCCTGGTTCATCCTCAACCAGCGCATCATCGAAAAGGAGTTCGCCCTTTCAGGCTCCGAGCAGAATCCGGACATCACCAACCGGGACCTCAAGCTCCTGCTGAGGACCCGGCTGGGCCGGGGCGCGTCCGGCCCCATCGAGGCGTTCAAGGAGCATGGCGCTGACTTTGTGGTGGCGGACAACCTGGCGGACCTGGTCCGCGGGATGAACGCCCTGACGGACCAGCCGCTGCTGGACCACGGACACCTCCGGCGGCAGATCGAGGAGCGCGACGCCGAGATCCGCAACCCCTATTCCAAGGACGTCCAGGTGGCCGGCATCCGGAACAGCCGGCGCTACCTGGGAGACCGGCTTTTCCGCACCGTGAAGCCGCACCGGATCCTGGACCCGAAAGCCGGGCCGCTGATCGCCGTGCGGCTGCACGTGGTCACCCGGAAAACCTTGGGCGGAATCCAGACGGACCTCACAGGCCAGGCACTGGGACGGGACGGCGTTCCCATTCCCGGGCTTTATGCTGCCGGGGAAGCGGCCGGCTTCGGCGGCGGCGGGCCCACGGGTACAACGCGCTCGAAGGCACCTTCCTGGGCGGCTGCATCTTCACCGGCCTTACCGCGGGCCGCACGCTCGCCGCCGCGCTGTAGCCCGGGGGCGCACCAGGGCCCGGGCCGCGCCAAAGTCAGCTGTGGCACCCGGCCCCGTGCCGCCGTCGTCCGCTGTGCCCTCACGAAGTTACGGCAGGGGCGCTAGGCGAAGCTGCGTCGAGAGCCTGTGCGCGGCTGGCAGGTCGCCGTCGTCGTAGACCAGTACGCGGCCGATGAGGAGCACCGAGCGGCGTGGAGAAGCGATATGCCCCATCCCGCCCGGAACAACACCGGACCATCCAGGCCCTGTGATGAGGAAGTCCCCTGCCCCTGTTCCGGTGGTGCGCTTGCCGACGTAGGCGAAATTGGTGTTGTTCGAGGGGTTGGTGAACTGCACGCTGTAGTAGCGCCCTCCCATGTCCGGCACGTGGAGCACCAGTGGACCTTTCGAGAGGTCCAGCCAACCCAAGGTCAGGAGGGTGTCCCGGTTGACGCCGGCCGATGCCACTCGGGAGGTGCCCGCCGGCATATTGAGCGGGTCTGCGAAGAGCGCCTGCGACTGGGTGTAGAGGGTGTTGACGGGAATGGGACCTTCGCCGAAGCCCTTGACCACGATGGCCCGCTTGAAAACGGAGAGGAGCATGCGGGGCCAAAAATAGGTGGCAGCGAACCACGTGCCCGCCATGACCGTGAAAAAGATGAGCAGGTGTTCCAGCTTCATGGCGTCCCGCCTCCCGCCCTGGCCACTGCCGGAACCACATAGCTTCCGTCCAGGACTGCAAAGCCGGGCTCGTAGACACGCAGCCAGAGGATGAACTTTCCGTCCGGGGCGGGCAGCCAGTTGGGTTCGCGGCCTGCCGGAGGGATGGCCTGGATGCAGACCTCAACAGAGCCGTCAGGGCCGGGGACCAGTCCGGACCTGTCGCTCACGCTGTACCTGTGGAGGGGGTTGGCCACGAAGCGGTTCCGGGCGTCGCCCATCGTGAGTGACCAAAAGGCGTTGGTGGGCGGCAGTCCGCCGGGCGGGAACCGGAGGACGTACTGGTGCCGGCCGGTCAGCAGGGCGCCCGAGGCGTCAGAATTGGCCCACCAGTAGACCGCTTCTTCCGGTGTGTTCACCGGGCCCGGGAACAGCTGGGCGCAGGCAGCGCGCAGCAGCACGCCGTTGCCGGGATCGCCCAGGCCGGGCATGGTGATCCACCCGTTCACCCGGACGGCTTTGATCCTGGCGTACACCTGGGCGGTGACGAAAGCCAGGCCAAAGCCGATCAGGAAGCCCTGCAGCACATCGCTGCGGACGGTCCGGTTCAGCGGGAGGAAGAGCATGGCAAGGATGAACGCCACGCAGATGATGCCCACCAGCGCGGCGAAGTAGGCATAGGCCCTCCTCAACGCTCCGTTGCCTCCTTGGCCCTCCGGACCAGCCGGAGTTCGGGAAGTGCCTCCCATTCGGGTGGGAGGGTGTTGCGTTTACCGTCGGGCCGGAACCCCTGTTTCAGGTAGAAGGCAAGCGCGCGCGGGTTGTCTTCCAGCACCCACAGGTACGTCGGACCGGAGCCGACGGCGGCACGCACCAGTGCTGCCCCCAGGCCGCTCCCATAGGTGCGCCTGAGGGTGTAGATCGAGTAAAGCTCCAGCGCTTCAGGAGCGTCGTCCTCCCGCCCGGGGCCGGCGTCCGCGTAGCCCACCAGCTGGTTGTCGGCGTCGAAGGCGAGGATCCGCGGCTCCCGGGTGTCCAGGAACGCCCGTCGCCGCTCCACCCGTTCCGGGATGCCGGCCCGGCGCCGCTCGAAGAAGGCCGGCGAGAGCAGGTGCGGGTAGCACTCCTCGTGCGCCAGCGTCTGCATGAGCACCACGGCCTCGGCGTCTTCCGGGGTGGCCTGGCGAAGTCGAAAGTCCATTGCGCCAGCCTAGCCAGCGGACCGGCACTCCGCGGCACTTAAGATGAGGCATGGACTTCGAGGGCGTGCTTTTGACGGCGGTTGGCGCGGCGCTGATTCTGCTGATGATCGCCGACGTCTTCCACACCTTGCTCTACCCGCATGGCTCGGGTCCCGTGGGACGGACCATCATGCGCGGGTTCTGGCTGCTGTCCAGGAAACTCAGGGGCGGCGCCTCATCAGTCGCCGCACCGCTGGCCATGGCTGCGGTCATCGCTGCCTGGGCCACCCTGGCTGCCGTGGGCTGGGCGCTCCTGTACCTCCCCCACCTGCCGGCCGGCTTCTCCTATTCGAACGACATCCCCCGGCAGGCCGACTTCGCCGAGGCGCTCTACATTTCGCTGGTGGCCCTGTCCACCGCCGGTTTCGGTGAGATCGTGGCCATCCATCCGGTCCTCCGGCTGGTGATGGCGTTCCAGGCCGTGGCAGGTTTTGGCCTGCTCACCGCCACGGTTTCCTGGATCCTGCAGACCTACCCGGCGCTGAGCCGGCGGCGTGCCCTTGCCCACCGGCTCAACCTGTTCCGGGAAGCGGCGGGAACCTCCGGCATCGCGGCGCTGGAAGCCGGTCATGCGGCGGGACTGCTGGAGGCGATGGCCGAAAACGTGGCGTCCGTGAGCATCGATCTCCTGTCCTTCCACGAGACCTACTACTTCCACGAGGTGGAACAGCGGGGATCGCTGCCGGCCACCCTTGCCTACGCCCACCAGCTGGCCTCGGAAGCCCAGGCCAGCGACAACCCTGAACTGCGGTTTGCCGGGCGGATGCTCTACGCGGCCCTGGATGACCTGGCAGAAGTGCTGCGCGGAAAGTTCGGCCATGTGGGAGACACGTCCTCCGACGTGTTCGACCACTACGAACTCCACCACCGGCACCGGCGGCCCCCGGCCCCGCGGGCGTGACGCTGCGGTTTGTCCCGCAGGTCACCTCGGCGGACCTGAGGACTCCCGGACGATGAGGTCGCAGTCCACAATGTGAACCCCTGGACGCGGGACCCCGTCCAGGGCTGACAACAGGGCCTCCCCCGCGCGGCGGCCGATCGTGGAAAGGTTCAGGTCCACGCTGGAAAGATGCGGCCGGTACCCATCGGTGAACGGGGACCAGTTGTCCACGCCGATCAGTGCTACATCGTCGGGGATCGACCGGCCGTGCCGTTCAAGTTCATAGGCGGCGCCCCGGGCGATCTGGTCGCTGCCACAGAAGATGGCGTCCACGTCCGGGTGGTTGGCCAGCAGCGCACGGACCCCGTTGTGGCCCCATTCCTCACTCCAGCTTCCATACCAGATGTCCCCCACTGGCTCCAGGCCCTGATCAGCCATGGCGGCAAGGAAACCTTCCGCACGCAGCGCGGCGGACGCATGGTTTTCCAGGCCGGTGATGTGGGCGATTCGACGCCTGCCGGTCTTGATCAGGTGGTCAACGGCACGGCGGGCGCCGCCGCGCTCGTCCGCGGTGACTGAGCAGTCCAGCGGATCGGTTGACGGCGCAAAGGCATAGATGACCGGTACGGGCAGGTGCTCCCCCAGCGGCGTCCGCGGATCCACCTTGCGCCCGACGGCGATGATTCCATCAACCTGCCGTGCCAGGAGCGTACGCACGTAGTGCTGCTCCCGGATGGGGTCGTCCCGGCTGTCGCACAGGAAGCAGAGCATCTCCCCGAGGCCGAGCGCGTCCTCGACCCCGCGCAGAATGGGAATGCTGAAGCGTCCGTAACTGTCGGTGGTGATCACCCCCACTGTGTACGTCCTGCCACCGCGGATGCTTCGTGCTGCGCCATTGGGCAGCCAGCCAACTTCCTCCGCGGCAGCGCGGACGCGCAGCCGCGTCGACTCCCGCAGCTGGCCCGTGCCGTTCAAGGCCTTTGACACTGTTCCGGTCGAAACTCCCGCGAGCGCGGCTACCGCCGCTATGCCGGAATTACGGAAACTATTTTCCGACATGCCTCCCTCTCCTGACCCGGGAATACAAGCTCCCCCGACTGCACGAACTGCCTGTAATCCTTGTGCAGCCTATCAGAAACCGTTGACACATGAGACGCAGGTCACTTAGAGTCGGGCTTCGGAAGACGATTTCCTAATTTTCCGTTTCCGGATTTCCGGATTCTGTCGCATCACCCTTCGATTCACACCATGGAAGAGGTCATTGATGACATCTGTTCACGACATTCCGGCACCGGCCAGCGGCCAGGGGGCCAGCAACGGGACCGCAGCAGGGCCAGTCGGGGCGACGGCGTCCGGGCATTACGCGCTTCGCCCGCTGGCCTTCAACTCCGCGCGGCTGCGCCCGGAGGGACACCTGGGCAGCTGGCAGGAGCTCAACCGGACTGCCACCATCCCCCATTGCATAGAGAATGTGGAATCCAGCGGCGCCCTGGACAACTTCCGGCGCCTGGCCGGCGAGAGCGATGCGGCCTTCCGGGGTTTCTGGTTCCAGGACACAGACCTCTACAAGACGCTGGAGGCGGTGGGATGGGAGGCCGGCCGCCAGGCCGACCCGCGCTGGGAAGAGTACCTGGAGTCCGTGGGCACCCTCCTGGCCAAGGTGCAGGAGTCCGACGGCTACCTGAATACGTGGGTGCAAGGCGTCGAGCCCGGCCAGCGCTGGGACAAGCTCCAATGGAGCCATGAATTGTACACCGCCGGCCACCTGCTGCAGGCCGCCGTGGCAGCGGCCCGCACCACCGGAAACGGAACCATCGTGGAGGTGGCCCGCCGTGTTGCTGACTGCGTCGTGGAAACCTTCGGCCCGGGCGGCGTCGAAAAGATTGACGGCCACCCGGAAGTAGAAACGGCACTGGTGGAGCTCTACCGCCTGACCGGAGACAAACGCTACCTCGATACGGCAGTCCGGCAACTGGACCTGCGCGGCCACGACATCCTGCCCGACGACAGGTTCGGCCGCCAGTATTTCCAGGACCACCTTCCCATTCGCAAGGCAGCCCAGGAAGCAACCGGGCACGCGGTGCGGCAGGTTTACCTCTCAACCGGAGTAGCCGATGCCTACCTCGAAAACGGTGATCGGTCCCTGCTGGAGGCCGCCGAATCGCTATGGGAGAACATATTTTCCCAAAAGGCCTATCTGACCGGCGCCCTGGGATCGCGCCACCGGGACGAGGCGTTCGGGGACACCTTTGAGCTGCCACCGGACCGCGCCTACGCCGAGACCTGCGCCTCCATAGCGAGCCTGCACTTCAGCTGGCGCCTGCTGCTCGCCACAGGCAATGGCAAATATGCCGATGAGATGGAACGGGCCCTCTACAACGGCATCGCCGCCTCGACCTCCCTGGAGGGCAACAGCTTCTTCTACTCGAATCCGCTGCAGCTGCGCACCGGCCACGACGGATCCACCGAGGACGCGCCGTCGGAACGCCTGTCCTGGTACGCGTGCGCCTGCTGCCCGCCGAACCTGGCACGACTGGTGGCGTCCCTGCACCACTACGTGGCCACGCAGGATGAGTCCGGGCTGCAGCTTCAGCTGCTGCATGACGGCGAGGTGCGCGCTTCGGGCGAGCCTTTCGGTGGTGAAGTATCAGTTGCCACCACAACGGATTACCCGTGGGACGAGACGGCCAGCATCGAGGTTACGGCCCCTGCCGGCGAATGGACGCTTTCTGTGCGCATCCCTTCCTGGTGCGAGCACCCCCAGGTTGTGATTGACGGCTCCGCGGTGGAGGCCGCGCCGGACGCACTGGGCTATATCCGGTTGCACCGCGACTGGGAAGGCAGGACCACAGTCCTGCTCACACTACCCATGCCGGCCCGTATTGTTAGCGCTAACCCACGTGTTGACGCCGTCCGCGGAACCGTCGCCCTGGCGCGTGGACCTGTCGTCTATTGCCTGGAGCAACACGACCAGGCAGACGGCGTCGTACTTGAAGACCTTGCCATCGACGCGGCCGCTCCAGTGGAAATCATCCCCGCGGACGGCATCCCGGGGGTGCGAACGATACTCAAGGCCGCAGGAGTGGCCCGTACCCCGGGGCAGCAACCGCTCTACCGAACCCACGGAGCTGATGCCGTGGAGCAGCGGCCCGTCGCACTGACTGCCATTCCGTATTTCCGCTGGGCGAACCGCGGTCCGGCCGCCATGCGGGTCTGGATCCCCGTCGCCTAGCTGCACCGCCACACCATCCCTATGAAGAGGAACAGCATATGAAACGCACAAAACTCGCCGCAGCACTGGCGCTGGCGGCATCCCTCACCCTCACAGCCACCGGCTGCGGCGGACCTTCCGGCTCAGACACGCTGCAGGCCTCCTCCGGCGGGGAGCCCAGCGGGACCATCACGCTTTGGGCACGCGATTCGCAGAAAGGATTCATGGACATCCTTGCGGATGCCTACAACAAGTCGCACAAGGCCCAGGTCCAGGTGACCATCGTGCCCAGCGGAAACTTCGTACAGAAATTCGGCACCGCCACCGCCGGCGGGTCGGGACCGGACGTGGCATCGATCGACCTGGTCTACCTGCCCTACTTCGCGTCCACCGGCGTCTTGCAGGACATCACGGACGAGGCATCCAAACTGCCGTACAAGGACAAGCTCAGCCCGTCCCACGCCCGACTCTCCACCTGGGAGGACAAGACCTACGCCCTGCCCTTCACGGCGGAAGCGTCCGTGCTGTTCTACAACAAGGAACTCTTTCAAAAGGCGGGCCTTGATCCCGCCAAGCCGCCGGCCAACTACGAGGAAATCCTCAGCGCAGCCAAGAAAATACGTGCACTGGGACCGGACACCTACGGCTTCACCATGGCCGGACAATGCGGCGGCTGCAACATCTTCGAGTTCACACCCAGCGTCTGGGCCAGCGGTGGTGACGTGCTCTCCGCCGATGGCAAGACCGCCAAGCTGGATTCCCCCGAGGTAACCAAGGCGTTGACGTTCTACAAGCAGATGCACGACGCCGGCGTGATGCCGGAGGCGGCGAAGACCGACTCCGGCACAGCCCAGCCCGCCCTGTTCCAGGCCGGAAAAGTGGGCATGGTGGTGCTCGGTGCCTTCTTCACGCAGACCTTGAACACGGACAAGAAGATCGACTACGGCATCGCCCCGATCCCGGGCGAGAACGGCGGGTCGGCCTCCTTTGCGGGTGGTGACAACATTGCCGTCACCACGGGATCGAAGAACAAGCCTGCGGCATGGGACTTCGTGAAGTGGGCCACCGGCGACGAGGCCCAGACCCTGCTGGCCAAGAATTCCATCGTTCCTGTCAGGACCGACCTGGTGAAGAGCGTCTATGCCTCGGCGGACCCCCGCAACGAGATTTTCAGCAAGGCGCTCGAAACCGGAAAGACACCATACAGCGTCGTGGAAAACAAGTTGTTCAACGACAACAACGGGCCCTGGGCCACCATGATCAACGAGGCCGTATTCGGCGGCGACGTCCAGGCCGCGCAGCAGAAGGCGCAGCAGGCCGCCCAGCAGATTATCCAGACCGGACCCTGACATTCCACGGGTGCTGCCGCAGACCGCGGCAGCACCCGTCTTGTCCTAAAGGAGAACTACCTTGGCACACAACACCATCGTGACGGCGCGGCCCGGCAAGATCAGACGCCCGTCGGTGCCTCCGCGCCCCCGGGGGCGCCGGAGGACCCTTTCCACCTCGCGCAGCAGGCTCGGCGCCGCGGTGGTCACCCCGGCTCTGATCCTCCTCACCGTCTTCTTCTTCCTGCCCGTGGTCCTGATGCTGTGGATGTCCCTGAACCGCTGGCCGCTGCTGGGAAAGATCAGCTTCATCGGCCTGGGAAATTACACAACCGCATTCCAGGACCAGGACTTCCTGCGTGCGGCGGGGTTTACCCTGCTTTACACGCTGATCATGACTCCCCTGCTGCTGGTCATCGGAATCGCGCTGGCACTGCTCATCCGGCGCCCTGGAAAAGCATCCAGGGTCTTTCAGTCCATCTATTTCCTGCCGGTGGTGGTCGGCTTCGCCGCCGCCGGCTACCTGTGGCTCTTCATGGCCCAGCCCAACATCGGGCCCATGCTGGACTTACTCACCCGCAGCGGGTTGGCATCGCACTCGGACAACTGGTTCGGCACCTTCGCCACCGCATTGGGCATCGTATGCGCAATGGTGGTCTGGAAGGTCGCCGGCATGCAGATGCTGCTGCTGAACTCCGGGCTGCAGTCCATACCCGTTGAGCTCGAGGAAGCGGCCAGGATCGACGGTGCCAGCCGGACGCAGGTGTTCCGGTACATCATCCTGCCGCTGCTGCGGCCCACTCTCGCCCTGGTGCTGGTCTTTTCGGTGGCCGGTTCCCTGCTGGCCTTCGACCAGTTCTACATCATGACCAGCGGCGGTCCGGCCAACCAGACCATCACCGCGGTCTACCACATCTACCGGGTTTCCTTCCAGGGCTTCCAGCTCGGCTACGGCGCCGCGCTCTCGGCCCTGCTGATGATCGTGCTCGCGATCGTCAGCGCCATCCAGATGCTCATTCTCCGCAACTCGGACCACAACTAGTCCACCACTTCGGAAACGGACCCCTCATGACTTCACTGCAGTCCAGTCTTCGCCCGGTGCCGCGCGCAGCCTGGTGGATCATCAATGTCAGCCTTGCGGCCCTGTTCCTCTACCCGTTCTGGGTGGTGGTCTCCCAGTCAATCAAGTCCCCCGCCGAGGCCGCGGCCGCTCCGCCGACGCTGTTCCCCGGTTCTTTCTCCTGGGGCAACTTCGCCAAGCTCTTCAGCAACGAGAACGGGGGCGCGGGCTTCATCCAGCAGCTCGGCAACAGCGTCATGGTCTCCATCGGCGCCACCCTCCTGACCATCGTGCTAAGCACGCTTGCGGGCTACGGTTTCGCCAGGTTGCGGTTCCGTGGCAGCAACTTGCTGTTCTTCGCCACGCTGGCCACCTTCATGATTCCCTTCCAGGCGGTCATCACGCCGCTGTACCTGGTGCTGCACCAGATTGGGCTGACCAACAACCTTCTGGGCCTGATGCTCGTCTACACCACCTTCAATCTGCCCTTCGGCATTTTCCTGATGCGAAACTCTTTCGCCGCGCTACCGTCGAGCATCGAGGAAGCCGCCTTGGTGGACGGGTGCGGCGTGCTTCGGGCGATGGTCCGGGTGCTGCTTCCAGTGGCGCTTCCGGGGGTAATCAGCACCGCACTGTTCACCTTCTTCGCCTCGTGGAACGAGTTCTTCGCAGCGCTGATCCTGATGACCGACCAGTCCAAGTACACGCTTCCCGTCGCCTTGAACGTGCTCTCCAGCGGCACCTTTGGGACGTTGGACTGGGGAGCGCTGCAGGCCGGCGTCGCGGTGACCATCATCCCGTGCATCGTCATCTACGTCCTGCTCCAGAAGTACTACGTGGGAGGCATGCTCACGGGCGCCATGAAATAAGCCCTGCGACCAGGCAAAGGAAGCTTACGCCCCGTAACACTCACCCGGACTCGACGTCCGTTGTAGCCGCGCGGGGCCGGGCGTAAACTCAGCCCACCATCCATGGGGAGGCGAATAGCCATGAAGACCATCCGGACGCGGGCCCTCGAAGCGGAACACCAGGCCACGCTCGCTCCCGGCGACGACGAACGGTTCTCCGGATACGGCGTGATGGGGCTGACGTTCAGCACCGGCCACGTCCTGGCCATGCGGCGCTTCCCCGTGACCAGCGTGGGCCCGGGCTACACCTCGGTCTGGCTGCGCAGGCCCTCCGGCTCCTGGACCATCTACGCGAATGCAGCACCGGATGTCTCCTGCGCCCGCTATTTCAGCGCCGGCCTCACCGATGCCGTCCAGTGCGACGTCGGCGTCGACTGGACCGGCGACACATCCTTCACCGTGACCATCGGCCAGGAAGTGGACCTCACCTGGGACGTGGAACTCGGATCGACGCCCATCACCGCGGCCATGAGCGCAGTCATGACGGCGCTGCCCAACAAGCTCTTATCCAGTAAGGCATTCCTGAAGACCATGGGTTCCGCCGCCGGCCCCATGCTCAGCGCGGGACACCTCGGATTGACGGGCAGCGTCCCCAACAAACAGGGCTTCCGGGCCAAACCCCGGCGCATGTGGTTCATCTCCCGCAGCACGGCAACCCTCGGCGGCGAGGACCTCGGCACCCCACAGCCACTCACCGTGCAGACCAGGCTGGGTGATTTCTGGATCCCCCAGCGCGGCATCTTCGTGATTGGCGCTTCGTCCTTCGACCGGTTTGATCCCGCGCAGCATCTTCCCGCCACCACCCGCCTGACCCCGTAGGCTACCTCCGCCGGCGCGGCGGCCGGTGCCGGGACCGGACGTGGATCGGCAGGAACCGCCGCGGACCCGTCATCTCGCCCCGGCTGGTCAGTGCCACGGCGGCTACCAGCAGCCACATGGTGGCCGCCTGCCCCCACGGGTAGACCTGCTGGGGAACTCCCGGTGCCAGGGGGTTGAGGATGAACTGGAATGCCGCCAGGCTGGCGTGCATCACCGCCGCCACGAACACGCTCCCCGTGTGCTCGTAGACCCAGACCATGAGCACCCGGTAGGCCGTCAGCTGGCCGGCCAGGACACCGGCAACCCACAGCGGCATGAAGACCGCCAGCGGCACGCCGCCGTTCGTCCCGCCACCACCCCAGTAGTTCACGAAGAAGTGCCAGGCGCCCCACAGCACCCCCACCAGGACCCCCGTCCAGAGAACGCTGTAGTGCTGCCTGGCCCTGGGAATGGCGAACCCGGTCCACCCGATCTCCTCGAAGAGCCCGGCCACCAGCCCCAGGACCAATCCCGTGACGAGTGTTCCAACCCTGTCCGGCTCCGTGGCAATCCGCGGCGCATAATCCAGGGACGATATCCAGAGCACCAGCACGGGTGCGGCCAGCGTCACCGGAGCGGCCAGCAGGGCGAAAAGATACCAGCGCACCTCGACCCGCCAGATCAGCAGCCGCGCCCAAAGCTCCCGGTACCCTTCCCGTCCCGACACGATTCCTGTCAGGACCAGGCCTGCCACCGCTGGCCCCAGCAGCATGGCGGGCACTGTGGCGGGGAGGGTGCGCTGGAACTGTTCGGGTGTGGGCGACAGGCCGCCGGTGACCATCCACACGGCCGCCACGATGGCTCCCCAGGACAGGAGGAAGGTCACGGCGGAGTACCACGGCAACGGGTGCCTGCGCATGGAATCCGCCAGCGCATGCATGCGTCCTCCCTTCCCTCACGCCACGAGCCGGGCCACCAGCTCGCCCCGGCTCCCGACGCCCACTTTTTCGAAGACCGATTTCAGGTGGTCGTGCACGGTATGCGGGGAGATGAACAGGTGCCCGGCGATCTCCGCGGTGGAACCGCCCGACAACACCTCCAGGCAGACGTCCCGCTCCCGCGCCGTGACGCCGTACGCCATCAGCAGCAGGCTGGCGAGTTCATGGGTGGTGGCAGGTTCCACGGTCACCACCATCTGCTCCGGGTCATCGCCGGTGATCAATCGGCTGGCCTGCAGCACCACCCAGCTGTTCCCGGCGTCGCGCATCCTCGCCCGGGCCGTCCCGGATGCTGCGGCGTGCGCCTGCGCCACCACCCCCAGGAGCGTTTGGCTGAAGCGGCCGGGCGCCGCGTCCTCCACCGCGGCCAGCCAGGACGCAGCCGCGGGCGTGGCTGCACGCAGGTCCCCGTGCAGCCCGGCCAGGACAATGACGGGCCCGACGGCGGCGGGCCCGGCTGGGTGCGCCACGCGGACGGCCGCCCTGGTCGCCGCAGCCAGGGTGGCGGACACCGCGCCCAGGAATTCCACCTCCCGGTCGGTGAAGTCGCGGCCGCCTTCCCGGAATATGCTGCCCACTCCCCAGCACGCCTCGTCCACCCGGAACGCGGCACGCAGCTCATGTTCCAGGCCCAGGGGCTTGAGCAGATCGTTGATCCGGACGCTGCGCACCACCTCCCGGTGCGGCGCGTCCGAGATCCTGGCGATGGGGCGGGGACGCCGCAGCAGTTCCACGAACGTGTTCGGCTCCCGCCCGGTGTACTCGGACTGGGCAAAGCGCAGGAAATATTCCTCGAACTGATGGCTGGCCACGGGCCACGGCTGCCAGTTGGTGATGGAGGTCATCACCATGGAGTCGGGGTCCACGGCGGCCCAGCAGCCCTGTTCGAACGGCACCTCCCGCTGCACGACGGCCAGCGCCGCCGCGTAGAGGTCGGCCAGGTCCATCCCGCCTGCGGCCATGGCGGCGATGTCACGCCGGGCACGCTCCGCGCGCTCCTCCCACATACCTCCAGTATCGTCGCGGCAGCCAGCGCCGCAATCCCCTGATTTGGGGGTTTCCGGCGTGACCCTAAACCCCCGGCGAGGGGATCGCGACGGTGCCTTCCGCCGTCGTACGTTTCCTTCATGGACGCGGGCACCGGGCCCGGCGCCGGCACATCAATGGAGGCTGTAATGGGACAGGCACGCGACGTCATGGACCGGCTGATGGCGGCCATGGACGCAAAGGACAGGGAAACGCTGGCGGGCTGTTACGCCGTGGACGCCGTGGTCCGCACCCCCGACCAGGACGCGATCACCGGCCGACAAGCCATCGCGGACTATTACTCACACTTCTGGGAAGCGATGCCGGACGTCAGGTACGAACGGACAGCCACGCACGAGGCCGGGGACGTGGCCGTCGTCGAAGGCTTCGTCGTTGGCACGAACACCGGGCCGCTGAGCCTGCCCACCGGCGGTACGCTGCCGCCCACCGGAAGGCAGCTCAGGGTCAGGAGCTGCGACGTCGCCACGGTGAAGGACGGCGTGATCACCTCGCACCACGCCTACTTCGACCAGATGGAACTCCTGGGCCAGCTCAGGCTGCTGCCCGAGCCGGCCCAGGGGTAAGGGGCCTACCCGCTATACGCCGGCAGCGGCGGCGACATTCGGCGTCTCCTCCGACGCCCCGGCAAGCCGGATCCAGGTGTCCACCACGGTGTCCGGGTTCAGCGAGACGGAATTGACGCCTTCCTTCACCAGCCACTCGGCGAAGTCCGGGTGGTCGCTGGGGCCCTGGCCGCAGATGCCCACGTACTTTCCGCGGGCGCGGCAGGCCTTGATGGCCATGCTGAGCAGCTTCTTCACGGCGGCATCCCGCTCGTCGAAGCTGTTGGCCACGATGGCCGAGTCGCGGTCCAGGCCCAGGGTCAGCTGGGTCATGTCGTTGGAGCCAATCGAGAAGCCGTCGAAGTGCTCCAGGAACTCATCGGCCAGCAGCGCGTTGGACGGCAGCTCGCACATCATGATCACTTCGAGGCCGTTTTCGCCGCGGCGCAGGCCGTTCTCGGCGAGCAGCTCGATGACGCCCTGCGCCTCGTCCAGGGTCCGCACGAACGGGATCATCAGCTTGACGTTGGTCAGGCCCATCTCGTTGCGGACAAAGGACAGGGCCTCGCACTCAAGGTCGAAGCAGTCCCGGAAGGACGGCTCCAGGTAGCGGGACGCGCCGCGGAAGCCGATCATCGGGTTCTCTTCATGCGGCTCGTAGGCCGGTCCACCGATCAGGTTGGCGTACTCGTTCGACTTGAAGTCGGACATGCGCACGATCACCGGCTCCGGCGCGAATGCCGCGGCGATGGTGGCCACGCCTTCGGCCAGCCGCTTGATGTAGTAGTCGCGGGGGCTGTCGTAGGCGCTGATCCGCTCACGGATCTCGGCGGCCACGTCCTCCGGCTGGCTGTCCAGGTTCAGCAGGGCCTTGGGGTGGATGCCGATCTGGCGGTTGATGATGAACTCCAGCCGCGCCAGGCCCACGCCGTGGTTGGGCAGCTGGGCGAAGGTGAAGGCCTGCTCCGGGGTGCCGACGTTCATCATGACCTTCACCGGCGCCTCAGGCATCTGGGTGATGCCGGTTTCCTCAACACTGAAGTCCAGCAGGCCCTGGTAGATGGTGCCGGTCTCGCCGTCGGCGCAGGAGACAGTGACCTCCTGGCCGTCGGACAGCGAGTCAGTGGCGTTGCCGGTGCCGACGACGGCGGGAATCCCCAGTTCGCGGGCGATGATGGCAGCGTGGCAGGTACGTCCGCCGCGGTTGGTGACGATGGCGGAGGCCCGCTTCATGATGGGTTCCCAGTCGGGGTCCGTCATATCAGCCACCAGGACGTCGCCGGTCTGGAAGGAGGCCATATGGTCGATGGAGGTGAGGATCCGGACCTTGCCGGCGCCGATCCGCTGGCCGATGGCGCGGCCCTCCACCAGCACGGGCCCGCTGTCGTTCAGGCGGAACCGGCTCATGCTGCCGGGGGCACGGCGTGACTGCACGGTTTCCGGGCGTGCCTGCAGGATGTACAGGCCGCCGTCGGTCCCGTCCTTGCCCCACTCAATGTCCATGGGACGGCCGTAGTGCTTCTCGATGGCCACGGCGTGCCGTGCAAGCTGCTCCACGTCGTCGTCCGTCAGGCTGAAGCGCGCGCGCAGGGAATCCTCGACGGGGACGAAATCGATGGTGCGGCCGATCTCGCTGCTGTTGGTGTACGTCATCTGCAGGGCCTTCTCGCCCAGGCCGCGCTTGAGGATCGCCGGGCGGCCGGCCTCCAGGGCGGGCTTGTAGACGTAGAACTCGTCCGGGTTCACGGCACCCTGCACCACGGCTTCGCCCAGCCCGTAGGAGGAGGTGACGAACACGGCGTCCTGGAAGCCGGACTCGGTGTCCATGGTGAACATGACACCGGACGCACCGACGTCGGAACGCACCATGCGCTGGATGCCGGCGGAGAGTGCCACCTCGGCGTGCTCGAACTTGTGGTGCACGCGGTAGGCGATGGCGCGGTCGTTGTAGAGGGAGGCGAAGACGTCCTTGATGGCCTGCAGGATGTTCTCGATCCCACGGACGTTCAGGAAGGTTTCCTGCTGCCCGGCGAAGGAGGCATCGGGGAGGTCCTCCGCGGTGGCGCTGGACCGTACGGCCCAGGACAGGTCGGCGGAGCCGGCGTGCTTGTCCACCAGCTGCTGGTACGCCTCGCGGACCTGCGCCTCGAAGTCCGGCAGGAAGGGGGTATCGCGGACCAGGGAGCGGATTTCCTGGCCGGCGGCGGCCAGGGCCGTCACGTCATCGGTGTCCAGACCCACCAGCCGGTCGGCAATCTTCTGGTCCAGGCCGGAATCGGACAGGAACCTGCGGTACGCGTCGGCCGTGGTGGCGAACCCGTCCGGAACCTGGACGCCGGCAGAGGTCAGGTTCTGCACCATCTCGCCCAGGGAGGCGTTCTTGCCGCCCACCTTGTCCAGGTCCTTGAGTCCGAGTTCAGAGAACCACAGAACGTCAGTCGTCATATTTACTGCTCCTTTGCAGAGGGTGGCGTAGGCATCGCCGGCCGCGCACGGTAGTGCCGGCCGGAAGAAAGATCCAGATAACAGTTTCAGGTCTGCAGCGGACTTTCCACATGATGTGCGCTACGCCACGTTTGTGAAATTCCGGGCTAGTGCTTGAGGTTCATCCGCTGCAGGATGGTGGCCGCCATCTCCTCCACGGAGACGGTAGCCGAGTTCAGGTATGGAATGCGGTGCGAGACGTACAGCTGCTCGGCGCTGCGCAGCTCAAAACCGCACTGCCGCAGCGACGCATACGGGGAGCTTGGCCGCCGTTCGGTCCGGATCTGGCTGAGGCGCAGCGGGTTGGAGGACAGGCCGAAACACTTCGACACGAAAGGCCGCAACGGCTTGGGCAGCCCGTCGTGCTGGAAGTCTTCGTCCACCAGTGGAAAGTTTGCGGCGAAGATCCCGTGCTGCAGCGCCAGGTACATGGTGGTGGGCGTCTTGCCGCACCGGGACGGGGCCACCAGGATCACCTGGGCCTTCTCCAGCGCACGCAGGCTCTGCCCGTCGTCGTGCTCCATCGCGTACTCCACCGCCGCCATCCGGGACTGGTAGCGCGCGGCGTTCCCCAGCCCGTGCGCCCGGCCCGGTTCGCCGCTGGCCGGTGCCCCCAGCGCCTGTTCCAGGACCCCCACATGCGTACCGATCAGGTCCACGATGACACCCCTGCAGCCGGCCAGGATCTGCCGTATCTCGCTGCTGACGGCGGTGGAAAAGACCAGCGGCTGCGGCCCACTGGCAGCCAGGCCGTCAATGGTCCGCACTACGGACCGGGCCTGTTCAGCCGTGGTGATGAAGGGGATGGTGACGCGGTCGAAGTTGTCCACGGGGAACTGCGTCAGCAGCGTATTCCCCAGGGTTTCCGCGGTGATGCCGGTGCTGTCCGACAGGAAGTAGACAGGCCGTAGAGCAGCAGTGGTCATGGGATGACTCTAGCGGGCAATGATGACGTCCAGCCTGCGCGGGCCATGGACGCCTTCCACGCGCTCAAGCTCGATGTCGCTGGTGGCACTCGGTCCGCTGATCATCGTGATGGGCCGGGTCCCGTCGATCCGGCCCAGCGCCTCGGGCAGGATCCCGGTAATATCGGCGGCCTTCACCACGCAGATATGGTGGTCCGGGACCAGGCTGATGGCGCGGCGGCCCTGGTTGGCGCTGCCGTCCAGGATGATGGTTCCCGTTTCGGCGACGGCCACGGCGCTGCCCGTCACCACGGCGTCGATGCCATCGAGCTCGGCGACGCTGAGCGGTGCCGCCGGAGAGTCGACGCGGCGGCGGGACCCGCCGCCGCCTTCATCGGTCCCTGCCAGCCACCCGGCGTCGAATCCTTCGGGCACGACGAAGCTGTTCGCCCCGTCAAGGAGCGAGGCAATCCGTGCGGGCACCTCCGTTTCCGGAACCACCGCCACCTGCGCCTTGTAGTCCACCAGCCGGTCCACCAGGAGCTCGATGAGTGCGTCCGTGTCCAGGTCAGATGCTGCCCGGTAGTCCCGCGGAATCTGCGGCGCCTGCGGGCTGTCCTGCAATGCGGCCCTGATCCGGGAGAGGATGTCTTCGCGTGCGGTCATTGCGGGGTTTCCTTTGTGTCTGGGGACGGCGTGCGGGACGGACCGGCTTCCGGTGTGCCGGGTGTGCCGGGTGTGCCAGGTATGCCGGGAGCGCCGCCGGCGGTCCGGTGTTCCTTGGCCCACCAGTCCCGGAACGACTGTGCCGGCGGCGCCGGGATGTCGCGGCTTTGGGTCCAGCCGGCGGCGATGCCGGGCAGCTTGGTGATCTTCCTGTCCGGCCCCGCGGCCAGGCGGCCCAGCGGCAGCCCCTTCTCCACCAAGCCCAGGCGTTTGCCGGAGGACAAAGCCCAGGATGCGGCTTTCATGCCCACGTCCATCTGGCTGGGGACCTTCTTCTTGCCGCGTTTGCTGTCCACATCCACGCTGCGCAGGTGCACCAGGATGTCCGGGATGTTGATCTTGACGGGGCAGGCGTCGTAGCAGGCACCGCACAGGGAGGAGGCGTACGGCAGGGAGTTGTTTTCCTCCGCCTGGATGCCGGTGAGCAGCGGGGAAAGAATCGCGCCGATGGGGCCCGGATAGGTGGAGCCGTAGGCATGGCCGCCCGTGCGCTCGTACACCGGGCAGACGTTCATGCAGGCGCTGCAGCGGATGCAGTGCAGGGCGGAGCGGCCCATTTCATCGGCGAGCGCGGCGCTGCGGCCGTTGTCCAGGAGCACCAGGTGCACGTTCTGCGGCCCGTCGCCCTCCGTCACTCCGGTCCACAGGGAGGTGTAAGGGTTCATCCGTTCCCCGGTGGAAGAACGCGGGAGCAGCTGCATGAACACTTCCAGGTCCTGCCAGGTGGGCAGCAGCTTCTCGATGCCCATCACCGTGATCAGCGTTTCCGGAAGCGTGAGGCACATGCGGCCGTTGCCTTCGGATTCCACGACCGCCAGGGTGCCCGAATCGGCAAGGGCAAAGTTGGCCCCGGACACGGCTACCTTCGCCGTGAGGAACTTCCGGCGCAGGTGCTCGCGGGCAGCCATGGCCAGGACGGAGGGATCGTCGGTCAGCGCAGGATCGGCACCGGGCATTTCACGGAGGAAGATGTCCCGGATTTCGGTGCGGTTCTTGTGGATGGCGGGAACCAGGATGTGGCTGGGCTTGTCGTGGTCCAGCTGCACGATGAGCTCGGCGAGATCGGTTTCGAAGGCCCCGATGCCCTGCTCCTCGAGGTACTCGTTGAGCCCGATTTCCTGGGTGGCCATGGACTTGATCTTGACCACTTCGGTTTCGCCGGTGTCCCGGACCAGTCCGGCCACGATTTCGTTGGCTTCCCCGGCGTCGCGTGCCCAGTGGATCACGCCGCCGCGTGCGGTGAAGTTCGTTTCAAACTCCTCCAGGAGCTCGGGCAGCCTGGACATCACCGCCTGCTTGATGGCGGACCCCGCATCACGCAGCTGTTCCCAGTCAGGCAGTTCGGAGACCACCGCCTGGCGCTTGTCGCGGATGGTGTGGGTGGCATGGCCAAGGTTGGCGCGCAACTGCGCGTTGCCCAGTTCACGGTGCGCCGCCGTGGGGAAGGACTCCCCGGCGAACAGGTTGCCCGAGCCGAAGGCCGGCAGGGAGGGCATTCCCAGGAAGGTGGTCATCGCAGGGCCTTTCCGGTGGAGACGCGGACTTCGCCGGTGACGGACGCCGGTTCTTCCAAGGTGCTGGCGAGGATTTCAGCCAGGTGGAGGGTGGTGGTGGAGCTGCCCTGGCGGGACAGTCCGCCGCCGATGTGCATCAGGCAGGAGGCGTCCCCGCCGGTGCAGAGCTCGGCCCCGGTGGACTCGATGTTGGCCGCCTTGTCCTGGAGCATGGCCGACGAAACATCGGCGTTCTTCACGGAAAACGTGCCGCCGAAGCCGCAGCACTGGTCCTGTTCGGGCAGCTCGGCAAGGTCGATTCCCTGCACGGTCCGCAGCAGGCGGGACTGCCTGTCCCCGAGCCGCAGCAGCCGCATCCCGTGGCAGCTGGGATGGTAGGTCACCCGGTGCGGGAAGTAGGAACCCAGCTGCGCCCCGGCGTCGGTCACGCCCAGCACGTCCACCAGCAGTTCGGACAGCTCGTAGGTTTTGGTGCCGACGGCGGTGGCCCGGGCTTCCAGGGCAGCGTCGCCGCAGGCGCGCGCCACCATGGGGTGCTGGTGCTTCACCGAGGCCACGCAGGACCCGGACGGGGCGACCGCGACGTCGTAGTCCGCGGTATCGAATGCGGCCACGTGGTTGGCGACCACCGGGACGGCTTCTTTGAGGTAGCCGCTGTTGACGTGCATCTGGCCGCAGCAGGCCTGGCCGGCGGGGAACACCACTTCGTGTCCCAGCCGCTCCAGGATCCTGACGGTGGCCTTCGCCGTGGCCGGGTACATCGCGTCCACGATGCAGGTGGCGAACAAGGCAATTCTCATGACGGCCTTCCGGAAGGGTGAGGGTATGGTCTGACCACAGTAGACCACGTGATGGCGGCCACTGACAACCCCGCCGGCGAAGGGTGAACCGGCTCACACTTTGGCCGAAAGTGGGCTACACTTCCGTGGTCGGACCATTGTGGTCTGACCAAAGCCATCCCCATCGCCCTCATCGTGGAGGAACTTCGTGGACCACTTCACCCCCAGCACAGACCCGGTGCTGAACAGCGTTGCCTGGTCGGCCATCGTCGGCCTGCTGCCGCTGCTGACCTTCTTTGTCCTTCTCGCCGTCGTCAGGACCAAAGCCCACGTGGCCGGGGCCTTCGCCCTGCTGGTGGCCCTGGCGGTAGGCATCCTGGCTTTCAAGATGCCCGCCGGACTGGCGCTTCTGTCCGCCACCCAGGGCGGGGTCTTCGGCGCCTTCCCCGTGCTGTGGATCGTGGTCATGGCCGTCTGGCTCTACCAGGTCACGGTGCTCAGCGGCCGGTTTGAAGACCTCCGGCGGGTGTTCGACGTCATCGGCGGGGGCGACGTCCGCCTGCAGGGCGTCCTGATCGCGTTCTGCTTCGGCGGGCTGCTCGAGGCCCTTGCCGGCTTTGGTGCGCCGGTGGCCATCACCGCCACCATGCTGCTGGCCTTGGGCCTGCCCCCGCTCCGCGCCGCTGCTGCCGTGCTGGTGGCAAACACCGCCCCGGTCGCCTTTGGTGCCATGGCCATCCCGATCACCACCGCTGCGGGACTCACGGGCCTGCACGCCACGGACATTGGTGC